>CAYXJG010000019.1:0-11597 GCA_964465285.1 uncultured bacterium
GCCCGGGAGCATTCCACTTTTGCAAATTGATTAATTTTGTTTTGTTGGGTGGGCGTGCTGCGCCCGCCCACCCAACAAAAGTAGGATGCACCCTGCCGCCCTACTCAACTTCGATTTTCTTTAATTCTGGATCCTAAGGGACTTGCAAGAAAATAAAGTACCCGGAAAAGAGCAGCGGGCTGTGCCCGCTGCTCTTTTCTCCCGGTATCTTTTTTAGCCGCAGATCCCTAAGGATGCTTCATAGTTGGTTATGGTATGGATGGTGATTGCGGTATCACTATTCCGGTTGCTGGGAATCGCGTTCTGGCGCTCCCCAGTGACATGCACCTGTTCTTTATAATTGGCATCTTGTCAGCGGCATCATGGAAAAATTTGATGACTATCGAGGGTCAGTGCCCTGCTCTATTCCAGCAGACCTGAAACCAGATTTAGCATCTATGTTTGAGATGATTCATGCGATCGCCCATCGCCATGCTGGTGATGAGATTGCGCTACTCACGCTGTTGCGAACCCTAGAGGCAGCCCATCGAGAAATCTGTGACCAGTATTTCCAGGACGCCCTTCCCAAAAGTCGGCAGCAGCTCTATGGCTTTTTACGGGAGATCGAATCAGAGGGGGGATGGCCTTACATCCCACGGATGAAGGTGCGCTCCCTCCTGGAAAAAATGGATCATGAGGTCTTGCAAGACCTGGGGCTTGGGCCAGAGGGCGATCGCCCCTCTCAGCATTAGACAGCCGGTTGTAAGGAGGCTGCTCATCCGCTTCGAGTGACGGCGAGCATGGGTGCGATTTGTCCGCCTTCATTCAAAATCTTGAATGCATCTTTATGTACTCATCAATCTGGGGCATTATGAAAGGCATGGTTGCTCAATCATCACCATCAACACCACAGTTCCCTGTTCAGTCGCCTGAACAGGTACTCAAACACTACTTTGGATATGACACCTTTCGCCCTGGCCAGCGTCAGGTCATCAACGCCTACCTACACCACCAAGACACGCTGACGATTATGCCTACAGGGGGCGGAAAGTCCCTCTGCTTTCAGCTTCCAGCCCTTATTAAACCGGGCATTACGGTGGTGGTGTCACCCCTGATTGCCCTGATGCAAGACCAGGTAGACGCCCTGCAAAATGCCGGGATCAGCGCAGTGTTTCTGAACAGCAGCCTCTCCCTGGAAGAAACCCGCCGCCGGGAGCAGGATATTCTCCACGGCCAGGTACATTTGCTGTACGTCGCCCCCGAAAAACTCCTCAAAGAAAGATTTTTGACGTTTCTGGATGTCATTTCTCGCGGCATCGGCCTTGCTGGATTTGCCATTGATGAAGCTCACTGTGTTTCAGAATGGGGCCATGATTTTCGTCCGGAATATCGGCAATTGCGGCGGCTGCGCCAGCGGTATCCCAATGTTCCTATGATGGCGCTCACTGCCACAGCCACAGAACGAGTGCGCTACGACATTGTTGATCAACTCCAGCTACAGGAGCCCTTTATTCACGTCGCCAGCTTCAATCGGGCAAACCTTTACTATGAAGTGCGCCCCAAGCAAAGGCAGTCCTACAGTGAGCTTTTGAAGCTGGTGAAGACCGCCCCCAAGGATTCAGGCATTATCTATTGCCTGAGTCGTCGTCAGGTGGACGAACTCACCTTGCGGCTCCAGCGGGATGGGGTGTCGGCGCTGCCCTACCATGCAGGCTTGAGTGATGCTGAGCGATCGCAAAACCAGCGTCGATTTATCCGGGACGATGTGCAGGTGATCGTGGCAACAGTTGCCTTTGGCATGGGCATCAACAAACCAGACGTGCGATTTGTTATTCACTATAACCTACCCAAAAACCTGGAAGCGTATTACCAGGAGGCAGGCCGTGCCGGACGGGATGGGGAGTCAGCCCAATGCATTCTCTTTTTTGGCTATGGCGACATCCGCACTGTCGATTTTTTCATTGAGCAGCAGCCTGACCCTGACCAGCAGCGCATTGCCCGCCAGCAGCTTCGGCAAGTGGTGGACTATGCAGAAGGCACTGATTGCCGCCGCACCATTCAACTGGGCTATTTTGGCGAATTCTTCCCAGGGGACTGTGGGAATTGTGACAACTGTCGCCATCCCCAACCGCTTGAAGATTGGACGGTCGAGGCCCAGAAGTTTCTGTCCTGCGTGGCCCGGTGCCAGGAACGATTTGGCATGAACCACATCATTGATGTGCTGCGGGGATCGAAAAACAAGCGGGTACGGCAAAATCGCCATGACCAGCTTTCAACCTATGGTATTGGTGCCGACCATACGGCGGAGCAGTGGCGATCCCTGGGGCGATCGCTCCTTCATCAGCGGCTCGTGGATGAAACCACTGATGGCTTTCCCACCCTAAAGCTGAATGCTCTAAGCTGGGAAGTCTTACGGAAGCAGCGAACCGTGATGATTGCCGTTCCGAAGCGAGTGGATGTGGTGGATAACACTGCCACGGCAAAGGCGAAAGCAGAGGCAGAACTGCTCTTTGAACGGCTGCGATCGCTCCGAAAGCGGCTAGCCGACGAGCAGGGTGTTCCTCCCTATGTCATCTTTACGGACTCTAGCCTACGAGCGATGGCGCAGCAAAAGCCCGGTAGCCTACAGTCGTTCGGCAATGTATCAGGAGTGGGGCGACGCAAGCTAGAGCGCTACGGCAACGAGTTCGTCGCAGAGATTCGTGCCTACTGTGAGGAAAACGGCATCGCGCTTCAAGCGCCTGACCCCGACCCCGCTCCTGCTCCGACGGAAAAGCCTGTCATCTCCTCAACCCATTTGGAAACCCTGGTGCTGCATCAACAGGGGCTTGCACCATTCCAAATTGCTGAAAAGCGGAAGTTGACCTTGAGAACAGTCATTGACCATCTGGTGCTGCTGCTCGAAGACGGACAAGAGGTTGCGTTAGATGAGCTTGTTGATCAAGAGCGCCAGGCTCCTATCATTCAGGCCATCGAAACCGTCGGCGATACTCTCTTAAAGGCGATTCGCGAACATCTTAATGACGCCTATGATTACGACGAAATTAAGTTGGTTCGTGCCCACTGGCGCGCTTCGCAAACACTCTGAAGTAATCTATGGATTTGATAACAGGTTCCGTCCCGACGATAGAATAGAGGAAGAGTAACACATCAATGTGGCTCTATATCGGGCACAATTAGCAGCACACGCGACAAGCAAGCCTGGCAAGATGAACAAGAGGGGAGACCCCCCATGACAAATACTCCCTGGTTGTGTTTATTTACAAAGGTAACCCTCGTAAGATTTCTGAGAGATCAATAAGGATTACCAGGTATTGTTTAGGAACGAGGATGAAATAAATGAGCTTTCTGTTTAGTTTGAGTTATTTCATGCTCATTCGTTAGCGGTTCCCTAAAACTAACAACACATAGACTATTATGACTGATACGGTTGCGAAGTCTTCAGCCCATGGCTCACTTGATCAGATTGATCAGGATATCATCACGCTGCTTCGCGGTGACGGGCGCATGGCCTTTACAGAAATCGCGAAGCGGCTTAGTATCCCGGAGGCAACGGCACGGTATCGAGTGCAGCGGTTGCTTCAGGCAGAGGTGATTCGCATTCAAGCGTGGCCTGACCCGGAAAAACTCGGGACTCCCCACATTTTAGTGGTATGGCTGACGGTGGAAAACGGAAAGATCGACGCGGTAGCAGAAACCCTGTCGGCAATGCCTGAAGTGAGATTTGTTGCCACGTCTGCAGGGCGATACAACATTTTTGCCGATATCTATTACGGTGCCCATGAGGAGATGATATCGTTTTTTTCTCAGCTTCAAGAAATTCCGGGCATTATCAGCTACGAGTCTCAGATTATCTTGAAACTCCTAAAGGCTGAATATAAGTACACTCTGAACTAGAAAGTGAACTCTCGGCAGTAAACTCTCGGCACCGCCTATTGGGTGTGGAGGGCGATCGCCCTCCACACCCAATAGGGTTAAGTACCTCGCTGGCCTTACAGTCCCTTTCTGCTGTACACCACATTAGGTCACGCCCTTAATTTCCAAATGGGGATTGAATCAGCAATTCTCATTTTAGAAAACTTCGCGTCCTATAGGCGCTCACGTGTATTAGTTTAGGGGGCAAAAAGGTTGCCTGAGGCGACCTTTTTGCCCCCTAAATTTCTATAATGAGAATTGCTAGAGGATGGAATAACCCAAGCCCAGTTGGGGTGGGCGATGCGGTATCATATGCTGTTGAGGAATTTGCAAGAAAATAAAGTACCCGGAAAAGAGCAGCAGGCTGCGCCCGCTGCTCTTTTCTTCCGGTATCTTTTTTAGCCGCAGATCCCTTAAGGCAGTCTTGGAGGTATTTCATCCTCCATCCTGAATCAACCCTTGCGTCTGACATGTCATGAGCCTAACCGTCCGAAATTCTGCTCGGCAGGTTGCCCTGACGGCGCTGCAGCGTATTGAAAAAGGAGCCTTTGCCGATGAAGCGCTGCACCAAGCGCTGGCTCACGCATCGCTCATCTCAGTAGACCGCTACTTTGCCACTGAACTGGTGTATGGAACCACGCGCCGGCGGCGCACCCTGGATGCTCTGATCCAAGAGCTCTCTACTGCAAAGGGCGATCGCCCTCCCCTCGTCATCCAGCTTATTCTGCGGCTGGGGCTTTACCAACTGCGATACCTGGACCAGGTTCCCCCGTCGGCAGCGGTCAACACCTCAGTCGAGCTTGCCAAAGACAATAAGCTGGGGGGGCTGTCAGGATTTGTGAATGGATTGCTGCGGGCCTATACCCGCCGAGGGAACGACACCCTTTTGCTACCGAGCGACCCCGTTGCCCGCCTGGGAGTTTTACACAGCTATCCCGACTGGATCATTCGCATCTGGGCTGACCAGCTTGTTCCTTTCCATCACCAGCACGGGACAGAGTTCCTAGGGGAGGTTGAAGCCCTGTGCCACTGGTGCAACCAACCGCCCTCCATTGTTTTGCGGGTGAATCCGCTGAAAACCACAGTTGAGCAAGTGGTAGAGCAGTTGGAACCCTACGGAATTTTCCCGGAGCGGCTTGCGGCATTGCCCCAGGCCATTCGCCTCCCGCAGCATCACGGAGCCATTCAGTCCCTACCGGGCTATACAGATGGTTGGTGGACGGTGCAGGATAGCAGTGCTCAACTCGTCAGCCACCTGCTGGCCCCCCAGCCGGGTGAAACAGTGATTGATGCCTGTGCAGCGCCTGGTGGTAAAACGACCCACATCGCAGAACTGATGGGCGATCGCGGTGTTATATGGGCGTGCGATCGCCATGTTAAGCGACTGAAGCGAGTGGAGGAAAACATGCAGCGGCTCCAGCTCCAGTCCATTAAGCTCTTGCCCCAGGACATGCGATCGCCTCAGGCCGAATTGCCTCAAGCGGATCGTGTCCTGGTCGATGCCCCCTGCTCTGGACTGGGCACCCTCCATCGACATGCCGATGCCCGTTGGCGGCAATCTCCTGATCGGATCAGCGACCTTGCCCGTCTCCAGCACAGCATCCTTCACCAGGCCGCTCAATTCGTGAAACCAGGGGGCGTCCTGGTGTATGCCACCTGCACCCTACATCCCCACGAAAATGAGCAGGTTGTCCAGCACTTTTTAGACACCCATTCCCAGTGGACGATCGCCCCCGTCGAAGCACAGTCTCCTCTGGCTCTCTTCCAGACTCCAGAGGGATGGCTGCAGGTTTGGCCTCATCGCCATCATCTAGACGGGTTTTTCATGGTTCGACTGCGGAGGTCGATCTAAGGGCGATCGCACACCCACGTCCAAAGGGGGTGGCTCTTCCCTTGTTTACGAATGCGAATCAGCCGTTTCTCTAAGATATTCAAATCATGATCGGACAGGCCAAGCAGAATATTTCGGCTTTGCCAGAGCAACACCCCCAGGGTCAATCCGGAGGAAATCACCAAGCCAAAGGAGGCAATTGGTTGAAAGGCCAACGAATACCGGAGGCTTGCCCACGTAAAATGCTCGCGCATCAGGCGAATATCATCTCTCATGATCCATACACTCAAGGGTATGAAAATGAGCCATAGAATGCCGATGATAGCCCAGCGCCCTCTCACCGATAGCCGATGCAGCCGCACCAGTTCTTCCTGAAAATCCGAGTCATAGCGGCCTGGTTCAATTAATGTGGGCGATCGCTGTAGAAATGATGCCATATCATCAATGCTACTCGGCTCATGCCGATGTGAGGAATAAACTTTGATCTGCTACTACTCCACGACTTAGGGTACCCATCTCTTAGAGGGTGTTTTAAAGGTTCTGCTTTAAGTAATTTTGACACCTAAAGTTGCCACTACACACGACTTGGCAAGTTTCACACAAAGATAGGGGTTTGGCGCGCGCTCCCCGCGCGCTAAACCCCTATCTTTGTGTTGTGAACTTGAGAACTTTGCCAAGTCGTGTACTACAAACCCAGAAGTATGGACAAAAGCTGCTAATTTCTGAGGCTCGTAGCGTTGTATGAGCATGTTGAGGACAGTGTGTTGTGTGCTCAACTGGCTTGCTTACTATTGATTAATACTACTGATTAATACTAAGACTGGATGTCTCCAGGGAATCAATAATGCCGCCGCCGAGGAGCACATCGCCCTGATATAGCACTGCTGCTTGCCCAGGGGTGATGCCAAACTGGGGGGCATCAAAGGTGATTTGAACACGCTTACACGCGCCTGACTCATCGAGGGGAACGATGGTGGCAGCTTCCGCAGGGGAACGGTAGCGAACGCGAACATCAGCACGGATGGGTGTGGTCGGTGGGGTGATAGACACCCAGTTCATGCGGCTAGCGGTTAGCTCTGAGTCGTGGGCGCTTTGGCGATCGCCCACGACCACTTGGTTACGCCCGACATCAAGGCCGATAACATAGAGGGGATGGGGCGCAGCAATCCCTAACCCCTTCCGCTGGCCGATGGTGTAATTATGGATGCCGTTGTGCTGGCCCAGCACCCTCCCAGACTCGTCCACAATATCGCCTGGTTTTGGAGCCAGGTATTGTTTCAGAAACTCACTCATAGAACCGTGGGCTTCCACCAGGCAAAGGTCTTGGCTTTCGGGCTTTTCTGCCGTGTGCAGGTCAAACTTTGTCGCCATTGCGCGGGTTTCGTCTTTGGTTTGGTCGCCTAGGGGGAAAACGACCCGTGACAGAATCGGCTGGGTCAGGTCGTAGAGGAAATAAGACTGGTCTTTACGGTGGTCGATCGCCCGCAGCAGTTGGTAGCGCCCATACTCTTCGTCATACCGGACACGGGCATAGTGTCCGGTTGCGACACGATTAACGCCCAACTCTGACGCTGCGTAGTGCAACATGGGGCCAAATTTCACTGCTCGGTTGCATTGAGAGCAGGGCAGGGGTGTAATGCCCTGTCTATAGCCCTGTACTAGATAATCCACGATGTTTTCCTGAAACACATCCCGGCTATCAACCACGTGGTAGGGAACGCCCAGCTTCTCACAAATTTTCGCTGCATCCACCATGCCTTCCGAGCAGCACTGGCCTTTTCCTTTCATCAGCCACAGGGTCAATCCCTCCACAGCATAGCCCTGATGATGGAGAGTTGCTGCTGCCACTGAACTGTCAACGCCGCCCGAAAGGCCCACAACAATTTTCTGCATGGTTTCTAGAAACTGAGTCACCAAATTTGTGCATAGATGTTAGAGATGGGTCGGTTTTGCCGAGCTTCAGTCCAACCTACAGCGTGCTGATACTGGGCTTCGCCAATTTGAGCACAACCTGTAGGGTATTTAACCTGTAACAGGTCGTAAAAAAGATGGCAAAACACTAACGATCTTTCGCCATTCTAGGCTAGCATTTACGGTCAGATTCTGCGTTTGTGGCCAACCCATTCAATAAGGAACGAAGATTACATAAAATCCCTTTTTATTAGGGCGGCGCGGCATCGCCGCGCCGCCCTAATAAAAGTTTGGTTCACGTTGTTTCATTCTCGGTTCTAAGTATCTCGTTCAATAAGTACCTCGTTCAATAAGTACCTCGGCACAATTAAAATCCAACTTTAAAGCCCTGTGCTGCTCGCGCAGCGGTCAGTGCGGGGTTTATGGGTTTTACATCTAATGGTGACTACCTGCTGAGTGTTCCATCGTTATTCCCCTAAGATTATTTTCCATAAGATTATTTCCCATAAGGATCATGCCTATTAACCGTCAACATGCCCTCCGGAGCGCTCAACTCATGATTGGCTCTACCCTTGTGGGCTTAGGGCTAAATACTGCTCTGGTTCAACCTGCCTGGGGCGACTCGATTCTCAGCCGTCGAGACTTGCTGGCCCAGCAGGTGGTCAATGGTCTGCCACCGCCGCCATCGTTTCCTCCTGCGGATTTGTCGAATTTCCCAGCGCCACCTGCTGCTACTTCCGCCGCTCCTGCGGCACCCGGAACAGCTTCGCCAGAAGAACTGTACATGGTATTTGTCAACGGCAATAGCCCACTGCTGCTGGAGCAGGTACGTCAGGTTCAGCCCGATGCTCTCATTCAGGAGTACCAGGGGCAGCCCATTATTCTCGTGGGAGCCTATGACAATCTAGCCCTGGCAGATGAACAAATTAATGCCCTAGCTGCAAATGGCGTCAGCGCAACGATGTCTCCGGTGCCGAGCAGTCTTTTTGAACCTGCTTCCCTGGCGGACGATGGATTTGCGGGCGTTCCTGAATTGCCTCCGGCGGACTTTGATGGGGCTCCCACGCAGGTGCCTGTGACGCCGTCACAACCCGTTGCGCCCCCCCAGCAGGTTGCTGTACAGCCGCCCCCTCGGGAAATTGAGTTCGCCCCGGTGCCCGGTGCCACGCCTCCAGTAGCTCCGGTCTCTCCATCACCGACCGTCGCTGCGGCTCCCCAACCGTTAGCAGAGGATGCATACTATATCGTGATTCCTGGGTCATCTGAGGAGTTGCCCCAGGTGCGTGACCAAGTGATTATGCTGGGCGGTCGTCATGATGTAGTGGCTCAGCGGGAGCGTCCCCTTGGCCCCCATGTGTTGGTTGGTCCCTTTGTGAACCGTCAGACGGCATCTCGCTGGAATAGTTTTCTCAGAGACTTTGGCATGAACGCCAGGGTCTACTATCGACGTTAATGGCATCAGGTATCGACGTTAATGGCATCAGGGCGTTCGCGTGAAGAACGGAGGGAATGGGTTCAGCGGTGTGTGGTCACGGCTGAGCAAATGCAGGCAATTGAGGCGCGGGTGTTTGAGGCGGGGATGCCTGTGGCGGCTCTGATGGATAACGTTGGCGGGCTGATTGCGCGGCGCATTCAAGAGCTGTGTCCACTTAGAAAGTCTGGAGATAGGGGGACGATCGCCCGTCCTTCTCCCCAGCTTTGTGTGGGCATCCTGGTGGGGCCGGGGCACAATGGTGGCGATGCCCTGGTGGTGGCGCGGGAACTCACTGAAGCAGGGTATGAGGTTATTCGATACGAACCTTTTTCAAAGCATAAGGAACTGACAGCCGCTCACCGGCGCTATGCCGATCACCTAGGGATTCCCGTTGCCGCTGATGTCGCAGAGCTCCAACACTGTCATCTCATCATTGACGGGCTATTTGGCTTTGGACTGACTCGTCCCCTGGAAGGGGCGATCGCCCGCCTCGTCAATCAGGTCAATGCCTGGGATATTCCCGTCATCAGCATCGACCTCCCCTCTGGACTGGACACCGACACCGGGCAGGTACTGGGCAGCGCCATTTACGCTACCCATACCCTCTGCCTGGGGCTGTGGAAACGATCGCTCCTTCAGGACAGCGCACTGGACATCATCGGCAACGCAGAACTCATTGACTTTGGGTTGCCCCTCGCGGACATTCAGACAGTTCTAGGCGACGCCCCTCCCGTGCAGCGCATCACCCCAGCCCTTGCCCTGGCCGCATTACCCCTTCCCCGAAAGAAAACCACCCATAAGTATAAAGAAGGCCATGTGCTTCTGGTTTGCGGGTCGCGTACCTACTCAGGTGCGGCTATCCTAACGGCGCTGGCCGCCCGTGCCAGTGGTGTTGGGATGTTGTCTATGGCGGTGCCCCGCACCCTGGCGGAACGGATGGTGGGCATAGTGCCCGATGGCCTGCTGGTGGGCTGTGCCGAGACGGATGAGGGGGCGATCGCTCATCTTCCTGACTCCGTTCCCCTTGATGCTTATGATGCGATCGCCTGCGGCCCTGGCATGACCCGTAACGCCACCCAAGTTGTTCAGCACATTCTTCAATGCGTCCAACCCCTTGTGCTAGATGCTGATGGGCTGAACATCCTGGCAGAGATGAATGCTTCAGAAACCCTGAAAAAGCGCTCTGCCCCGACCATCCTCACGCCCCATCCAGGAGAATTTCGGCGGCTTTTTCCCAACCAGAATGCCGAAGCGGGCGATCGCTTCACCCTCGCTCAGTCTGCTGCCCAGGTAAGCAACACCACGATTATTTACAAAGGGGCACGCACCGTCATCGCTTTTCCTGACGGCACCCTCCGGGTCAATCCCCATAGCACCGCCGCCCTTGCCCGGGGAGGCAGTGGTGATGTGCTCACCGGACTCCTGGGAGGACTGGTGGCCCAGGCCGTAGCGCGCCAAACCTCTGTGGATGATGTGGTTCCTGCCGCAGTGTGGTGGCACTCCCAGGGGGCGATCGCCGCTGCCCAGGACACCTCCGAACTCGGCGTCGATGCCTCGACCCTCATCACCTCTCTCCAGCCCACGCTGAAAAGGTCTCTATAGCGATGTGCAACCGCGTCACGTAAAACACACAGTCGTATGGGGTGGGCACTGCCCACCTTCCCCTCGCTATCCCGTATTTCCCTCTATACACCACTTGGCAAGTTTCACGCAAGAATCGGGGTTTGGGGCGCGCCCCAAACCCCGATTCTTGCGTGGTGAATTTGAGAACTTTGCCAAGTCGTGATGATACCCAGAAGTATCCAGAGGAGAAAGTGAAATCGTTTGATACCCATTAGGGCAACGTTAAGTCGTGAGATCGAGTCTGTGAACAACTGGACTCTAGACTAAATGCAATCCTCCGCTATGGGTAGGGGCAAAGCCCTGTGCGATGTCTATAGAAGGTTTGGGCTTAGGGTGTTGCAGCATTAAGTAGAGCTGGGCGATCGCCATCGGCATCAATCAATATGAACGGCTCTCCCAGACCGCGCATTTGAGCTACGCCGTGCGCGACGCAGAACTCATGGGCGAGTTTTTGTATCACATGGCTGGCTTCCCAGCGGAGACTATCCTGCTCTGGTCTGATACATCACAACCCCTGGGGCGACTCTTGACCCATCCCTCTCGGTTGATTCTAAGGCGCATCCTGCGAGAAGACATGCAGCGGGCAAAGGGAACCGATAACCTGTGGTGTTTCTTTGCGGGGCAGGGCAGGGCGCAATGTCGATTACTTTTTGCCCATCGACAACAACCCCAATCCTCTGCCCTTTAATAAAAGGCACCACCCAAGAACAATTGGGGCGGCATTGACCATGCCTGCAAATAGTCAACCTGTGCGATTAAATCAGCTTTTGCGATTAAATCAGTTTTTGGGTCATAAGCAGGTGGGCCAAGCCACTTAAAACTACTACGTTGCTAAGCGTGGTGAACTGCTAAGCGTGGTGAACT
>CAYXJG010000019.1:11697-27517 GCA_964465285.1 uncultured bacterium
TGCTAAGCGTGGTGAACTGCTAAGCGTGGTGAACTCTGTGTCTGCATTGCTGTGTTTATGATCAGCGTGTAGCTCTGCAAGTCAGTTTTATCGGAGGGATTTAGGTCGATGTTCTTTATGATATAATTGACACTTACTCTCATCTTACATGGTCTACTTTTTTGAGTATATTTTTAGATTAAAGGGTAGATGGGGTGTTATTTGATCTTACTGCGAGCGTTCCATTAAATAATAATGAACTCAAAATATTCTGGAGGAGGTAGCCATAGTCGCGACACTGAATCTTCTTAAGCGCTTCTCTCCTCGTTCTTTTTTGCGACTGATCCACCCGACGTTACTGATCTCTGTAGCGTTACACGGTGTCGTTTTGTTCATACCTACGACATCGTCTGATGAACAGGCTAATGAGGCAGATGAGGTTGTTCTTGAGGTGGCGTCGCTACCGGAGCCTCCACCGGCTGAGTCCGAGAAGAATGAGATATCGAGGGATGAGGTATCAGAAAACCGACAAGCCGCAGGGATAACCCAAACTCCATCTGAGTCGAGGTTTCGAGAACCTGTAACGGTTTCTTCACAAGAGCAAATCCCAGAAGTCTCTGCATCGCCTACCCCAGAACTGTCTGAGCCTCTGAGTCCAGTTGTGCCGCCACCTATGCCTGCGTCCCCTGAATCGTCCTCTACACCTCTTGAGCCTGAACTACCCATCTCTTCATCATTGCCTTTTTCTAACTTTCCTCATCTGGCGACTGGAGAGGCAGGATGTTTTGGCTTGGGAAATTGCCGACAAATCAATGGAGGAGACTTCCGTCAAGTTAGTGCTGATCTGATCGAGCAACTCAGGATTCAAGACTATGCTGTACGATCGCGCGACGACTTGGAGGATAGTGGTATTAAAGTCTATGAAGTCACTAAAGATGATGTGACGCAATATTTGAGTGTATTACAGCCCGACCTTGGCGTATCGGTTTATGTGCTGGCGTCGGAGCCTGTGGTGGTTGCCGAATTACGGTCGGCAGAAGCCCTAAAGGCGAAGTTTGAATATATCTTGCAGGCAGTTTCCAATGGAGAGCAGGCACAGTATCACCATTTTGCCCATCCCCAGTTTTTCTTCGAAGGGGCTGTTCCCCGCTCGGAAATTGGGAGTGCGCTTTACAGGGCTATAAATACTCAACCTGACCGCCTTGCAATGCTCCTAACCGAACAGTTAGCCAACGAGGGGTTTACCGTAGAACTAATGGGTGAATATGCAGGTGCTCCATTCTATGAAATAAGCCAAGGTGCATTTGTAGCCTATCTAAGTACGGTAATAACCGTAGACAGCACAGGTACGATTTTAGTCGGATGGAATCGTCTACCCGAGGAGCAGTAAAAATCTCGAACTAAGGGTTAAGAACGGCTTGAAGAGTGGATTCAAAAATTTATCAGAGGCAATATACAATTGAGGGGACTAAGCATGATGACTGACATGATCATAGCTATCCTAAAGAAATACTCATTAGTTGCTCTTATATTATTTGCAGCGATCGCCCCTCTACTGGTTGCCGGCTGCGGCACATCTGAACCCGATTCTAGCTTTCCTGAATCAAAGGAATGCTTGGACTGCGACCTTCAAGGCCAAGATTTCAGCCAGCAAAATTTAAGCGGTACAACCCTGAATCGAACTAGCTTGAAAGGCAGTAACTTAAGTGGCACGAACCTCAGTAAGGCCTTACTCGACAGTGCTGATTTAAGTCAGGCAGATTTGAGTGGAGCCAATTTATCTGGAGCGGCTCTGACCCAAGCAAATCTAACAGGTGCTAATTTATCCAATGCTGATCTGACCGGAGCATTTCTTCAAGGTGCAGACTTAACCGGAGCGATGCTAGAAGGCGCAATATTTACGAATGCGAATTTAGGAGCCGCTACTGTTGATGAGGAAGCATTGAATGCTGCCGATACGGAAGGAGCTATTCTACCCGACGGCACCGTAAACGAATCCCAGGATTAGCTGATAAGTACCTATGCAGAATTAATTGCAAACAAGTTTCCTAGGGGCACACCCCGACGGGGTGTGCCCCTAGGAAACTGTGTAAATAATTTTGCTCAACTACTTACGAGACTAACATTGTCGCCGACCTTCTATGTACTTTATTTTCTTGCAAGTCCTCTAATGCGCTTGCAAAGCGCTATCAGTTTATGACCTGGCAAAGTATAGCCATAAAAAAAGGTGCAGCGGAGATTATCTCCATTGCACCAGCGTTTGCTCATCTAGGAGATTAGCCCACTAGACAAGACGCACGAATCTATAGAGGAATATGTGTGATGCACCCTGAAATCAATTAAACCCAACCTGCTCGATCGGTGATCTGCAATGCCAAAGGATTATTTCGACCGAAGGCAGCAGCACTTGTGGTATCTGACTTAAAGCTACCGTAGCTTGCCAGCACTGGATCAAGGGCAACACCGTCTAGAATCGGATACTCATTGTTCCCTCGGGCAAAGATAGCTTGCGCCTCTTCACTGACTAAATATTCTAAGAACTGCTGTGCTCCGTCTGGATTAGGAGAGTTCTTCAACACGCCACCACCACTGATGTTAACGTGGGTGCCACGGTCGCGCTGATTTGGGAAGAACATGCCGACCCGTTGCACCACTTCCTGGTCTGCTGGGTCATCTGATTTAGCTAACCGGATTAGGTAGTAGTGATTGGCGATCGCCAAGTTGCCGAGTCCAGCCGCACAGGCACGAATTTGTCCTGTATCATTCCCTTCAGGCTGGCGAGCAAAGTTTGCCACTAACCCCCGCGCCCATTCTTCTGTCTCTTCTTCTCCATGCACCTCAATCAGTGAGCCAACCAGAGACTGATTGTAGATGTTTGTGGACGAGCGGACGAGAATCTGCCCGCGCCACTTATCGCTCGCTAAATCTTCATAGGTTGATAGCTCAGCAGGATTAATCTGATCCTTGTTGTATATGATGACCCTTGCCCGCTTAGTCAATCCAAACCAGCGACCGTTTGGATCGCGTAAGTTCTCAGGCACGGCTGACGTAAGCATGGAAGACGAGACAGCCTGGAAGAGGTCCTCTTCTTCTGCTCGCCAAAGGCGTCCAGCATCGACGGTAATAAATACATCGGCTGGACTATTGGCTCCTTCGCTTTTGATCCGTTCAATTAAGGCATCAGAGTCAGCCTCGAGCAGATTAATCTGTAGTCCTGTTTGGTCGCTAAATCCCTGGTAGAGAGCATTGTCTGTGTCGTAGTGACGGGCAGAGTAAAGGTTTAATCCACCTGCTTGCTTTGCACTACGTTTCGGATAAATCTGAGCTGTGCGGGTGGAGCGGGCGATCGCCCGTTGATGAGAACCAAATTGACCTAGTGTAACAGCAGCAGCAGCAGCACTCACACCCATGAATGCCCGCCGGGTTATTTTACCTGACATACGCCGATTTCCTTATTACGAATTCCTTATTACGAAACTTTGGAGAGAAGCGCCTCAATCCTGAGTAGTGGTCGAGGACACATATTAAGGTCCAATACAAGCTACAAGGCACCTATTCACCTGAGTAAGCCATACTGAACATTGCTACACCAAAACCATGCAGCAAATGAAAGCATAGATACAAGCCATGGGAATCAGCCATGAGAAGAGATAAGCCAAACCTGCTGGCTCGGGCGATCGCCATCAATTATGGCACTAGACTTCCGAACCCAACTGGCATCAATACAATAGCATTTAATTGCAAGGTTCTGTCAACTAGTAATGAGATGATTTATTGATTACACCTTGCCATGTCATAAACTCAGTTTTTGAATTGGGGAAATCCTATGCGCAGGATTTCCCCAATTCAAAAAAAAAGTTCTAGCCTATAAAACGATAGGTTTGATCATTGTGTAAGTCACCCACCCATTGATCGAAGTATGGTGCTGAGCCACCTGAGATCCGTTTCTTTGGGATATATGCCTATTGAAAAATAACATCAATTGTGAATCGCATAAAGCCCCCTTTTAGAAGAAGGCCATGTATAGCGCTGTGCAAGCAATTTAAGTAAAGCTTTTGTGATGGCACCGCGCCATGCCGGGCTGCCGCTTTAGGGGGTATCGTTGTCCTCGTGTTCTGCTTTGATTGCAAAAGTGAGCACCGTTTCATCAACTCCCTTGAGCCTGAGCGGGCTGTATTTTTTGATCACCGTGTCGTCCAGGTAATCTGCGACAGCAGCAGACACGAGGATGCTACCTGGGTCAGCCGCTTCCTGAATGCGAGCAGCGATGTTCACGCTGGGGCCAATTGCCGTATAGTCTGACCGCTCAATGCCGCCAAACATACCGACGACTGCCGTTCCTTGATGAATGCCGCAGCGAAACTGCACCTCGCTGATGCCATGCTCTTTCCAGTGCTGGTTCAGGGTTTTGAGAGAACGATACATCTGTCGCGCTGAGTTGATCGCCTGCCGCACTTGTTCATTGGGGCTAGTTTCTTCTGGTGCTCCAAAGATTGCAAGAATGGCGTCTCCCATGAACTTATCGACCGTACCTCCATTATCAAAAATGGCATGGGTCATCTCAGTCAGGTATTCGTTAAGCAATTCGGCAACCCGTCGCGATCGTAGGGTGTTAGATAGCTGGGTAAACCCAACGATGTCGCTAAACAAAATCGTAACTAGCTTAGGCTCTGGGCGTAAGTCTAGTGTAAGTTCTCCTTTGGCCGCTTTAGTCACCAGCGATTGAGGCAAGAATCGCTGTAAAACGGTTTTTGTTAAATACTGGTTGAGTTTAGCCACTCGGCGTTCGCTAGCTTTTAGAGCTAGCAGGTTGCGTACCTCCGCTAGCAGTTCCCGATGATTAAAAGGTTTGGACAGATAGGCGTCAGCTCCCTGTTCTGCCCCTTCGATGCGAGTTTCCTCGTCAGCCTTTGCTGTGAGCAAGACGATAGGCGTTCCTTTAATCTCAGGTTGCTGGCGAATAGCCTGGATCATCTCCAACCCCGACATCTGGGGCATCATCAAATCGGTCAAGATCAGGTCAGGGGGTTCCTCTCGTGCCCGTTGCAAGCCTTCTGCGCCATGCCTTGCACTCGAGATACGATAGCCTGAGCGTTTCAGGATCGCCCCCACATAGCGACGCAGATCGGCGTTGTCATCGACGATGAGCACATGAGCCGGAGCCTCCTCCTCCGTAGCATCCTCTAGGCCAGATCCTTCTCCACTAGGGCGATCGCTCACTTCTGGTTCTGGTGTTGCGGCTGAACCCGCATGGCGTGCGACGGGGAAGACCGATGGTGGATCAGATTCTGCATTCTGGCTGTAGCTGTCGATTTCAGCATCTACGTCTGCCAACTCAACGGTAGCTCGGGTGCCGTCGATATCCCCAGGGGCATCGGAGATGCGGTCGGGGGGAAGGTGGTGCTTGTCCTGGAGCAGCGAAACGGTAAATGCGGTGCCTTCTCCATAGGTAGACGCCACTCGAATCTCGCCGCCATGCATATCCACCATCTCCTTCACCAGGGCAAGCCCCAGTCCGCTGCCCTCGTAGCTGCGGTTGGTAGACCCGTCGGCCTGGCGAAACCGCTCAAAAAGAGATGGAATCTGGTCTTCCCGGATGCCGATGCCTGTGTCGCTGACCTGAAATAGGCAGCGATCGCCCTCAGGCCACACTGCTACATCAATCCGTCCTCCCTCAGAGGTAAACTTCACAGCATTGGACAGGAGGTTGTAGATCACCTTATCGAACTTCTCAATAGCCAAATATACCGTCGGACACTCTTGAAGCTTTGCCTCTAAAGTAATGTGCCGTTTCTCGCAATAAGGGCGAAATGCATCGACAACCTGACGGACAATGTGGGCAAGGTCGCAGGGAGAGAACATGGACTGCATCCGTCCTGCATCCAGCCTCTGTAAGTCGAGAAGCTGGTTTACCAGGCGCAACAGCCGCCGAGAATTGCGTAGGGCAATGACAGATTGTTCATAAGACAATCCTTCTCCTTGAGCGACGGCTGATTCCAGAGGGCCGATGTTGAGGGTGAGCGGGGTACGAAATTCGTGGGAAATATTTTGGAAAAACTCTGTTTTCTGGCGATCAAGTTCGAGTAGCTTCTCCGCCTGCTGGCGTGTAGTTTGGAACAGGCGAGACTGATGCACGGCGATCGCCGCCTGGGATGCGACAGCCTGGGCCAGTCCAATCTCCTCCTGCTGCCAGTCGCGCGGTTCGTGAATTTGCCTCAGGGAGATGCTGCCAATAATGTTTCCTTCAGACAGTAGCGGCACCACTAGTAGGGCACGGGCGGGCGATCGCAGGGGCACATCTATAGGATTCAGTTCTGGGTGCTCACTTAGGTCGTTAATCACCACAGGTTCCTGCGTCGCCATGAGTCGCTTGAGCACAGGATTGCCGTCAATGGGAGCAAAGGATTGAGGCAGTTCTCCCGTTTCAGCATCCGTCTCAGCGATTTGTAAATACAAGTTTGAATCATCAGGATTCACAAGTGGACTGGTCCAGGTCTCCCCCACAGTCCCCCATCCTGGCGTTTTATGCTTTCGGTTTTGAGCAACAGTTGCGTCATAGAGACCGACACAGTGTACATACGTGTCTTTGGGTGTCCACAGAGAAAGAGCACAGCCGTCAATATGGAGTGCTTGACCCAACTGTTGAGTGATAGCCGCAAAAATATCTTCGGGGTCAAGGCTAGAGCGAATTGCCGAAGTAATCATATTGACCAGGGTTTCCCGTTTGGCTAGCGCTCTCACCTGTTCGTAGGTTCGCGCCTGGGACAGCGCCAAAGCAACCTGATCTGCGACCAGCGTTACCAACTGAATATCATCCTCAGCCCAGTCATAGGATGATTTGATGTGGTGAAGAGCAAGAACCGCGAGTAGCTCCTGCTGATATATCATGGGCATGAGCAAGCTGGAGCGGATGCCTAGCGACTCGTAGGCCTGACACGCTTCCAGAATTGCGTGGCCTCCCTCACCCGCCTGAGGTTCACCTCCTTGAATGACCTGTACGTCCCGAATTTCCCAGAGCATATCCGCAAGTTGCGACGGAGACACATCTAGATCGGTTGTAGCCCAGCTACCATCAGGGGTTACATCCACAAGCCCTGGGGACGGAGAGGTATAGAGATACCAATCATCACTAAGCTGAGGGCCCTCTAATGGACGCAGCACGCAGCAGTCGGCACTAAAAATATGCCCGACTGTTTCCACAACTGTTTGGAGAATTTGCTGGGAACTCAAGGCTCCACGAATAGCACTTGAGACAGTATTGACAAGCGTTTCCTGATGAAGCGTGCGACGCAATTCTTGAGTCCGGGCTTTCAATACACAATGGGTATCTACTGCTTGCCGGACAACGGTTTTTAGCTCTTCGTCATCCCAGGGCTTGGTGACATATTTGAAGACCTTTCCCGTGTTGATCGCCTCTACTAAATCATCAACATCGGTATAGCCTGTAAGAATAATTCGAATAATATCAGGGTATTGACTTGCCGTCAGACTTAGAAATTCTGTCCCGCTCATGTAAGGCATACGCTGATCGGAGATGATCACCGCAATTTCGCCTTCCTGCTCGAGAATATCCAGAGCTTGAGGGCCACTCTCTGCTCGTAGAACTTTGAATTCTCGGTGAAAGGTGCGATATAGCAAATCCAAGTTATCAGGCTCATCGTCAACAACCAGCAGTTTTGCTCTCTTCGTCAATCGCTTTTGCCCCAATAGAGATGTCATAGCCTTGTCTCCTGGTTCAGGGACACGTCAGTTACCGAAGAGACGTCAGCGGCAGTTCCTTGATGATGCGATCGCCCTCCTCCTTGGCGCATATGACTGGTCAATTCGGTCTGATTTACACTCGGCCTCATGCCACACCTGTACTGTCATAATCACTGACGCCAATGCTTTCGCACAGTTGAATTGGCAGAACAGTAATCTGCACTGTCCGTCAACCTACGCCTGCACTTTTCCTGTTTAGTAAGTCGTCGAATGAGTTTGCTCTAATTCATCCTCTACCCTCAGCGAGACTCTATCCTCAGCGAGAGTAGCCATGACGTCGAATATTCTACTATCGGGAACTAGCGATACAAGAGACACCCCATCATGAAAGCCTGCACCCCAGCAAGATCCTTTGTGTATTATGCTTCGCTTGTTCAGTTGGGCGATCGCCCATTGGTTACCCATGTAGCCTAGACATTCAGTCGGTTGATTGCCTTATCATCATTGCCATATCATCAGAATGCCCGCTTTTGCGAACGATATAACCCCCAACCTGATCCATATTCGGGAATTTGAGTAGTCCGCTACACTACATGAACCTTGCCAGGTCATAAACACGACTTGGCAAGGTTCACGCAAAAATAGGGGTTTGGGGCGCGCTCAGCGCGCCCCAAACCCCTATTTTTGCGTTGTGAATTTGAGAACTTTGCCAAGTCGTGTCATAAACTCAGGTTTTGAATTGGGGAGATGCTTCTCGTAGGGCAGAATCTCCCCAATTCAAAATTTAAGATTGTAGCCTGCGGCAGTATAAACAGCTAAGCTACAGACAGCTAGTGCTTTGTCATTTCTTGAACTTAGGGTAAATCCCTGAGGGATTTACCCTAAGTTTTAATTTTGACGCTGCACTAGGTAACGTTCGCTTGGCAAGCCGTTAATTGGCAAGCCGTTAATTGGCAAGCCGTTAATAAGATGGTAGTGCTCATCGTCTTGAGGGTGGGAAATAAATCACAGGATGCCAACTCTGGCGCATTAACTCTCCAGCAAAACTAGGCACCGACCACTCAATTAGCTTACCCATTGTGTCAGAAGAAATGGCGATCGCACTAATGTCGTGGTCAACAGCTAAGTCCATTATCTCAGCAAGGACATTACCTTTTAGTACCAAGGCATCCACTTCTAGACCAAGAGATTCTAGATTCGCCTTCACCTTCTGAATCGCACGCTCAGCTTCTTGCACCTGATAATCGAGGGTGGTGCGGAGGCTTCGACGTCCACCAACTTCAATTACCCAGGACAGAAGGCAGCGCTTTAAGGTTGACGCCCCCATGCGGTGAATATGCTCGCTTAGGGCATTGATTAAATAATCAGCAGAATGACTTCCATCGTAGGGAATTAGGAAGTAGCGAAACAAATTTCTGCATCGCACCTCTAGTTCCTCAGTCGTGTAGGTCGAAATGAGCTGAGGCCGGATGATCATAACGGGTATATCAAGCTGTCGGCACAGAACCTGGGTTGTGCTGCCAAATAACTGCTCGGACAATCGACTCCGACTAGGTGTCGCTAGCAACAGAATATCCGGCTCATACTGCTTAACAGCTCGCAAGATAAAATCTGACGGCTTCGCAGACTGAACGTCAACATGAACATCAATTCCATCGGGAACAGACTCCAATGCGACAGACAGCCGCTCCTGAGCCTCCTGCACCTTCGCACTATCGATCTTTGGAATCTCCCGATCTTCCATGACGGGGACTGCGTGAGCGAACGTAATGTGCCGTAGCCCACCCTCTGCAAGGCTCGGCACAAAATGTGCAAGCCGATAGAGACCATCTTCAAAATTAGTGCAAACCAGCGCTCGCTGAAACATAACGATCAGGGGTGACAACTACATCAGGATCCACATCCCTCAATAGCATCATACTTGAACAACCCACCAAGACTGACACAAGCTCCCCGCTATTTGACCAGCAATTCTCATTTCGGGAAACTTCATGCCCTACAGGTGCTCACTTGTATAGGTTTAGGAAGCAAAAGGCCATTTAAGGTGACCGTTCTGCCCCTAAATTTCTATAATGAGGATTGCTGCCATTTGCTGCAATTTGACGGGTACTTTTGAACGTCAGCAGGGGCAAAGAAGAGCACATCAGGCTTGCAGCTTTCCTGAAATTCCCTCATCCGCCAGCCTCTTTTCCTAGATTTGGGAGAGGCGGGGCAAGAAGCTCAAGGTCTATTGACCAAGCTTGGGAGAGGAATTTAGAGCGAGGGTAGAAAGGTGATAGGCTCCCTGGCCGCTTACCAACGCCGACAAAATTCTGCTAAGAAGTCGTGCTAGTCCTGCCCACTACCCTTAAAACCGAAAATTAAATAATTTGAACCAGATATTAGTGAAGCGGCACAGCAATGCCGTGCCGCTCCATTAATCCTGAACTTTATTGCATTCTCGATCCTCAAAAGACTAACTTGAATGGTGCCTTTAGAGTGGGCGCATCTGCATCCCCAAGCTTTTTCCTTAACGCAGAACGAACTTAGAGTAGAGGGCACCCATATCGACAGCGGTGAATTATCCCTGAGCCTGCTCGTCGCCCCGTGCCATTGGCTCCAGTCCCCACTGGTGCTTGATGAAGTGCTTGTACATGGTTTCCTTCATCATCATTTGCTCGTAGAGCTTTACTAAGAACTGTTGAGCTTGCTCTCGGCTCATGCGTGCAACCTGGGTCTCGAAAGATCTGAGACTAAACTGTTGCTCTAGGGTTAGTTGTGTAGGTTGAGACATAGTGTTTCTCCTTTGTTAATCGAACGCAATGCCCGAACAAAGGTCGTGCGGCTTGCATCTTCCACAGAGCGGACGATTTCAACCAGTACACTTCCCTTTCCAGCGTGTGCTTCCTTTGGTATGGCTCAAGAGTGCCCGGTGATGGCTCCTCTCTATCCTTATGTTACAAACAATAACAATTATTTGACAAGTATAACCTCACTCATAGGGGTACTTTTTCTCAACGATGCCTAAACAAAAAGATAGAAATCTCAACATCATCAAGAGTTACAGCACCTCACTGGAGTTCAGCTTGCTTGGTTTGAACAGGATTTTGCACAGGCGAGATATGCACTAATACCCTTTTATCAGGCAAAGAAATGTAAAAATGCTTGCAACGAACATTGATATATGCATCTTTTGGCAGATGTAGCCTTAAATATTGGTTGAAAAGCGACAAGGTGAAGCTCGGCAAAACTTTCTAGGGTGTCTCTATGCTGGCGACTTGAGTGATTTGTTGTTCTTATGTCTTCTACCCTCCTTGAGAAATGGGGAGAACATGCCTGGCCAGCCACGAAAATTTGGTTCAACTTCTCTCCAAGTGGTCTGCCTGGCGAAAAAACGGATACACGACTTGGCAAGATTCTCGAATTCATAGCGCAAAAACAGAAGTTTGGGGCGCGCGTAACGCGCCCCAAACTTCTGTTTTTGCGTGGAACTTGCCAAGTCGTGTGGATTAAGAACACCCTCTCTGAAACGGTGGATTCAAACAATTCGCTGAGGACTATGGCAGAATAAATGCGTTATTGGGTGGGGTTGGCATGGAGGTAAGGGTTGGATAAGACGATGACGAAGTTCGTATTTGTAACAGGCGGTGTGGTATCCAGCATCGGAAAAGGAATTGTTGCAGCAAGCCTGGGGCGGTTGCTAAAGTCACGTGGCTATTCTGTTTCTATTCTCAAACTGGATCCTTACATCAATGTTGACCCCGGAACCATGAGTCCATTTCAGCATGGAGAAGTGTTCGTCACCGATGACGGGGCTGAGACCGATCTCGACTTGGGTCACTATGAGCGATTTACCGATACAGCAATGTCACGGCTAAATAGCGTAACGACAGGATCCATTTATCAAGCAGTGCTCAATAAAGAACGGCGCGGCGATTATGAAGGGGGAACAGTGCAGGTGATTCCCCATATTACTAATGAAATTCAGGAGCGCATTTTTCGAGTGTCGCGCAACACGAATCCTGATGTGGTGATTACAGAAATTGGTGGAACGGTCGGGGACATCGAATCGCTTCCATTTTTGGAAGCGATTCGGCAATTTCGCAAAGACGCGGGTCGGCAAAATGTTCTCTATATGCATGTAACCCTGGTGCCCTGGATTCCGTCGGCGGGAGAAATGAAGACAAAGCCCACGCAACACTCTGTGAAAGAACTTCGCTCAATCGGTATTCAGCCTGATATTTTGGTATGTCGGTGCGATCGCCCTCTCCAGCCGGGTCTCAAGGAAAAAATGTCTCAATTTTGCGACGTACCTGTGGAATGTGTGATCACCTCCCAAGATGCAGGTAGCATCTACGAGGTCCCCCTCAACCTGGAGCGAGAAGGGTTGGCCAACCAGGTTCTTGACATCCTCCAGCTAGAGCAGCACTATCCGGATTTGTCACACTGGCAAACTTTGGTAGAGCGACTTTATCAGCCGGGTCAATCAATGGAAATCGCAATTGTCGGGAAATATGTCAGACTGACGGATGCATATTTATCAGTGACAGAAGCGCTCAAACACGCGTCAATCGCATCCGGATGTGACCTACGGATTCGCTGGGTCAACTCTGAGGATGTCGAAGTGCAGGGGGCTGCAATGTTGCTCTCTGGCGTTAACGGCATCGTGGTGCCGGGAGGCTTTGGAACTCGTGGCATTGAGGGCAAAATTCAAGCAGTTACCTATGCCCGAGAAAACTACATTCCGTTTTTGGGACTGTGCCTGGGAATGCAGTGTTCCGTGATCGAATGGGCGCGTAACGTGTCGAATCTAGAACGAGCAAACAGTGCAGAGTTTGACGAAGATACGCCCAATCCGGTAATCAACCTGCTGCCTGAACAGCAAGACGTAGTAGACCTGGGAGGGACAATGCGCTTGGGGCTGTATGCCTGCCGCTTGGAGCCTGGTACCCTTGCTGCACAGTTATACGGCAAAGAGGTGGTCTACGAACGCCACCGCCATCGCTATGAGTTCAACAATGCCTATCGAACCCTGTTTCTGGAGTCTGGATACTCTGTTAGCGGATCGTCACCGGATAGTCGCTTGGTCGAAATTATCGAATATGGAGAACACCCGTTCTTTATTGCGACCCAGTTTCATCCAGAATTTCTCTCCCGGCCTAGTCGTCCACACCCCTTGTTCAAGGGGCTGT
Source organism: uncultured bacterium (assembly GCA_964465285.1). Classification (GTDB taxonomy): domain Bacteria; phylum Cyanobacteriota; class Cyanobacteriia; order CAKZMO01; family CAKZMO01; genus JBCCWF01. The sequence continues at coordinate 24,549 of CAYXJG010000019.1, forward strand.
TGGAAGCGGCGATCGCCCAGACATCGAGACTTGGCCTGTCTACTACCAATGGCTATCCTTCCGATGAAGCACCATCATCCTTAGAAGCGGGGTTAACCCAGTAATGGAGCGGCAATCGTGACGTCCCATCATTGCTTTAGACCAGCCTGGCTGCGGTGGTTACCTGTCCTCTTGGCCTCTGTGCTTGGAGGATGCGGAGCAGAGTCATCCGATCCCGTTGGTAAGCTGACCATCGGCGTTGTCAGCTACGATGCGGTAGACCAATCTGTTGAGCAATATCAGCCCTTTAAGGAATATTTGGCACAGCAAACCCAGACCGTTGTGGAATTGGAGCCTGCCTACAATGAGCTGCAAGCCCTCCAACAAATCCAGCGACAAGATGTCTGGTCACTCGTGTTTGCTCCACCAGGATTAGCGGCGATCGCCATTTCCCAGGAACGATACGCCCCCATTTTTCCCTTGGAGGGTTCAGCGAATGCCCGAGCTGTGCTTGTGGTTCTGGAAAACAGCCCCGTAACAGAGTTAGGAGACCTCGCAGGAGAAGTTATTACTCTCGGAGAGAAAGGATCAGCCTCAGGATACTATCTTCCCCTCTATGATCTATATGGTCTCATACTATCAGAGGTGAGATTTGCTCCAACTCCTCGTACGGTTCTGGAATGGGTGAAAGATGGTTCAGTGGCTGCCGGAGCGCTCTCTGAAGAAAACTACCAGGACCATCGCGGAGATTTTGCTTCCAGCAGCTTTCGTGTGCTGCATATTAGCCGACCGATGCCTCAGGGAGTCGTGCTTGTTGGGCCAACCGTTGAGCGCAATCAACAACAAGCCATTGAAGAAGCCATGCGAGCAGCTCCCTCCAATATTGTCTCCGATGCGGGTTACATTCCTGCAGCACCGATTCCTGACTACAGCCAATTCATTCAGCTCATCGAGAAAGTGCGCCCCCTTGAGGATCAGGTTACGCGGTCACCCGCTGTCTTGACTGTCGAAGCTGAACCTATATCACCGCCGAACTAGGCACGAGGCGGACTAACCCTTTATCCATGTGTTCCATCAACAGTTCTAGTGCTTCGTAATCTGCCTCAGAGATGTATCCCAACTGAGTGAGTTCTCGATTGATTTCGTGTTCAATGGCTGGGGTCAATTGCTTGATGTCCAGGGCTTTTGCAACAAGCTGCCGAATAGGACTTGGGGCTTGAATTAGCATAACGCAATACCTCGCGATCGCTTTCAGGGGGGCTTCATCAACGCGCTCTGTTAGACAACTAATGATGGCAACCGATGTTAACCTTCAGCGCTTTTCACTTATAGTCCTATGTTTCGGATTCAGAGGGGGTGATGAAGCACTAGAAGTCATGTGATCTCAGTCACAGCTACTTTCAAAAGACATGATCTACAAGACATAATTTGCAAGTGAGTCACAGAGCATTCTGGCCGGGAATGCAAGCTCAATCAGAAACGAGAATGCAACAAGTTGAACCAAGGTTTAGCAGGCGCAGCGCAGTATCACGATCCCGCTACCAAAATTGAAGATGACTGAATACTTGATCCCTGGTGTCGAGGAACTGATGGTCGAAAAAATCTCTCCGAGGAGAGTGGATAGCCCATGGTTCCTGTCAAACGAAACAACATCGTCTTGACGCTCTTGATGAATTAGTGCAGGCCGTGCGCCATACTAATTGCGCCATACTAATTGCGCCATACTAATTGCGCCATACCAATTGCGTCATACCAATTGCGCCATACTAATTGCGCCATACCAATTGCGTCATACCAATTGCGTCATACTAACAAGGTAAATAAGCGCTGCTCTCTTGGTGGGCATCACGTAGCACTTACCTGAAAATCTGCAGAGCTTTGGGGCGTGAACATCCCCTAGCGGGATTTTGAAACAAATTTTTAGCCCTGGCGCATTAGTGTCGGGGAGCAGGTTACACCTGTCGCTACCTACCCGTCACCACCTAAAAAGTACGCTAGGTATGTAGACTCGTACGGCCTCTAACTCTGCCAGTCTTTAAACATTTACAAAGTTATGCCATATCCGTGTTTTTAGATACCTTTCTGAAGGCAGATTTTCGTGATACTCTATAGTGTTACAAATATTAAGCAAAAGTTACGGTCTTTCACGTCTTGAGCATAGAGCTTAAAGGTACGTAGGATTATATCCTACATATGTGAAGCCGTTAGAGCGATAAGTACTTAGCGTAGGTTTGTCATTATGCAGCAAGCTCAGAACAATATCGGCATTGACTGTATCAAGCTGTCGGGAGTTTTGGATGCCCAGAACTCTGGTCGCCTTCAGCGGGAACTAGAAACTGCCCTGGCACAAAGCCAGGGCACGCTTTTTGTTGCTGACATGAGTGAAGTGGAGTCCATCGACAGTGACGGGTTAATAGTTCTCCTATCAGCTCTCAATTTCGCCCAAAAACACGGTAAATCATTTGCGCTTAAAGGTATTACTCCCTCTGCTCAAATAGTCCTGGAGGTCACGAAATTAGACCAAGTATTCGATGTCGTGGATGATGTGATTGCTCCACAACCCGACCAGCCCATCGCAGTAGCTGCGTGAGAGCTTCAACTTATGCAGCTCGTCTGCTTAATTAGATGGCTCAACTAGACGGCTCAACTAGACAATTAGCCGTAACTGCTCAGCTTCTTAGCTCAGCCCTCAGCCCCTAGCTCCTTATCTCAAATTTGGAAGAAGGGGAGCCAAACCATATCAAAGTTCCTCTCCATCAAAGTCCCTCTCCCTTCCTTGCTTGGGAGAGGGCTTTAGGGTGAGGGCAACAGCGTCAAATACGCAGCTGCAAAACTGGGATGCACCCTTCCTGCACCGTCTGAAAACACTGGCTTTGGTATCCAGAAAGGGGGGAGCGGGCGCGCCCCATTGCCCTTCTTCCTGGAGATGGTTTCAATCACGACTTGGCAAGTTTCACACAAAGATAGGGGTTTGGCGCGCGCGGAGCGCG
>CAYXJG010000020.1:0-27346 GCA_964465285.1 uncultured bacterium
GCCCGCTGCTCTTTTCTAGGTACTTTATTTTCTTGCAAGTCCCTTAACCCAGACTCAGGTTGAGTGACGTTCACCATGTTCAGGTGACGAACGCTTTCGGAAAGACTCACGCTCAAGAATACAGGGGCGATCGCGCTCCCCGACGAGCGGCCTCGGCGGTGGCTGCTGATTTTTGCAGTCTGCTAATCTGAGACAACTGTGGTCATAGCAGTTACAACTGTTCCCTCAGCTTTCTCAGAACAGATTTGGTAGACACAATATGGCGATCGAGGCCCAGCTTACCGGGGGACACACCTAATGCAAGGGCAATCAACTGTGGCAGATGCAGCACCGGAATCCCTAGCTTCTCACCAATCACCTGCTCGACCTCGGGCTGTCGAGAATCCAGATTTAAATGGCAGAGGGGACAGGGGGTGACTAGGCAATCAGCACCAGCGGCGATCGCCTCTTTTAAATGCATTCCTGCCATTTTGAAAGACTGCTCGGCTGCATAGCTAGAAATCGGCCAGCCGCAACATTGGGTTCTGCCACGATAAATCACTGGATTGGCACCAACAGTCTGAAATACCCGTTCCATGGACTGCGGATTAAACGGATCATCATAGGGAATCTCATCCTGTCCCCGCAGGAGATAGCACCCATAGAATGCAGCACAGTTTAGCCCTTTAAGTGGACGGGTGATTTTTTTCTGAAGCTGGTCTAACCCATAGTCTCCGACAATCGCCCATAGCAAATGCTTGACTTCCGTACTGCCCTGGTAAGGAGAACACCTTTCCTTTTGCAGCAGGCCGTTGATGTCATTCACATAATCTGGATCGCTCTGCTGACAGCGCTTGAGCCGTTCGTCCACATGACCAATTACGCCCTGGCATGTACTGCAATGGGTCAGCATGGGGAGATTCAATTCCTCCGCCAGGCTAATATTTCTGGCATTGACTGTATCTTCTAACAGTTGAGAATCTTCCTTAAATGTCCCAGATCCACAGCATGACGCCGTTTTCAGTTCGATCAGTTCGATTTCCAATGCGTGGGCCAATGCCTGAGTAGAAAGATAGAGTTCACGACAAGCGCCCTGGGCAACGCATCCGGGATAGTAAGCATACTGAAGCTTCCTCGGCTCTGGGGTTGAGAGAGTTTGGGTCTGCAGTTTCGTGGTCATAAAATAAAAGGACTCGATTCTCCACGGCAATATAGACAACTTCATCTACGATAGACGCGAAGGGTGTACCGCTTTCAGATAATATGTAGAAATGCCCATTGGACTGAGGAGCTTTACATGTTTCTTTACGCAGGACAGCATTGCGAAAGCTTAGTTCATAATTAGGGGGCTAAACTGTGTTGTCTATGGATGGATTTTTCTTTAGAGAATATTATCTTTTAACATAGGTGACGGTTTACGCCTATTGCTGTTACATTACTCACTGGAAGGAAGGGTATGAGTCAAGAGGAGATTTTTCAAAAAGTTCAGAAGATTGTTTGCGAGCAGCTTGGCGTTGATGAAATAGAAGTCAAACCCGAAGCAAGCTTCGCCAACGATTTAGGTGCCGATTCCTTGGATACGGTGGAGCTTGTCATGGCCCTCGAAGAAGAGTTCGACATTGAGATTCCTGATGAAGCTGCGGAAGAGATTGCCACGGTTCAAGCTGCGGTTGATTACATCTTGAATAAAGCCGCCGTTTAGGGGTTCAGGTTCTACGGCGTCCTAGACATTTTGAGTTCTACGCCTCACAATTGTAGCTTGCGCTTTAGGTCGGTAGAAGCAGCGCTGTTGCTGACAATGAGCGCTTGCTACAGGTCACAGAAACCTTCTCATTCTTAGTTATGACACATTTAGATGCTGCCAACAAGCGAGTTGTTGTCACCGGGCTTAGTGCAATTACGCCAATTGGCAATACCCTGGCAGACTATTGGGATGGGCTGATGCGGGGCACTAGTGGCATTAGCCAAATTACCCTATTTGATGCTTCGGAGCATGCCTGCCGCATTGCTGGAGAGGTGAAAGGCTTTGATCCGCTTGAGCAGATGGATCGCAAAGATGCCAAGCGGATGGACAGATTCTCACAGTTCGCAGTATCCGCTAGTAAGCAAGCTCTGGTGGATGCTGACCTTTTAATCACGGACTTAAATGCTGAGCAGATCGGCGTTCTGATTGGTACGGGCGTTGGTGGGTTGCAGGTGATGGAAGACCAGGCAAGGATTTTGCACAGCAAGGGGCCTGGCCGATGCAGTCCGTTTACGGTGCCAACTATGATTGCTAATATGGCAGCGGGGCTAACAGCAATTCATGTAGGAGCAAAAGGACCAAACTCCTGCATAGTGACTGCTTGTGCAGCTGGATCTAATGCCATTGGTGATGCTTTTCGGCTAGTGCAGCGGGGCTATGCCCAGGCTATGATTTGCGGTGGCACAGAAGCGGCAATTACTCCTCTGTCGATGGCTGGTTTTGCAGCGGCGAAAGCGTTGTCAAATCGCAACGATGACCCAACCCATGCCTCTCGCCCCTTCGACATTAATCGCGATGGGTTTGTCATGGGCGAAGGAGTCGGCATTCTGATTCTGGAAGAGTTAGAGCACGCCCTTAGCCGGGGTGCAAGAATTTATGGTGAAATTGTCGGCTATGGCATGACCTGTGATGCTTACCACATGACCTCTCCTGTGCCTGGAGGAACGGGTGCGGCTCGGGCAATCCAGCTTGCGCTCAAAGATGGTAATCTTGCTGCCGAGGACGTGAGCTATGTCAACGCCCACGGAACTAGCACTCCAGCTAATGACTCGACGGAGACAGCAGCTATCAAGACAGCGCTAGGCGACCATGCTCATACCATTGCTGTCAGTTCTACCAAGTCTATGACAGGGCATTTGCTGGGTGGCTCTGGGGGCATTGAAGCGGTGGCAACAGTAATGGCGATCGCCAATGACCGAGTCCCTCCCACCATTAATTTAGAAACTCCTGACCCAGCATGCGACTTAGACTACGTGCCTAACCAAAGCCGTGCTCTGGCGGTGAATGTTGCACTGTCTAACTCCTTCGGGTTTGGTGGTCACAACGTCACCCTCGCCTTTCGTAAGTTTTCCGCTTAGGAACTTGCAAGACAACAAAGTACCAGGGGAGGGGCGCTTCTCGACTGCCTTTTGGGTCGGCTTTGGTTTCGAGGGTAAATAGATAGGGATTTGGTATAACTGGACATCGCCAATCTAAAAACTGTCAAGGACATCCGTCAACCCTTGATGCCATCTTGATAGATTCAAGCTTTGTTGTGCCTATTCCAGAATGTTATGAATCCATGTGATCTGGCATTTTTGCCCGCACTAGAGCAAGTCAAGCTAATTCGCTCTCGAGACCTGTCTCCTCTTGAACTTACAGAGCTTTATCTAAGCCGAATTGACGCGCTGAACCCCTCTCTAGGCAGCTACTTCACGGTTCTATCTGACTATGCTTTGAAAGATGCTAGGGCAAAAACTGAGCAGATTGCAGGGACGAACCCCGACGACCTTCCTCCCTTCTTTGGCGTTCCTATTTCGGTCAAAGATTTGAATCCAATGAAGGACGTCCGGTTCACTATTGGTAGCCAGGTACTCAAAGACAATGTGGGTCAATTTGATGATGCGATTGTCGGACGCATTAAACAAGCAGGATTTGTCATTCTCGGCAAGACAGCGACGCCGGAGTTAGGCACGATGCCCTTCACAGAACCGTCAGGATTTCCGCCTGCACGGAATCCTTGGAATCTGGACTATACACCCGGTGGATCGAGTGGTGGGGCAGCGGCGGCTTTGGCAGCAGGGCTGTGTGCGATCGCCCAAGGATCTGACGGAGGCGGTTCCATTCGCGGCCCTGCCACTTGCTGTGGCTTGGTTGGGTTGAAGCCTGCCCGTGGACGCATCTCCTATGCTCCTATTGGCAACACACCGGGCGGCATTTCGACTAGTGGCCCGCTGGCGCATACCGTTGCCGATGCTGCTGCATTTTTGGACATGGCAGCCGGATATGTAGTAGGCGACCCCTACTGGTTGCCTGACCCAGAAGTCCCGTTTGTCGAAACAGCGCGTCGGTATGGCAGCGGCGAAAAACTGCCATCTTTGAAGATTGGATTTTTGACGGCGATCGCCCCTGGTGGTGAAGCTGACGACGTTTGCCGAGAGGCTGTGCTCACAACGGTGAAACGTCTGGAGCAGATGGGCCACACGGTCGAACCCACGCAGCTAGACTGCACCGAACTCATCGAACCGTTTACAGTTGTGTTTCGCTCTGGCGTTGGGTCAGCGGGCATTCCCCCTGAAACCCTCAGCCCTATCAACCAGTGGTTTGTTTCCCACAATGATGCGACGGGATTTTATTTTCAGAATCTTTGGAAAATGCAGGCGATCGCCCGTCAGATCGTTGGCCACCTGAGCCAGTTTGATGCCGTGGTGCTGCCCACCTACCTCCACCACACCATCCGCATTGGCGAATGGAACAACTTGGAACCCGAGGCTTTGCTGAAGAAAATTACCCAGTGGATTTTGCCCAGCCCTCCTTTTAATGCCACCGGACAACCCGCCATTGTCCTACCTGTTAGTCTGGCTGAAAACAGCGTCCCCGTTGGCGTCCAGATTGTCGGACGTCCCGCCGATGAGGCAACTGTGATTGCGATCGCCGCGCAGCTCGAAGCTGCCCATCCCTGGACACATCGTCCGGCGATCGCCACCGATGTGTAAGATGCTGCTACTGTATGGCCCTGGAGGGTAGGCATTGCTTACCCTTTTACACGGGTGTCTACAACAGCTTCATGTGTGGCGGTGTGCAAGCGCCATTAGAAACTTGCAAGAAAATAAGATACCAGGAGATAGGCGGTGGGCGCTGCCCGCCGCCCATCTTCTCCAGTATCTTTATTTTTGACTTTTAACAAAATCGCACCAAATTTTCTGAAAGGCAGGCACAGCCTGCCTTTCAGAAAATTTGGTGTTGAGATTACTCAAACCGTGAAACCCTCTCTTAGAGAGGGTTTCACGGTTTGAGTAAAGAAATTTGTTCAAACTCCAGTTTATTTACACCACTTGGCAAGTTTCACAAAAGAATGGGGGTTTGGGGCGCGAGGAGCGCGCCTCAGCCCCCTGTTCTTTCCTTGTGAATTTGAGAACTTTGCCAAGTCGTATATTTAGCCGCAGATCCTTTAAGTACAGATTTTACAGGGCAGCATGCCGTATCGCCGCACAAAAAGTCTTAGGTGCGTTCAACCTGTTTGCACACTACTATAACTTCTGCGATCGCTCACGCCTTTTTCAGCCAGCTAAACATCGCTCGCAAATCTTTGCCCACTTCCTCAACAGGATGCTCCGCCTCCTGACGGCGCATGGCGTTAAATCCTGCACGACCCGACATATTCTCCAGCACAAACTCCCGTGCAAATTGCCCCGACTGGATTTCGCTAAGAATTTTCTTCATCTCGGCGCGTGTATCATCGGTGACGATGCGAGGACCACGGGTGTAGTCCCCGTATTCCGCTGTATTGGAGATGCTGTCGCGCATAGTCGCTAAGCCCCCCTCAACAATCAGGTCAACGATCAGCTTTACTTCATGGAGACACTCGAAATACGCTAGTTCTGGCTGGTAGCCCGCATCAACCAGAGTTTCAAAACCAGCTTTGATTAGCGCGCTCAGACCCCCGCAGAGCACCACCTGTTCTCCAAACAAATCAGTTTCAGTTTCTTCACGGAAAGTAGTCTCTAGGATGCCTGCGCGGGTGCCGCCAATGCCCTTTGAATAAGCCATAGCGCGATCGCGTGCTTGGCCCGACGCATCTTGGTACACAGCAAACAAACAGGGAACGCCTTGCCCCTGCTCATATGTACGGCGAACCAGATGTCCTGGTCCTTTAGGGGCAATCATTACTACGTCCACCGTCGATGGCGGCACGATTTGCGCAAAGTTAATGTTAAAACCGTGGGCAAAGGCGAGAACATTGCCCTCCTTCAAGTTTGGCTGAATTTCATTGGCGTATACAGAGCGCTGCACTTCATCTGGCAGCAAGATCATAATCATGTCAGCCACGGCAGCAGCAGCAGCAACAGATTTCACTGTCAATCCTTCAGCTTCAGCTTTTGCCTTAGATTTGCTCCCAGGATAGAGTCCCACAACCACATCGACGCCACTGTCCTTAAGGTTTAGGGCATGGGCATGTCCCTGGGAACCGTAGCCGATAATCGCAACGGTTTTCCCGGAGAGCAGGTCAAGATTTGCGTCGGAATCATAGTACATGCGAGCCATGAAGCGTCTCCTTTGAGCAAGTATCTAAAGTAATGATCTGAATTAATGCGCGGTAAGCACTTAATCTTATCAAATGACCCGACAGCATTTGGAGATTCGCAAAAGATTCAGCAATTCTCATTATGGAAATCTAGGGAGCAAAAAGGTCGCCTGAGGCGACCTTTTTGCTCCCTAGATTTGTATAGGTGAGCGCCCTACAGGCGCGAAGCTTCCTAAAATGAGAATTGCTGCAAAAGATTGCATCTTAAGGCAAGGGGAGGCGATCTCAGTTTGCCTCCTTGCTTTGGATGTTGAACAGAGGGTTATACAAGCGCTCTGAGTAAAGGTTTGGTAGGGTGCCGACGTTCGGGTACGGTTAGCCCGTTAGCACAGTGCTGTTAGGAGAAAGTTGTCGAAGCACTGAACTTTTATACTACGCTGAGCGAAAAAATAGACATCGTCTGATGCCCAGTGCAGAATTTCCTCAAAAATAAGGTCTATGCCGGGATGCTTTTTAGTACAAGCCTAGCCAGGCTAAGATGCCTTGCCCCGTCAGGTATTCAATCACGAGGGTCACAACAAATCCAATCATAGCCGCGCGGCCATTCAAGCGCTCCGCATATTCGTTAAAACCAAATTTTGGTTCTTGGACGTTCGGTGATATAGACGGTTCAGGAGCTGCCATTGCCATACCTTCTTTACAAAAAGTAATATTTGTATTGCCATTGTGCAAGATTTGAAGGGATGCGTCAACTCGTAGGCTGATGAGGCTAATGCGGCGTCAAAATTAAAAATTAGGGTATACGACTGGGCAGAGTTCTCAAATTCACAACGCCAAACCCCTATCTTTGTGCGAAACTTGCCAAGTCGTAAGGGTAAATTCCTCCGGGATTTACCCTAATTTCAAGCAATGACAGAGCACTAGGGGTTTGTCAGACGAATGCTGCGCTGGAGATTTGCTGATCAAACCCCCAACAAGTCTCCCTGATTGCCTCTGAGCCAGTCATTAATCTACGACTTCTGGGCATACTTGGACGGAGAGATCGTTGAAATCAGGGAAGCTTGTCAAAATCTTCACGTTTTATCCCGTTGAATGCCGTAACATCCTTAATACTGGATTGATATTCTGCTGAGTAAGTCGCCAGAATTACAGAGCCTTTAGCCGGCTAAGGTTGAAGCTTTTGTAGAGAACTTTGAAGCTGTCATGAATAAAGATTAGCTTTCTCATCATTCTGCGGACATTTCTCACAGTGAATTGACGGTCAATTTATCCTCGTATCAGGAGTGGCTAGACAGATATGACAGCATTAAGTGTTACCCTACCCGGTTCGTTTCAACAAGTGCCGCCCTATGAGCAGCGAGAGGCTCTCCTGCGTGGAGAGGTGCTAGTCCAAACTCGGAGCCATTCATTTTGTGGTGGAGCGGTAACTGCGCAAATGTACCTGCCACAGACGCGATCGCACGTTTGGCAGCAGGTGACCGAATATTCCCGGTGGGTTCACTTTTTCCCTGATCTTGTTCGTAGCGACGTTTTGTCGGACAGTATTGCCAAAGGAACCAAACGCCTATATCAGGTAGCGAAGAAGGCATTTTTCCTTTTGTCTGTCCAGGTCGAAATTTACCTGAAGGCTATCGAAACCGCACATCATCATTCCCGCCAGCAAATTCACTTTGAAATGGAAAAAGGAACTTTTCAGGACTTCGCAGCAAAACTTGAGCTTCAGGATTTTGAAGAAGGAACGCTGCTAACTTACACCGTGCAAGCGACGCCTGCCATTCCCGTTCCCTCGGCACTGGTTCAGGAAGCAATGAAGATGGATCTGCCTAGCAACATGAAAAAAATGCGCCAGGTTATTTGTGGAGCATAGAGTCATTCGGCTATACCTTGTCAGGGTATGGCCGCTGCGTGATAATTAGGGATCTGCGGCTAAAAAAGATACCGGAAGAAAAGAGCAGCGGGCGCAGCCCGCTGCTCTTTTCCGGGTACTTTATTTTCTTGCAAGTCCCTTATCTATTGCTTTGGTCTATGCTGGGTTGGTATGGTGTTGTCTGAATAGTTCTGAGCACATTCCTAATCATCGGAGGCTGTCGGGCGTATGCGCATCCTGGTCATGGGAGGAACGCGGTTCATTGGGGTCTATTTGACGAAGATGTTGGTGGCCCAAGGCCATGAAGTGGTGCTGTTTAATCGGGGGAATCATGCAGCTCCGGTAGATGGGATAGTGCAGATTCAGGGCGATCGCACGGATGCAGCACAGCTAAAGGAGAAGCTGTCTGATGAATCTTTCGACGCCATTTTTGACAACAACGGGCGTAAGCTGGGCGATACTCAACCCCTGGCAGAGATTTTCAAGGGGCGTATTCAGCATTTTGTCTACGTGAGTTCCGCCGGAGTGTACCTGACGTCTGACCAGATGCCTCATGTGGAAGGCGATGCTATTGACCCCAAGAGCCGCCACTACGGCAAGCATGAGACTGAAACCTATTTAGCCGAGCACAGTATTCCCTTCACCTCTGTGCGTCCTGTGTATATTTATGGCCCTCAGAACTATAACGACATCGAAGCCTGGTTCTTTGACCGCATTGTGCGCGATCGCCACCTCCCTATTCCCGGCAATGGCCTCCACATCACCCAACTGGGCCACGTCAAGGATCTGGCAGCAGCGATGATGGCGGTTTTAGGGAACCAAACCGCCGTGGGCAAAATTTACAACGTGGCGGGCGATCGCTACGTGACATTTAATGGACTGGCGAAAGCGTGTGCGATCGCCGCAGGCAGGTCTCCCGATGACATCAAGCTTGTCCACTATGACCCAAAGCAATTTGATTTTGGCAAACGTAAGGCGTTTCCGATGAGAACCCAGCACTTCTTTGCCGATACTCACCTTGCCCAGCAGGAGTTGAATTGGACTCCTGAGTTTGATCTGATTTCTGGACTCAAGGATTCTTTTCAGAATGACTACCTGGCATCGAAGCGCAATGAAGCGGACATTGATTTCTCCATTGATGAACAAATTCTGTCGGCCCTCTAAACAGTACTCAACCAAGCTCCCTAGTTTCTGTTGGAAGTTACAGTGCTGCTGGAGGGCAGTTGAGAAATCGATGGCCTGATAGCACCATTGCTATCCCTAGGGACACTGCTTCGACATCGTGGGTGACGGGTATAGCAGCCAAAGGTTTGGTTCTAGTTTCATAATTTTAGACATAGCGTCATGTATTATGGCGGCGTTCAAATGGATTAAGCACACCCAAGATTCGTCGTGTGGCGGCGCGGGGTGTCGCCACACGACAAATTTTACTTAACATGACTTGGCAAAGTTCTCAAATTCACAACGCCAAACCCCTGTTTTTGCGTGAAACCTGCCAAGTCGTGACTTAACGTGCCTACACCTATCATTCGGATCTTACATGAGATGTACCAATTCTAAAATTGTCACATCTTTTAGGGCACTTCAAGATTTTTATGGATCGTTTTCCTTTTGCAGAGGGAATTGAGCGTGTACAGAAGAGCCACGCATTCTATTAAGATGCGTTTGACTCCTTCGCTAGACTCCCACCAGCGGGTCGGATCGTAGGCGGTCGTCACAGAGGCAATGACGCCAACCTGGATGTCTGGAGAAAGCACGTTCCGGTACAGCCACCAGGTACGACGCGCATGCACGCCATAGCAGTACAAATTTATGGCCTGGATAGAGGGATGATGAGTTGTTATCCAGTCTCTAAAAGCATCTGCAGTGATGGCAGTTCGGTCACGCAGGCTATGGCTCGAAGGAACAGCGGTGATGGCGTGGCGATCGCCCCCAAAGGCAATGAGGGTTGCGGCGGAAAGTTCTGCCAGGGTTTTGTAGGGTGATATGTACGTCCCAATGCGCAGCGGCCCGCCAATAGTCACCAGGGCTTTGTAGCTCCCACGTTCAAAGATAGGCAGGGCATTTTTCAGGGCGTCATCGTCCATCCATCCTTCTACAACGAGAATATCTGCATGATTGAGGGGTGCTGTCACTGCTAAAAAGGAATGGAGCCAGAATCGAGCCAGCAGCACCAAGGAGACTAAGACGCCTGCCCATCCCAAACTAATCCAGAGCAAAAGCATGGAATGGCTCAAAATTCCTCTCGTTCAGCATCTTCCAGAGCTTGAATCGCTAAGAGGAGTTCTTCTTCCTGTTCTTCGAAATCCTCTTCCTCAAGCTCACCCATGTCAAAAGCAAGTTGAAGCGCCAGCAGTTGCTTTTGCAGGTTTTCTTTGTCGTCCAGTTCTCCGCTTGCCTGTTCGAGGATTTTATTGCCAATCCAGGCGATGCCGCTGATAGGCGCGGTGACAGGAGCGATTAACAAGTCAATAATCATGGGCGATCGCCCTCCCAAATAGTGTGCAGCCTTAGTGAATCCCTAATCGCGCTCAATCTGAGCAAAATTAAACGGTGCTGTGAAATTGTTGTATCGAATCCGCAAGCGTCCTTCGAACTCGTGGTCTAGCCGATTCACCTGTTCCCCAAAGCTATCTTCATCATTCCAGAGAATCAGATAGGCCGCATTGTAAATCATGGTGTCGGTCATCGGGTCATTCTCAATAATGTCTGCCGCTAGGAGATTTAGTGCCGCCTGAAAGACTTGGATAATGTCCTGCTTCCGATCTTCTATCGCCTGCTCAATAGCCTGGCCAATAGACACCACCTCTTCCATGCTGAGGGTTTTTCCCTCGAGGCGATCGCGCTCATGGCGGAGCGCCTCATTTTCCTCCATCAGCATTTCCAGTTCGGCGTTCATATCCCACATGACCTTGACGCTGACTTCACGGTGACCGTCCAGCTTTTTAAATAGTTGAATCAGGTTTTTGCGGTAGGGCGTGATTAGTTGCTCACAAACAGTGTCCCAGTTTTCAATCACCAAGCCAAATTGCAGGGGTAGCAGGTTGCGGTAGCCTACGGTCATGGCATGTTCCAAAACCCGCTCATGGCCCAGTAAGTTGCGACGGCTGGCAAGATAGCGATCTTGCTGGGCTTCAGAATAGAGAAACACAAATTGGTCAACTTGATGGGTATGGACGGGCTGTTTATCCAGTCCGTCTAACTCCAGGTCAGTAGGCACTGGCTGAGGCAGAATGCCATACAGATAGAGTCCCTGATTGTTTGCCATGTCAGAATCTCCGACAGAGGTGGGGGATGTAAGCGTATTAACCATAATGATGAGAAAAGATGAGAGGGCAATGGCAGGTTAGTGTGTCGAGGAACGAATCGCTAGGGTGGGTACTGGACGAGCCGAGGTCGAGACCGATGAAATGGGCTGAGAAGTCAGGACAAGCTGAAGCTTGGCGTGAATTAAATCGAGCTGAGCCAGTCCCAGTTCAGCGCTCCCTTCAAGAACAATACCCACATTGAGTAGGCGATCAAGCAGTTCGAGGATGGAGGGATGGCTTGACTTTTCGCCAGGGTAGTAGCCAGACTTGGGGAGCAGTGTCCCGACCTCTCCGAGGTCAATGTTTAGATCCGCAGGGTCAACGTCAAAGATGTCGCAGAGATGGATAACCTGTTCTTCTAGTTTTTGAAGGCTTTCAGCAGCCCGGTCTAACTCCTCGTCAGAAAGCACATTCGAGTCCATGCGGCGAATGACCTGGGCTTCCATGAGCTGCCGAATCAGTTCCACCACGGTCAGCAGCAGCGGTGCCAGCCCAGAGTCGCTGTTTTTGGGCGGATGCTGTTGAAAGGGGAGTGTGTCTGTTGCTGGAGCAACGGTGAAATTGCTAGATGGTGATGCATTAAGGGGGGGCATGGATTTAACCTAACTATTTAACCTGGACATAAGGGGCGGATGTAAAAAATGGGTAGACGCAGTCCCAGAAAAACGTAGTGCGTCACGTTAGTCGTGATGGTTAATGCCCCTGACATTTGAGTGCGGACACATCCAAAATCAAAGCTTCGAGCAGCTCTGGATTCAGAGTGTCTAACGATTAGAGATTCAATAAAATCCAATCTGGGCGGAGCGACGCGACAATGCCGCGCTGTTAAGTAGGTGAGCACAATTAACGATAAACCCGTAAAACTCTGTGCCGCTCTCTGCGCGGGCGGCGCGGGGTTTTACATCTGGTTTTTTATTATGCCAAGCTACTGATGCCCCAAATTGTTATGTCCCAAATTTGTTCAAATTATTGAATCCTTATTTCTAACTGAAAATGCCAAAGGGATCTTTGGGTTCAGAATTGTCTGTAGGATCTGGAGAATCGTCGTCAGATGTCTGGACATATTTGATACCAGACGTGTCCTGTAGAAACTCCTTCTGATACTTCAAAAAAGAGCTGTGCCATTCATGAAAGCGTCGCTCTCCGTCTTTTACCAGCATTTGCCGATAGCGTTCTGAATCAATGTATCTATTTGACTTTGCCATTAGGATTGCTCCTTCCTGTTACTCCACATCTGGTTTCGCCACTGCCGATGCGCTTCTGTTGAAAGCATCTGATACCGGGCATGACAGATCCTGCCCTGATCTAGGAAAACTTGGTGCGATCGCCCCACCGCCCGCAGCGATCGCACCCCTGGAATGGCAGCGCTGGTTGCAATATGCTTCATCGTTTTGACGTAAATCATAAATGATCTTCCATCGTCCTTACCTAACGGGTTTGCAACGGGCACATCAGTAGGTGGGCACAATTAATCATAAAATCCGTAGAACCCTGTGCCGCACTCTGCGCAGGCGACGCAGGGTTCTACATCTGGTTCTCATTGTGCCAAGCTACTGGTCATCAATCACACAACAGGTTGGAAAACAAAGAACACACAACTGACATCACTTTCACGCGGGAAGATTCAACCAGGACGTTGGCGAGTTCCACCTAACCTGTAGAACTCTCTTGGGACGGCTGCTCCGCAGGTACTGGCTCAGGGTCAGCCGACTGGAGCGAGCGCAACTCCTTTTCCAGACTTTCAATGCGGGTTTGAAGCTGCTGGTTCGTATCTAAGAGCTGTTGGGTCTGACTGTTCAGGTACGGATCGCTCTCCCACCAGTTAATGCCGATTTCCCGTGCCTTATCCACCGAGGAAATCAGTAGCCGAATACGAATAGATAGCAGCTCTGTGGACCCCACCGATACCGAAATATCCCCGGCAATCACAATGCCTTTGTCGAGCACCCGCTCCAGCACGTCAGCGAGGGTGGAACCCTGGGTTGCTGTGGAAAAGCGGCGGGCATCACTGGCACTTCGAGATGTTGTGGCAATAGTCATACGGCATCACCTCCGTGCATCATTCGTGGCTGCGTCATTTCTAGGCTATGGGGTGGCATGATGTGTCCCCGAATGTGGCTGCTGATAGAACTGTGGGCAGGGGCGCTGCGGGCATAGCTATGGCTATCCCTGCTACTGTGTCCGTTCGTTGCACTATTGCGATCGCCCTGCCTGTGTCCATTGCCATGGCTAGAATGGGATGCAATCAACCCCTTGCTTGTGAGCGATCGCAGCGCATTCACCGTCTGGAACCGGGAAATGCCCAGTGCTGCCTCAATTTGTGAGGGCCGAGCATCATGGGATTGCAGTAAGTAGGTATATACCTCGCGCTCAAAGGGCACGCTGGGAATAGCATCACTCAACCTATCATTGGTAAAAAGATTCGCCAGGGTTCCTTCACCAGGCTGATCGTTCAAGGACGTATGGTCTAGCGTTTCGCTCTCTCGAGATGAAGAATCTAATGGAATGGGTGCTAGCGCATTGTCTCCTAGAATAGCTCCAGGGGAGATAGCTGACGGTCGAGAAATTTCCAGGGTGTCTGCCAGTGCCATGTCAATGTCATCCAAGCCTGGAATGTCTTCACCGGGCGCAAAGGTGACGGAGGAAATACTGCCATTAGCGATCGCCTTGGGTGTTCCGATGCTTTCAGGTTCCAATGCTTCAGGTTCCAATGCTTCAGGTTCTGATGCTATGGGGCCTGATGCTTCCAATGCCTCAGATGCCACCATCCATAAGTCACGATTCTCCACTGTGTGCGGTCGGTCATCTGCATGATGATGGTCTGCTTGCACCTCAGTAATATCTGACGCCGACCCTGAGGTAAGGGTCACTGGTGCAGCATTGAGGTGTTTCGACTCAACGTGGTCTAGCACTTCTTGGATGACATGGGGGGCGATCGCCCCGTCACTGGATTCCAGAGATTCTTCGTCCCCGAAGATTTCATCAAGCGTATCATCACTGGGACTGATTGCTAAGGGAATCTCTGGATCAGGCTTTCCCAGGCGCACCTCTTCAGGTGCCCCTGTTTCAACAATCCCCGTATTGACGGCATCATCCTCTGCTGAAGTATCGAGTTCTGGATGAACCAGCCGTTCCTCTACAGGCTCGTCAGTAAACCTATTGCCTGAGAAACCGTCAGCAGCAATCTCAGGAACACCCTCACAGCTTTGATAGGTATTAAACAAATCCCAGAGAATTTGCATTGATTCAGCAAAGTCTTTGCTGGAGCGTGCTAGCAGGATATCTTGGCATAATTCTCGGAAGTCTGAGTCACCGGGAAATACGTTGATGCTGTGTTCCTGGGCAACCTTAGCGATCATCAGGCATGACCGCAGGCCAGAAGAATCTTTTGCTGACGTCTGCTGACGAAACGCCTTTACCAGTTGCACAACTAGAACTGCCGATTCGCGAGCAATTTCAGTTTTTTGAACCAAGATCTCTTGCTGAGTCAATTCGTCCGGCTCTGGCATGTTGATGGTGATCAACCGATCTAGCAAAGCGTCCTGGGTTGCATGAACGCCACAATATTCTGCCGGATTCGAGGTAAAGATGGCGCGGAAATGGGGACTGACTCGGATGTATTCTGAACGGCTGCTATTGGGCGGCAGCACCAGCAGTTTTTCTTCCAGTGCTGACAGCAAGACATTGTTTACCTCTGGGCGAGAACGGTTAAATTCGTCATACACCAGAGTAAACCCTTCTCGGCAGGCAAGGGTTAAGCGGGAGTCCACCCAATTTTGCCTGACCTCATCTTCCATCTTGACAACGCTGTGGATAAAGTTATCAAAGACTTTCTTGCGGGTAAAGCCAGACTGATTGCCAATCAGGTCAGAGGTTTTGAACTCATCATCCCCAAAAAGCAGCATGATGGGTCGGGTCAATAAATCAGCTAGATGCAAAGCAAGAGTTGTCTTACCTGTTCCGGCTGGGCCTTGTAAATGCACCGAATAGCCTGACTGCAGATAACGAAGCGCCCGTTTGGCAACGCGATCAATGGATGGTGTGTTGACAAACTGGCGGGGGCGGGCTTGTAGGATAGTAGTCACGAGTTGGATTCCTCTTGAATGACGTAGACGCGATCGCGCTGGGTTACTCGCCCTTGCTTGATCAGGGAGCGCAGCGCATCAACGGCTTGGAACCGATTGATATCGAGGGTAGATTCAATTTCTGTCAGTCGGGCACCCTCACCATTTTGCAGGTGGCTAAGAATGTCAGACTCAATGGCGGCAAGTTCCTTGCGAGATGGTGTGATTGGAGCAGTTCCCCAAGTCATCTCCATACTGGATGAACCACTGGTTTCGGCATCATTGACAGAATCTGCGAAGGTGTCAATGGAAGCGTCGGGAGTCACAAGTGCCGGGGGTGGCTCCTCAGACAACACTGCCGTTGTGCTGGGTGTCATGGGAGGTGCTGTTACAGGTTCAGCCACTGCGACAGAGGAGGATGCTGAATTGATTGGAGTTGATGGAGCAGCCACAGGGGCTGATGGGGGTGCTGAAACAGACCGAGAAACTGGAGTCGATGGCATCGAAGAACGGAGTGATGGCCGGGGCATGGAGGATGCGAGTTGCGGAGTCGGCGTAGCTCGCCCATTTGAGACGGGTGGCCGTTGCGACGGTATGCTGGGTTTCGATCCAGAAGGGAGGACTACAGCGTCAGGACGATCATTATATTCTCCGCCACCCCAGACCATTGCATGGAGAGTAGCGCAGTACTCTCGCAGCTCACCTCGAAAAATGGCTAAATCTTCAAACAGTCCTTCCATTTCAGCAGCTCTAGCATTTCGCTGGTCGTTGAGCTGCTGGTTTAGTTCTTGGGCACGCTCCTGACCCAGTTGATTGAGCTGAGCTAAGTAATCACCTACGGTTGCCTGTAATCCCTGCACATAAGCCCCCAGGGTTTCCGCAAGCTGAATCTGCTCTTGAATGCGCTCCTGCTGACGGTTGCTCAGATATGTTTGCGTGTCTGCACAGATGGTTTGTACTTCCTGACGCAAGGACTCAATTTCAGATTGGAGGTTTTTGCGTAGCGATAAGACCGAAACACCCAAGTCTAGATGAAACAGCATAAGATTGCGAAACAGTTCCTCTGCCCGCAATTGGCGGTCAGCACGAGTAAGGCTTAGAAATTGATGGGTTTGAGCCTGGAGCGCTTCAGCAAATTGTTGTAAGTTAGCGACGAGCACCTGAGCCTGCTGGCGACGCTGATCGCTGATGTGATTAAGATATGTTTGAGTTTCCTGCTGGAGATCACGCTGAAATTGCTTGAGGCTAAGGTGCAATTCAGATGCCTTCGCAGAACGTTCCTGGTGCATTTGAGCGAGATTATCACGCACCTGCTGCTGGTGCTGGGCTACATCCTGCTGCCGCTGGGCAATCTCCTGCTGACGTTGTTGGCGCTGCTGTTGCCACAAATCCTTTAGAGAAATCACAAGAACCTCCTCCTACGAGGATGAAAATAAAGTAAATAAGTCGATTTAAGTAAATGGAATGCATTTAGTAAGTTGATGCACCAGCGAGCGGGCTGAAGCTAGTGATAGCTCCAACCCGCAACGGATGTGTTATGCAGCAGGTACGGCTGCTTGTGCAGTCAAGCCAACAGCTTCGGCATACTTCAAGTAGGTGTCTACGGAAGCAATAACGACGCGGGCTTCAACAGCCAACAGCTCAATACCGACTAAGGAAACGCGAACCCAAGCGTCAACAACAACACCTTTGTCGAGGATGCGGTCAACAACTTCTGCGAGGCTAGAGGAGGAATTTACTTTTTCAACTGCCATAGTGAATTACCTAAAACTCGATAACGTGATGGAACTTAGTGAATAGACGCGCGATCGCCTTTGAACATCCCGGCAACGCACAAGCTTTAACATAAACTATTAAAACCGTACGACTGAGATTAAAACGTTCGCGATGAAAAGCCAGTGAATGAACTTTTCATGACCCCTGCCATTAAGTAGATTTGGCATTTATAAACCAGGATAGACACTCAGGCTAATTACAATGCTGTGACAAATACTGAAATTAATTCCAACTTAATCAACAGTAATCAACACAGTCAGCATAATCACTGAGATCTATCGGTAGTGCCACCTATTTAGAAGCAGAAATCCTGTCTATGCAACCGCTTAGGACTTGGGGCGTAACTGAGTTACGTAACTAAGTTAAGTTTTGAGTTACTAATCCTATTGAGTTGACTAATTTAATCTTTCCCACTTTACGTTCAGTTCTAACATCATCAGCAAGAAAGTGTAGAAGTAGGGATTTATAAGTGATTCTAGGAAAATGGAAGTATTTAGGTGCCACGCCCACTTCACAAACATCTTTCATATAGCTATTAGAAAATAGAGCGAAAAATTGGGCGGTAGCTAAAGGTTTTTATACAAATAAATTAATCCTTGATTTCTATTAGTCTTTACAGCAGAATCTCCCCAGTTTAAGAAGCTTTAACTACTTGCTCACTGGAGAGATAGACTCTACTCAAGCGTATTTAATTAGCATAAGAAATGAATCTTAAGGTCGCGTGCTCTAATATCACCAACTGAGAAAACCAGAGTCTCTGGTCGATCTAAAGTCTGCTGCATGAAATGTTTTGATTTGTAAATGTTGCCCAGGAAAAACTGGAACAAACGCATGAGATTAAGCATCGCATTGCAGCTCTCATCACTATCTTTCAATGCATTTGACGATGATCCGGACAAGCTTAACAAATGATGTCAATAAACGATGAAGACCATCATGACTTGCGTAATCACCGCAACCTCTAGATTTAATGAACCCTTGGTGGGCAATGCCTACCCTACAGGACTTGGCAAAGTTCTCAAATTCACAACGCAAGAATAAGGGTTGGGGGCGCGCTTCGCGCGCCCCCAACCCTTATTCTTGCCTGAAACTTGCCAAGTCGTATACCCTACGGATCTAGCTGTTGTAAAAAACACACTGTCGAAAATAAGCGATCGCTAAAAGTCCTGATAGACGTTAATTACAGGTAGCTTGTCAGGGAAGTCATGAATAATCCAGGTTAGAGCAAAGGTCGATAATTTGGTGCAACGGCTTACGTTCATCTGTGGAAGTCGCTTGAGTCCTTGACCTAGGCCAGGGTTGAAAACTCAATGGAATACTTGATATCGATAGCATTACTGCTGGATGCGCTTTTCAAACTCTGCGCGGGTTTCCTCGACCAAGGCGATCGCCCCCTCATATACGGCAGGATGTTCTTCCTGCAACCAGCTCAAAAGTCTTGTCATTTGAGCATTGCGAAGTTCCAGATCAGCCTGGAAGATGGCAGAAGTTGCCATGTACTGAGCATATTCATCGGGGTGACCTTGTTTCACAAACTGCGCCATCAGCGCCATCAATGCCTGTTGACGGATTGCGTCTTGGGTTGATTCGGGAATCATAGGAGCCTCGTAGGATTTTGGATTTTGGATTGCGAAAGGCTTGTTGCCAAACACTGTTACATATCGATGAGTTTGGGGTTCACTGGCGACGAATATCATCTTATGAACCCGATAGGGTTAGCGAGCTTGCCGCTGGGCTAGCAGCATGGCGTGGGCGGTTTCAAAGTCATCGCTTGAGATCTGGATGATGTTGGGGTCGGTTTGTCCCTGGGTACGGTAGCGTCTGATCGCTTCAAGGGCAGCCTGGTTGCTGAGGAGTGCCAGGTCGGCACCATTCCAACCGTCAGTTTGAAACGCCCAAGTGGCTAGATCAACATCAGCAGCGAGGGGGCGATCGCCATTATGCACCATGAGAATTGCCAGGCGACTCGCCTCATCCGGGAGGTCAATCTTGATCTGCAAATCCAACCGCCCTGCCCGCAATAGAGCTGAATCGATGGCATCAGGGCGGTTTGTTGCGCCCACTAGCAACACATCTAGGCTACGCTGGAGGCCGTCCAGTTCTGTCAGCAGTTGGCCGACGACGCGATCGCTCACGCCCGAATCGCCGCTGAATTTACCTCGAGCAGGTGCTAGGGTGTCTAGCTCATCAATAAATACGACACAGGGAGCCACTTGCCGTGCCTTAGAGAACAGTTCCCGTACGGCCTGTTCCGCTGCCCCAACCCACTTGGTGAGGAGTTCCGGACCGTTTACGGCGATAAAGTTGGCTCTAGCTTGGGCGGCGATCGCCTTTGCCATCAATGTCTTACCTGTGCCCGGTGGTCCCCACAGCAAAATGCCGCGAGGAGCCTGAGCCTTGGTCTTCTCGTAGAGTTCGGGATACAGCAGAGCCCCCTCGACGGATTCTTGTAAGGTTTGTTTCACCTCATCTAGTCCGCCAATGTCCTCCCAGGTGATGTCCGGTGTTTCCACCTCAACAGCACGGAGAGCTGAGGGTTTCACCGACTGAATGGCGATGAGAAAGTCCTGCTGGCTCACGGTCATGTCGTCGGGAATGGGGCCATCGAGAGAAGGAACCTGACGGCGGAGAGCAGTGTAGGCAGCTTTTTGGCAAAGGGCTTTGAGGTCTGCCCCAACTAGTCCTAAGCAGAGGTCGGCGATCGCCCCTAGGTCTACGGTGTCATCCAGCGGCATCCTGCGCGTGAGGATCGCCAGAATCTCCAGCCTCCCATCCCGATCCGGCACGCGGAAATGCACTTCTCGGTCAAACCGTCCCGGACGACGGAGGGCTGGATCAAGGTGATCGGGGCGATTAGTCGCCGCCAGTAAAATCACACCCTGAGTCGCTGCAAAGCCATCCATTAGGCTGAGCAACTGAGCTACCAGACGCTTTTCCACTTCTCCCTCAACCTTGCTGCGATCGGGGGCAAGGCTATCAATTTCGTCAATGAACACCAGGCAGGGAGCAGATTTTGCTGCCTTCTCAAAAATGCCTCGCAGCCGGGACTCAGCCTCCCCGTAATACTTACCCATCACCTCTGGGCCAACAATGGCAATGTAGCTCACGTCCAGATCTTCTGCTAATGCACGAGCAGTCAAGGTCTTGCCCGTTCCCGGTGGCCCTACTAGCAAGACGCCCCGTGTTGGTTCTAGTCCCAACTTCGAGAGTAAATCAGGGCGCTTCAGAGGAATTTCCACCAATTCCTTCAGCTCCTGCAACACATCGGAAAGACCGCCTACATCACCGATAGACGGCATGTCATCTTCGCCTGCAGGCGGCGGCGTGACAATCACATTGTCGCTATCATCTCCAGCCGTTCCACTTGCCGCAGTAGCTGAGCTGGAATGAGGCGGATTGCGACGAATGCGCTCTGTGCCAATTCCTCCTGTAGGAATGTTGCCCTGTCGTGGGATATTACTGAGATTGCGGGCGTTAAATTGAACGTCAGCTTTTAACTCTCCTTTTTCAGCCTTTTCCTCAAGGGTTTTAGCCAGTTCAAGAAGTTGTTCAAAGCCCTTAAATAGATCGCTCATAGGTTATGCTGCCAACGTATTTGCGGAGATAGTTAGATAAGTAAGCATAGTCTTACACCCTCACTTCCTTGCCCCTTCACTCTTTCATCTCCAATGCTTATTCATCCCAAAACGGTCATCTTTGTAACCAAGTTCATAGAGTCCAGTGACCAAATGTTATCTACTGTTACAAAGAGATATGATTGCATAGGTTAGTTCATAGATTCTTTACGGCTCGAAATAAGCGCGCAATCCCTTCCATTCAGGATAGTCAGAAGATTTTCCTAAGCTTCATTCAGTTTTTCATCGCCATGGCTGCGTTTCCGGATTGGGTATAAATGGGCAGTCTATTTATGTAGACTCTTATTCCTCTGCTTTAGCACCCTATGGTCACTCATCAAATATTTAAAGACGCCCCTCAGCGCCCCACTCAGTTTGAGCAGACAGCAGCAGATTTGCGCCAGTGCGATAGGTTGCAACTGGCAATGTTTAGTGGAAAAGGTGGTGTGGGCAAAACCACCCTATCCTGTGGATTTGCACGGCGCTGGGCACAGCACTTTCCTAATGAACGCGTGCTGCTAATTTCTACGGATCCGGCCCATTCTCTGGGGGATGTATTGCAAACGACGGTTGATGCAGACCTGCGGGCTGTGGAGGATTTACCCAATCTCCAGGTGCAAGCATTGGATGCTCAGGCGTTGCTGACCCAGTTCAAGGCAGACTATGGAAAAGTGCTGGAATTACTAGTAGAGCGGGGCAGCTTTGTAGAAGGCAGTGACCTTGGCCCGATATGGGACTTGAGCTGGCCCGGTCTGGATGAACTGATGGGCATTCTGGAGATTCAGCGGCTGCTGCGGGAAAATGCGGCTGACCGCGTCGTGGTAGATATGGCTCCGACAGGACATAGCCTGAATCTACTAGGCCTAATGGATTTTCTGGACAACCTGCTGGATTCTCTCGATTTGTTCCAGGCCAAGCACCGGGAAATAAGTGAGCGGTTGGCAGGGCGATATACTCCGGATGATGCGGATAACTTCTTGCAGACTATTCGGGTAGAGCTGGCAGATGGGCGGCAACTTTTGCAGGATAGCGATCGCACTGCCTGTCTCATTGTCTCCATTCCCGAACCCATGAGTTGGGAAGAGACCCGCCGTTTTCTCGATGCCTTGAACACCCTCAACATTTCTGTAGGTGGCATTTTCGTTAATCATCTACTTTCAGCATCTGCTGGGATCAACAACAGCAATCATGCAATAGCAGGCTCCGAGCATGCCTATGCGGAACAGCGGCTACTGGTCAGCAAGTTCCTCGACCTTGCTGACCAACACAAGATACCCGTTTTCCGTGCGCCTCAGCAGGCAGCAGAACCTCTTGGTGCAAGAGGCTTAGATGACCTGATGATGCAGGTGCAGGCGGCATCTCCTGTAGACCCTGCCTATCAAGATCAGGAAATGCCTCCGGTGATTTGGCCTGAGAAACTCGACCCTGGTTTCTGTGACTTTATTGCTGAAAATCGGCAACTGCTCATCGTTGGCGGAAAAGGGGGGGTTGGAAAAACGACCGTAGCAGCGGCGATCGCCTGGGGCATGGCAGACCGTTATCCCGACCGCCAGGTGCGCGTCATCTCCATCGACCCGGCCCATTCCCTGGGGGATGCTTTCGGACAAGTCTTGGGGCACGAAGTCCAGCAAATTTCACCCAACCTCAGCGCTCAGGAAA
This sequence comes from uncultured bacterium, assembly GCA_964465285.1. Lineage (GTDB taxonomy): Bacteria > Cyanobacteriota > Cyanobacteriia > CAKZMO01 > CAKZMO01 > JBCCWF01. The sequence continues at coordinate 22,516 of CAYXJG010000020.1, forward strand.
TCGATGCGGATACGGTGCTAGCAAAATTCCGCGAAGATTACCTGTGGGAGCTGGCGGAGATGATGGGCGGCTCCACTGGGGACGAAAATTTGCAAATTGCTTACGGCCCGGAGGCATGGCGGCAGATCGTATCCCAGTCCCTTCCAGGCATTGACGAGATGCTGTCCTTGCTTGCCATTGTGGAGTTGCTGGAGTCCCAGCAGCAGGATTTAATCGTGCTGGACACTGCTCCCACCGGACACCTGCTGCGGTTCCTGGAAATGCCCACGGCGCTCGGTGACTGGCTGGCATGGATTTTCAAACTGTGGATTAAGTATCAGGACGTCGTTGGACGGGTTGACCTGATGGGACGGCTTCGCACCTTGCGGAAGCGGGTAATGGACTCCCAGAAGAAACTGCAAAATCCTGAGTTCACTGAGTTTATCAATGTGCTTCAGTCACAGTCTGCCATCGTCGCTGAGTCGGAGCGGCTGGCACAGTCCCTCAACTCCATGCAGGTGTCTCATCGGTATGTCGTGCATAACCGTTACGCCGATGGCCAGGATGATGTTGCGCTCCGTTTCCCGCAGCAAACGGTAGTGAAGCTGCCGTCTTTGCCTAGGGCGATCGCCCCTCTCCAGCAAATTCAAGGAGCCTCACGGTTAATTTTCTAAGGATCGCCATCCTAAAAAAATTAGGAATGAGAGTTAAATAACTTGAACTATAGCGGTGTGCAATTGGTTCAGCACACTGTACCTAATGCGCTTGCACAGCGCTATAAATTGTGTCGAGGCAGCGTAGCATCGCCACGCCGCCTCAACAAAGTTGGATTTTACACGACCTGGCAAAGTTCTCAAATTCACAACGCAAAAACAGGGGGTTGGGGCGCGCTCCGCGCGCGCCAACCCCCTGTTTTTGCGTGAAACTTGCCAAGTCGTGATTTTATTTAATCTTTATTCCTTAGAAGGGGCAACGCCCATTTCTCTCAACTGTGCAGCGAGTCGTTCGGCTCGCTGTTTTTCGTGTTTAGTTCGCTACGTTTTCTGGTGCGTTTCCTGGTGTGCGGCTTCTTTGGGCAGCGACACGCGATAACCTATTTTCCTGAAGCTCTTTTTGTTGAACCGCGCATTCTGAGACAGTTGGTTGATCGGACGCATGTGACCTAAATCACCAATGCAAAAAAACTGCGATGCTTCGAGTCTTACTAGTCAAGGTTTTTCGGAAATTTCTGGGGTATTTGAGGGTAAGCACGGGTGAAGGGCGATCGCATGACACTTGAGGAACTACAACGCATCCTTTTCTCAAGACCTGTGTACTCCCGAAGAATAGAACCATGCCAGACAACTGCACGCTTCATTGCTATCGCGGCTTTTGCCTGGATGATTCACACATCTTATTCACGATTGCAGAATTAAGGTTAAGGATACCACCATGAACATCTCATCTGCCCGCCAAATCGGCGCGATCGCTACTGCATCCTTCACGGCTTTAGGTGCCTTTGCTGCATTCAGCCCGGCGATCGCCACGATTTTTGGCGAAAAGAAAGTTGACCAGGACAAATTTATTGCGATCGCCGCTCCCGTTGGCGAAACCTCACATAAGCTGCTAATTTTAGAGCAAATTGCAGATAATCGAGCCTGCTGGAGTGAGTTCGGCTCTCAGCCTACTCAGGTTGATCCGCTTCTCGTTGACTTTGACTTCACCGGAATTTGTGGCCGCAGCACAGACAGTAATGGCTATTCTATCCGCGTAGATGGTGAAGACTTGGCTCTCCAATACAGCCTTCGTATCGTTGAAAAAGACGATGATCTCGTTCTCATCGGCACACCCAACGATAACGAATCTCCTCAACTCGAAATTGGTCGAGCTAATGGCCTCACCAACAATTTCGCAAAAATTCATCTGAACGAAGGTTGGCAATTTGCTAAGCGAACCTACAACGACACAACCCTTGGTCATGTGTATCTCACTTATAACAGCACTATTCCAGGCATAGGACAGCCCGATGGCGACACCGAAATTGATTTGCCTCGCAATACATTCTCCTTCCCCGATATCGCTAGAGATGTATATGCCCAGGAAATTCAAGAGGCCGTTGATCTCGGCTTCATCGCTGGTTTCTATGAAGACAACACCTTCCGTCCTCTCGAGTCCTTGACGCGAGAACAGCTCGTGTCAATGGTGCTGGAGTCTCTCGATCGATTACCTGACGTCGATCTGAACATGCTGAACAGCACCGCATCCAGCCCCTATCCTGATGTTGATGCCTCTCGCTGGAGTGCTGCCAAGATTCAGTTTGCTCAGGAGAACAACATCGTTAGCGGCTATGAAGATGGCATGTTTCGCCCTAGTCAGCCGGTGACCCGCGCAGAATTGATGGCTGTCTTGCGTCGTGCAGCAGAATACGGAAAGTCTGCGAGCGAGTCTGATGCTACCCTTTGGCCTCAGCAAGATGCCTTTGAGTTCTCCGATGTCGAAAGCCACTGGGCCTCTCGAACGATTGCTCAGATGTCTTCCTACTGCGGTGTAGCCTCTCCTCTCAATGAAATGGGCACCAGTTTCCGCCCTGATAACCAAGCGCTCAGAAACTATGCAGCAGCAGCAACCTTGCGAATGTTGAATTGCGTAAAGGGCGAGGATGTTCCTCAATCGGCAAATGAACTGGGATAGGACGAGGAATTATAGCGCTATGCGAGCGCATTAAGTACAGTGTGTTGAGTGGCGGCGCTCTGCGCCGCCACTCAACACATTTGGGTGTGCTTAGCCAATTTGCACACCGCTATACATGAGATTGAACTTTAGTGGATCGGTAAGGCATCGCCGCGCCGCGCCACCAAAACTGGATTTTATTTAGCCTTTAGTTACGGCTTGGCAAGTTTCACGCAAGAATAAGGGGTTGGGGCGCGCTGAGCGCGCCCCAACCCCCTAGTTTTTCGTGAAACTTGCCAAGTCGTGTGTAATTAATTCTGCATAGGTACTTATTATGATTTGTTAACCCGTGTTAGCGATCGCCTTTCTCTGATCTAGTCTCAGACACTAGAGGTTGTAGTCGTGAAATAATCGGTTAAGCGGCAGCAATGGTCAGAGGCTGTTCCTCAATGCTTGATTTAAAAGCATCGTATGAGTCATAGATATGGAACACATCGCTCATATTTGTCATTTCTAATAACATGCGGGCCTGACCACTGAGGCCACAAAACCCGATGCACCCCCCCGCTCGCTCAACCCGATTGTGAATGATGAGCAGTGCCCCTAGCCCCCGGCTATCCATGAAGGACACATATTTCAAGTCGATTAGAAAAAACTGTACGCCAACATCCAGGCATTCACTAACCCAGGTCGTTAGGTTCAGCGAGTCAAGTGCGCTCAAAATGCGCGTTTCTGGTTGATAAACACTAATCTTTTGCATCAGCGATGCCTCTTACCTTGATAGCAACAATTGACAGCAATTCATCCAAGTAGCCCGTCTCCCTTATGCCCAGAGTTGCTGGGAAAAGGCTGAGTAGATTGGCGATCGCCCTGGCTTTTCGGCACCGTTGTCCGTGTCACCCTCTTGCGATTGTGAATCTACTGAACTGCTCTTATTATTATTCAGCTTGGTATCAAATCATACGTAGAAATAGAGGTTGCTCACGGTTTTTTTATATCTAGACTCAATTCAACAAGAAATGGCTAAGCTAGCTCCAATTGGGCGGATAAATACTTTGCTTTAGCAAAATATTGACTATTGTGGGCGATCGCTCCCCGATTTCACTCTTTTTTCCTCAGAAAATACGCAGGTGAGGAACGAGAATTAAATAATGTGAACCTAATTTTGGTGGAGCGACGCAGCATCGCCTCACTGCTCCACCAAAATTGGATTTTATTGAATCCTCGATCCTGAGTTAGTCCTATAGCCAAGATGGGCTTACTAAAGACACGTTGCGCTAAGCCTTGGGGTGCCTTGATGACATATCAACTTCGGGTCACAGATCTTCCCTCCCACGAACGCCCCCGTGAACGGCTGATGATGCAGGGGGTCAAAGTGCTATCTACTGCGGAAATTCTCGCCATCCTGCTGGGTACCGGGCAGGGGCCAGGAAAGCTGTCAGCCGTGGGCTTGGGACAATTTATTTTGCAGCAGCTAGGCCAAGACCAGAGAGATCCGTTAGCTGCTCTGCGTGAAATTACGCCGAAGGAGTTGATGGCCATTCCAGGCGTTGGGGAAGCAAAGTCCTGCTCGATTCTGGCAGCAGTCGAATTAGGAAAGCGGGTGCTCACGTCCCGCCCTCCAGAAGGGGTTGTGATTGATGATCCGGCGATCGCCGCAACAATTCTCAGCAATGACCTTATGTGGCAAGCCCAGGAACGTTTTGCAGTGCTATTGCTTGATGTTAAGCACCGTGTACTGGGAATGCGGGTCATCACCATTGGCACCGCCACCGAAACCCTGGCTCATCCCCGCGATATTTTCCGAGAGGTAATTCGGCATGGGGCAACGCGAGTAATCGTTGCCCATAATCATCCTTCTGGCAACGTAGAGCCAAGTAGCGAAGATATTGCCCTGACGCGGCAACTACTGGCCGGAGCACAGTTCTTAGGCATTCCGCTACTGGATCATCTCATTCTAGGTAATGGCGACCATGCAAGCCTGCGGCGCAATACAAACCTTTGGGATGAATACCCCCAGGGAGACTGACAACAGCGTGCGCGTAGGCAGAATCGAGGATTACTGATATGAAAGTCATTTGGAGTCCGAGGCATGATTCAACACGACTTGGCAAGTTTCACGAAAAAATAGGAGTTTGGGGCGCGCTCAGCGCGCCCCAAACTCCTATTTTTTCGTTGTGAATTTGAGAACGTTGCCAAATCA
>CAYXJG010000021.1:0-26625 GCA_964465285.1 uncultured bacterium
CCTAGATTCTGGCTCCTTGCCCATCCAGGATTTCCCGGCTTAAATTACAAGCCGGCTAGCGATGCTGCCCCTGTCCTCCTAGTCGATTTACTCAATTCTCATTCTGAGAGTCTCTATGCTTTATCTCATCACAATTAGCATTTACGGCCTATGCATGACGGTTTTTTGCATGTTTGGTCTTCACCGACTGTGGCTGTTATGGCTGTATATGAAAGGGCATTTCGCTGAACGGCATGACAGGCTTACCCAAGCCAAGGCTATATCTCATCCCGAACCGTCTACTATGTCACTGCCTGGGTCTTTGCCCGTCGTTACGATTCAGCTTCCAATCTACAACGAGCAGTATGTGGTTGAACGACTCATTCAGGCGGTTTGCCAAATCGACTACCCTATTAACGCCCTAGAAATTCAAGTTCTTGATGACTCCAGTGACGATACAACTCATATCATTACTCAGTTGGTTGCTCAGAAGCAAAACGAAGGATTCGATATCAAAGCTATTCGGCGTTTGGTTCGTACGGGCTTTAAGGCAGGTGCCCTCCATGCAGGTTTAGCGCAATGTCGAGGAGAGTATCTTCTCATTTTCGACGCAGATTTTATACCACCATCCGACATGCTGAGGCTTGCGATGCCCTATTTTGATCGGCAAGAGGTGGGATTAGTTCAATTTCCGTGGGCGCATATCAATCGCCACTACTCATTTCTCACATGGGCACAGTCAGTATTTTTAGACGGGCATTTCAATATTGAACACTTCGCCCGAAACCGCAGTGGCCGCTTCTTTAATTTCAATGGAACGGCGGGAATTTGGCGAAAGCAGTGCATCTTAGACGCAGGGGGATGGCAGGGCGATACCCTAACGGAAGATCTGGATCTCAGCTATCGTGCCCAACTAAATGGCTGGCAGTTCGTGTATGTTCCTGATTTCGCGATTCCTGCGGAGCTGCCTGTGGAACTTAATGCCTTCAAGGCACAACAGTATCGTTGGGCGAAGGGCGGCGTCCAGACCGCTATGAAGCTACTGCCCACTGTTCTACGGGCTCCCGTTTCAACCGCCGTAAAAGTAGAGGCCATCTTTCATTTGACTGCCAATGTTACTTACCTGATAATGCCTTTTTTTATTCTAGCCTTACCGATTCTAGTCGTGTGTCCAACGTGTATACCACCATACGTTCATATCATCACGGTGACTGCTGCCTTTGCGTCGGTCGTGGTTTTTTACTTGATTGCGCAATCTCGTGCTGTCCAGAATAGCCCGCTGAGGAATCTATGGGGGGCGATCGCCGTTCTACCGATTTTAATGGCGATTGGTATTGCTTTATGCGTTAACAATAGCCGGGCGGTTTTAGATGCTCTTTTATCGAGAGAAACAACCTTTGTGCGGACGCCAAAATACAACATTGCAAAGCGACGAGATCCCTGGAAACATCGCAAAAATTATCGTGTCAGAGTAACATCTCACTTTTTAATAGAGTTATTCTTCCTAGGCTACCTCTTCTGGGTTGGCATTCTCGGATTTCTGAGTGGGGCATATCACCTCATGCCATTTATTGCAGTCTTTATTCTCGGTTTCCTATACTTTGCTGTGCTGACACTGCAACAATTTTATATCAAGTAGCTACTCAATAGCCCAGGTGTTTCTCGGTCTCCGCAATTTTTAGAAGAGTCTTCAGCACAGAATCAGGATTTAGACTAATGGAGTCAATTCCCTGCTCGACCAGAAACTCGGCAAACTCGGGATAGTCACTAGGAGCCTGCCCACAAATACCAATCTTGCAACCATGGGCTTTCACCTTTTTAATCACCATTCGTACCATTTGCTTCACCCCTTCATTGCGCTCATCAAAGATATGGGCAACGAGGGAAGAATCCCGATCCAGCCCTAGTGTCAACTGGGTCAGATCGTTGGAGCCAATGGAGAAACCGTCAAAGATCTCGCTGAACTGATCCGCCAGAATCACATTACTGGGAATCTCGCACATTACGTAGACCTGGAGGCCATTCTGACCCCGCTTCAAACCATATTGTTCCATAACTGCCAGCACCTTGCGCCCCTCATCGGGAGTGCGGCAGAAAGGAATCATGGGAATTACATTCGTCAGCCCCATGTCGTCGCGGACACGCTTCAGAGCTCTGCACTCCAGCCCATAGGCTTCAGTATAGGTGGGGTCATAGTAGCGAGATGCGCCCCGCCAGCCAATCATCGGGTTTTCCTCTTGCGGTTCAAACTCACGTCCGCCGAGTAAGTTAGCATATTCATTGCTCTTAAAATCAGACATTCGTACTACAACCGGATTTGGATAAAAGGCCGCAGCAAGCATGCCGATTCCATAGGCTAGTTTGTCGATAAAGAAGTCCACCTTATCTGCATAGTGAGCTGTAAGTTGGGAAATTTCCCACTTAGCCGCTTTGTCTTCTAGAGTGTCAAAATGCAGGAGAGCCAACGGATGTGCTTTGATGTGGTTCGCAATAATAAACTCTAGACGAGCCAAGCCTACTCCGTCGCAGGGAACTGAGGAAAGGCTAAACGCTTCATCGGGATTACCGACATTCATCAAAATCTGAGTACGGGTGCGAGGTAAGTTGTCTAGAGGCGTTTCTTCAATTTCAAAAGGAACCAACCCCGCATAGACTCTGCCTGCCTCTCCCTCCGCACAGGACACGGTTACTTCGCATCCGGTCTCTAGCACCTCCGTTGCATCCTCGCAACCAACGATCGCTGGAATCCCCATCTCTCTGGCAATGATAGCCGCATGGCAGGTACGACCGCCCTGATTTGTAATGATGGCACTAGACTTCTTCATAATAGGTTCCCAGTCAGGATCTGTTTTGTTGGTGACAAGCACTTCCCCTGACTGAAATTCAGCAATGCGGTGAATATCCATAATGACGCGTGCTTTACCTTGCCCCACCATCTCGCCTACGGCTCGCCCAGTGGTGAGCACACGGCCTGTTCCCCGGAGCCGATAGGTTTTAAGAATATTGCCGCGTTTTTGAGATTGAACTGTTTCAGGCCGAGCTTGAACAATGAAAAGTTCACCAGTGATGCCGTCCTTTGCCCACTCAATGTCCATTGGGGTATCTTGACCGCGTTTGGCACTGTAGTGATCCTCAATGATGCATGCCCATTCAGCAAGCGTCAGAATTTCGTCATCTGAGATACAGTACTTACCCCTATCAGGGCCTGGAACAGGGACATTCTTAGTTTGTTTAGAACCGCCCACGTCATACACCATCTTAATTTCTTTACTGCCCAGGCGCTTTTCAAGGATGGGGCGCTTGCCCTGGCGTAGGGTTGGCTTAAATACAAAATATTCGTCCGGATTCACTGCTCCCTGCACAACGTTTTCACCTAGGCCGTAGGCCGCGGTAATGAGAGCAGCATGACGGAAGCCTGTTTCTGTGTCGATAGAGAACATGACGCCGGAGGTCGCCAGGTCGGAACGCACCATTTTCTGAACCCCCACAGAAAGAGCCACACTGAATTCATCGAAATCTTCTAGCCGCTGGGCATACTGATGGCGGTAGGAGATAGCACGATCCGTGAATAGGGATGCAAAGCATTTGTGGCAAGCTTCCACTACATTTCTAATGCCGTGGACATTCAGATAAGTTTCTTGCTGCCCAGCAAAGCTAGCGTCGGGTAAATCCTCAGCCGTGGCAGACGATCGAACGGCAACATCAAGGTCGCTTGCAAACTTTCGGCACTCTTCAATGTCGATACCTTCGAACTGGTCGCAGAAGTCGGCACTGGCCCCGTAGCGATCGCACAACCGAATATACGCTGCACTAATCGATGTCTCTAGTTCTGGAGGAAAGGGGGTGTTCATCATCATTGCACGGGCCTGCTTGCCCCGTTCCCTCAAATCGAGAACATCATTAAGGTCAAGTCCTGAAAAGAGTTTTCGGAGTTTGGCTTCTAGCCCGGCCTTCTCGAGGAAGTAGCGGAATGCATAGGCGGTGGTCGCAAATCCGGTAGGTACATTGACCCCTCTTGATCCCAACTGCTGAATCATTTCCCCCAGGGAAGCATTCTTACCACCGACTAGGAGAATGTCATCAATCCCGACTTCTTCAAACCACAGAACAAAGGAGCGATCGCGGTTCTCATGGCGTTCAGGGTTCGTATTATCTAGAGGGCGATTAGCAAGTACCATTGTGTTCTCCTTCATGATTGACATTGTCAGTCTGACATGCCCACAGCCTTACCTGAATGAGTGCAGCCGACTCCCTAAAAGCAGTCTAGTCCTGTTTTTCATCGATTTCTCACTTCGCTTCTATAGGAGATAAGGTGGCGACACTCCTGTCGTCTATTTGGTTGATCGCTTGTGAAGAAGCCTAAATCACCTGACTCCCCAATTACATGGACTCAAGGGCGGTTTTATAGCTGTGAAGGACATGACTAAAACCTTTCTGCTTGATCCTTTATCCTTAGTTTAGTTAAGGACGTTTTGCATCATTGAATACACGTTACAAAATGCAAGAAGTGCTGATATTTTCACCTAAAATCGTAACGTCTTCTAAAGAAGTGTGTTGAACATAACAAAATTTTCAGAAACTAAAGGTGTTTCTGAGAAAAACCTTATCTTAATTTAGCTAGTATCACTACTCAGGCTGTTGCAGAGATGATAGAGCACCTGATTAAGCAGGGGCTTGAGCCGAACGCAGTGCAGATTGTGGTCAGTGATGGCTCCAGGGGACTTCTGCGGCGATGGCTGAAACCCTCCCCTAGGCTCAACAACAACGCTGTATTACCCACAAGGTGCGCGACTTAAACCCCTACTTATAGCGGTGTGCAAATTGGTTAAGCACACCCTAATTTGTTAAATGGCGGCGCAGAGCGCCGCCATTTAACAAATTGTATTTAGTGCGTACGACTTGGCAAGTTTCACGCAAGAATAAGAGTCTGAGAAATTTGCCAAGTCGTGCTTAGTGCGCTTGCACAGCGCTATAAAATACAGGCAGTTGCGGATTACTGATGCAGAGGGACACCCGCTTAAGCCCTCCCAGGCGAAACCGTCACCATGACCTTAAAGTGTTGCATACGGCGTGATTTAGCATTAACTGTCTAGGCCAGCATTTTCGCGGACGCTGCGGGCAATATTGGAAATATCTTCGTCGCCATAGCCCCGTGCAATCAGTCCAGTTTCAATCTGTTCTACAAAGGCAGCGATCGGGAGGGGAACGCCTAGCTCCCGTGCCGCTTCGAGGGCGATGTTCAAGTCTTTTCGATGAAAGCGGACGCGGAATCCCAGAGGGTACTCGTTATTGATCATGTTGCTGGAACGGTTGGTTAGTCCCCAGGAACCAGCGGCACCGCCGCCCACAGCTTGCACGACTTTTTCCATGTTCAGTCCTGCTTTGAGTCCCATTGCCATGCCTTCGGCTACGCCCCAATAGGTGCCTGCGATGACGACCTGGTTGATAGCTTTGGTGATCTGTCCAGCTCCAATCGGCCCCACATGGGTGATGGTTGTCCCCATTGCGTTGAAGACAGGCATGGCACAGTTCACCGCTTCAGCGTCGCCACCAATCATGATAGAGAGGGTGCCTTTCTTTGCACCCTCTGAACCACCGGAGATAGGGGCGTCCAGCATGGTGATGCTCTTTTCTGCCAATGCCTGGGCAATGGAGCGGGTGACGGAGGGGCTGATGGTGGACATGTCGATGGCGATCGCCCCTTCTTGTGCCCCATGAATCACACCGTTCTCCCCCAACATCACCGCCGTCACATCGGGACTGTCGCTGACGCAGGTGATGATGATCTCAGCGTTCTCCGCTGCTTCCTGGGGGGATGCAGCACGACGGGCACCAGCAGCAGCAACAGGTTCTTCTCGGTGGCGGGTGCGGTTGTGGACGGTCACATCATGGCCGGCTTGCAGTAAATTAAGCGCCATCGGCGCTCCCATAGTTCCCATCCCGATAAATGCAACGTTCATAATAATTCTCTTATTTTCTGATTATTCACGTAGCTTCAGACATTTTTAGCGACTTGTGCCTGAAGTTTACGCATTGCTTTTGACTGGATCTGCCGCACACGCTCCCGGCTAATGTGGGGCCGACCAATCATGGGTGCTAATGTTTTCGCCACTTCATCTAAGCTGCGAGGCTTGCCGCGATCGAGGCCGAAACGCAACTCGACACAGGCCCGCTCCCGCTCTGTCAGATTGCTGGTGGCGAAGATGGTCGAAAGCTGATCTCGAATCTCGCGCAGTTCTACTTGCTGTAATGAGTTTGCATCAGCGATGAGATCTAGCAGGCGGGTATCTTCCGCTTTGCCAACTAACGTATCGAGGCTAGTGCAGTGGGTAGCCTGTTGCAGTAGGCGACGAATTTTTTCGGGAGTCATTTCGACAGATTCCGCCAGCTCGTCCAGAGTCGGCACGCGCCCCAACTCCTGGGTCAACTCACTGCGGCTTCGCTTTATTTTGTTCAGTTTTTCAACGATGTGCACAGGAAGGCGGATGGTACGAGCATGTTGCGAGAGCGATCGCGTAATAGCCTGACGAATCCACCAAGTCGCGTAGGTTGAAAATTTAAATCCTTTAGTTGGATCAAACTTCTCGACAGCCCGATCAAGCCCAATTGTTCCTTCTTGAATCAGGTCAAGTAATTCCATGCCGCGATTCGTATACTTCTTGGCAATGCTAACGACCAATCGCAAATTTGATTCGATCAACCGCTTCTTTGCACGCATTCCCCGACGACGAATCTCAACTGAGCAGGAGTCAGCAGTCTTCAACCAGGCTTGAACATGCTGAGCCAGCTCAATTTCTTCACTGTGAGAAAGGAGCTGGTGCTTACCGATAGCTTGAAGATATTCTCGGATGGTGTCTGACATGGCTGTGAGGGGGCGAAATGGTTTATGGTCAATTTTTAGCGTATCGGAGGTGCTTTTTGCAAGCCCAAACGCTATATGTTGTGTTTACCCCAGTCGTAGCGTTAAGTAACCTAAATCAAATCATGACCACACTATAGCCTTGAAATCGTTTCCTGGCAAGGGATTGTGACCTTTTCTCTAGGGCGATCGCCCCTCTGCTTGAAATATGAAGTAACGTTAAGCAATCCTGGGAGCAAGCGTTAACAGCATCTTATTTCTGAGCCAGCAAGTGATCTTGACAGGCGTCATCGCTAGCTACTTCATTTTTTCGGAATTAGCTTTTCTGGGGTTCATACACAAGACATGACCTACCTATGGGTGCAATGAGCATGGTCTATTATCCGGACAAGATTAGGCAGTTGCATCAGACTTTACCAGGATTGCAAGAAATCGAGAGAAACATCTACAAAGCTTGCAATCTTTGATGCAAAAGGATTTCAGCCCTCACGCTAGATGTGGCGATCGCCCTACACCCGTTTTGAGTTTTGAAGATTGAGAACAGAGTATCAGACGCACAACTGCACAGCTATTCGTCAATCTGCATCATCTGCGTCATCTGCGGATTAATGTCATCACCCGTGGTGTACCAGGCAATCGCCTTCCTCATCCCACAGCAGTCAATCCAAAATCCAAAATCCAAAATCACTTCTACTCAGCATATTCAAACAACCGAATAGGCAACGACCGAATAGGCAACGAAGTCTGCTGACTGTCACACGTGAGGGCAATCGCTCCCACATATCCGGCTTGCGGCCAACATCGATAAACATGCCAGGGTGCCAAACCGACCTCCAGGGATGGGGGGCAACGCTGATGAAGCCGAACAGTGCCATTGGGTAGGATGTCGATTTCCACCGATTGCAGCCCGACCAACCCTTCTCCAGTGGCTTTCAGATACGCTTCTTTGCACGTCCACAGGCAGAAAAATGCCGGAACATGCTGATTGCTTGGAAGACTAGCGATCGCCTGATGTTCCCGCTGTGTAAAGAAACGTTGCGATAGTGCCAGGACATCAATATCCTGCCGGAGATGTTCGATATCAACTCCCAGGGTTCCGGTCCGAGAAAACGTGAAAAGTGCCCTGTCCTGAGAATGGGCAAGATTGAAGCTGAGGGAGTTGGGGTGACAGGTGGACTGCAAAAACGGTTTGCCGTGGGTGCCGTAGGTAAACTGAATGGAGTCTGGGGCGATCGCCAAATATTGCCCCAGCAACGCCCGCAAAATGCCCCGTCCTGCAATAAACCGCTGTTGAAGATGCTCAAATTTGAATCGTGCGGCCCGTTGCCGTTCATCGGGAGAAAGCCATTGGTTGTAGATATCTAGCTGATATTTGTTCCCATTGAGGGACGCTCGCCAGAGGTGAACCTCATGGCCCTTAAGTAGAGGAAATTGAGTTGGAACAATCCACGACTGAAGGAAATCCTCAGGATTGGGTTCAGTTCTAAATCTCGACGCATTGCTCATGGGCCTAATCACAACAGATCACTGTCGCTTGAAACCAGTCACTGGAAAATTCAGTGCTGTTTGGAGATTTTGGGCGAATGCGAATCAGATAGAATCCATCGGTGGGCATGGGCTGACTGATGTAGCCATCGGATTCTACACCCTCCCAAAACAGAGGAAAGCTGGCGCGGTTATAGGTGGTGAGATACAGATCAAAATGTTCGACTAGGGGCTGAGCCAGGTGCAGGGTGAGGCGATCGCCCGCTTCCAATGCATCATAGAAAAAGTGAGTTTCCGGGGCACCGACAGGAAGATATTCTTGCCGCACAAAGGATGCCGGAAGCCACTGCCGCAGTTTCAGAATGGTGAATACGTAGAAATGCAGGGCTCGGTAAAACCCGTTGGTTCGCTCTGCCAGATCTTTGTAGAAGGCGTTGATATTCGGATCAACTAAGTGGGGGACGATCGCCTCGTTCCCATCAATTCTCACCGCAGGCATAACGGGCGTGGCAGAGCTGTGGTAGTAACGCAGTCCGATGGAGTATCGTCCCGGCTTTAGCCTGAGGGAAACCCAGGACTTCTCATTATCACCAGACAGCTCATCAATAGACTTCTGAATGGGCGTTTCTAGAGAGCCAAGGTTGTCTACAGTGCGGTAAGAGGGATAGCTGTAGATGGCGGCAGTCCACGACCGGGCTGATTGGGCGATCGCCCGTCCATCGAGCGCCAATTCTTCCTTCACCTTGAAAGGCCCAACAGTGCCGATGATGGCGTGGGTGTTCCAGCGGGGGCCTTTGGTCATCAGCACCGGGAGGCTGAGGGGGGATGCCAGGGTGTCTGCTGACAGCAACCGCCATTGGGAGAACAGTTGTCGGTTCGCGCCAAGATAGAGGGCATACAGCACGCCGATGATGAGTTTGAGGAGCTTGAAGATGAGGAAGGAGGCGATCGCCAGCGGAATCTCCCTTACCCATCGAATCATCTTGCTGTTGTCCTGAGCCATCCCTAATCCCTCCGATCGGAATGGATGCCCAGGGAAATATCTTTTAAATCAGAAAAACCCATCGCATCCGTGACATAAAGAACAATGTCTGCCAGGGAAGATGCCGACTCCAGGTGGACGTTATGTCCGCCATCTAGGGTGTATCGAGTTGCCGTTGGGAATGCGGATGACTGTTCCTGCAAATCTTCGGGGCGGTTGAATTGGCTCTGGTTGCCATGCACCAGGGTGATGGGCACCTGGATGGACTGCACCAGTTGAATATATTTCGCTCTGCCGAAGGGAAGGTTATTGAACGTCAGTCCTGCACGAGTTCGCAGGAGAGGATCCCAGCGCCACCGCACGCCCCCTTCGCAGGGTTCGATGATGCGCTCTGCCAGGGCGATCGCCTGGTCTTCTGACAGGCTGGGGGTCGCCTGACGCAGCCGTTCTGCCGCTGCCTCCAGGTTTGGCAGGGTGGTGTGGTGCAAGGGAGTGTTGAGGTAGTCCAAATGGGCGGCAAGCTGGGTCGCTGTATCGCTTTGGGTTTCATCGGTAGGCAGGATGGTCTCCACCAGGATGAGGGCGTTCACCACCTCGGGGCGGAGGCTGGTGAAGAGGGCGGCAAGGATGGAGCCCATGGAATGACCCATGAGGGTGATGGGGGTGGGTAGATAGGTGGGTGAGTGAATGGGTGAGTGGGTGAGGTGGTGGATGAGGGCGTCGATGTCGCTGAGGAAGTCGAGCAGGTGGTAGGAACCGCCACTGCCCACGTGGGCGGATCGTCCGTGGCCCCGGAGATCAGGGGCGACGACGTAGTATCCTGACTGGGCAAGGGATTGGGCAACGGGTTCCCAGATGGCTCCCTGGTCAAGAATGCCGTGGAGGCAGAGAATCATGGGATCGCTAGAATTTCCCCAGGTGCAGAGGCAGAGGGGGAGTCCCCGAATATCGACCATCTGCTCTGACCGGAGAATGTCTGCCAGGGACGTTGAGGTTGAGTTGGAACGGTGGTTCCGCTGGTGATTGGGTGCTGTGTCAGGGGTCGGTTTGAAAATGGATGGAGACGGGTGGGGGCGATCGCCCGGTAGGGTGTATCCCAATGCTTCCATCAATGCCTGGGTATAGGGTTCGAGTTCTTGGGGCAGTTCTACCGATTGCCATGCCTCAGCGAGATCAGGGCGGATCTGGCGGTAGTCTAGAAAATTCGGGTCACCGACAGATAGAGAGGCACTGTGAACCCCGTCCGTGAGGCGATCGCCCTGGTAAGGGTCAAGCATGTCATCACGGAAGGGAACGCCGAGGAAGGCACAGAGCCGCTTGAGGACGGCGCGGGGCTGACGTACCAGGTCTTCATAGCTGAGGTGAAAGGCCCGTTTGCCCCCGACAGTTCCCAAGAAGGCACGGATATTGTCGTTGCACTGCCGCCAAACCTGTTCTGCCAGCCGATAGGGAGCAGATGTGGTTTGTCCCAAGAGCCGATCCATGCGCATGCGCACGAAGGACTCGATGACGGCATAGGGATGGCGCACTAGGTGGATGTATTTTGCCCGGTCGAACAGGGCTTCCGCCCGATCGAGCACGGCTCGCTCAATGGCGTAGGTGGGAGACTTGTCGATAAGGAGGCGATCGCCCGCCAGGTGTTGCAGCAGACGATACACCTCATGGACGGGGGTGTTCCGCTGAATCAATTCCTGAAGAAAAGACTGGGCAGATTCTGCATCAAGATGTTTTAACGCCATGAGCGATCGCTGGAGTCCTTCATTCAGGTGGGCGTCGGTGAGACTTGATTCGCGGTCTGCCAGGGCGTTGAAGGGCAACAGATGGAGTTCAGGGGCAGCAAACAGTTGGGGATGCCCGGCCAACATCACCCGCAGCAGGGTCGAGCCAGATCGGGGACTCGACAGGATAAAGGCGGCGCTGGGTAGCTTTTCCTCGGGCTGCTCGGCTGGGGCGTGCGAAGTTGCAAAGGACCCTACGATCGTCAATGGGCGAGCATTGTCCGAGTCGGATGAAGAGGCTTCGTCTTGTTCAGCCGATTGATTCAGGTGAATGCGTTCAAACTCCGATACCAGGTATTGGGCCAAGTGGTCGAGGCGAGGGCGTTCATAAAATTCGCGGGGATAGAGCATCAGCCGCAAATCCTGGCGCACCTGATTCATGGCCTCCATCACCATGAGGGAATCCATACCCAACTCCAGCAGATTGTCCTCAGTCTGAATTTGGTAGGCATCTAGTTGCAAGACCTGGGAGCACTGTTGCTTCAAGTAGGCCAGCATTGCGTCCTGAAGGTTGGAGTCTGGCTGCTCGGCGTCTTGTGCAATCTGGATGAACTGGTCGAAGATAGCGGGCGATCGCCCCTCTTGCTTCTCAGGTAGTTCATCTTCGTTGGGGTCTGATACCTGCACGGTTTGGGCAATGTCTGCCAGAAAGGACGGACAGGCATTGCTGGGAATCCGTTTCAGCAAATCCGCCCATCGTATGGGAGCCACGCCCAGTTGCGCTGGAGCGGAAGGATTGGACAGCACGCGGGATAGGATCTCAAGGCCCACCGATGGCTCGATGGCATCAATGCCGCTGAGGGCAAGGCGGCTGCGGCGGCGATCGCCCAGTTCACTGGCCATGCCCCCCAAATCCCACGGTCCCCAGTTGAAGCTCACGGCGGGAAGCTGTCGCGCCCGCCGATAGGCGGCCAATCCATCCAGAAAAGCATTGGCAGCGGCATAGTTGCCTTGGCCGGGTGACCCCAGGAGGGAGGCCACGGAGGAAAACAGCACAAAAAAGTCCAGATCACAATCCTGGGTAGCCCGATGGAGATGCCACGCTCCCACCGCTTTAGGGTTCATCACTGTCTGGAACTGTTCCCAGGTCTGCTGCGCTAACACGCCATCCTGCAACACGCCCGCTGCATGGAAAACGCCGCACAGCATATGTCCAGATCCCTGAATGTCTGCCATCACCCGGTTAATGTCGCATGCTTGGGTCACGTCTGCTTGTACGACCAGAACCTCGGTTCCCCGTTTGTGCAGGGCATCTAGTCGTTGTTGAGCTTGAGGTGAGGGCGATCGCCGCCCCATGAGCGTCAGGTGTGTTGCGCCCTGGGACGCCATCCACTCGGCGATCGCCAATCCCAGCGCCCCTAATCCCCCCGTAATCAGGTAAGTGGCAGCAGGTCGGCTCCAGTCAGCAATCTTCGAATGGAGCAATGCCCCATTTTTCGATGGATCAATACTTGAATCGACCGGGGCAGTGCTGGGTGCTAGGCGCAGGGTATATCGCTCTCCCCGTCGCAGAGCCAGCCATCGTTCGGCATCAGGTACAAGCATTTGCTGCGCAAGGGACGACCCGAGTTCCGATGCGTTGGAGCCTCCGGCTTCTGCCAAATCCAGATCAAGAATGCCGCCCCAGTGCTCAGGGTGTTCCCATGCGAGCACTTTGGCCAATCCCCACAGGGGTGCTTCAGCAAGATTCAGAGATGCCTGCGGAGATTGTCCGTCAACGACAACCTCGACGGCGTAGCAGGTAAGAAACCAGAGCTTAGCGGGGTGTTGGGCCGATAAGTTCACAAGGCTCTGAGTCACCGCCAGGGCGCTCTGGCAGGATCGTCCCACCCCTTCACTGGACAAGTTGTTAACGCTGTCATCCGCGATGCCCCATCCATGAATGATGCCGTGAATGGGCAACGCCAGACATTCAGCGACTTCTGTAAAAAGGCGCTGAATGTCTGCTCGACTTGATGGATTGACCTGCCATCGGAGGGCGGAGAGCCGCTTGAGGCGATCGCCGGGATGCACAACCACCACCTTTTGCCCTGCAGTTTCCAGGGGAGAGGCGATCGCCTTGCCGATGCCATCTGGATCGGTCAACACAATCCAGATGCCCGTGGTGGCGTGTTGAGTGTCATTATTTATGGCGTGTGCTGCATTTCCCAACGGAATCCACTGCGGCTCATATAGCCAGGATGTCCAGTCTGGTTTCTGGATAGAGTCCTGGGCCCTTGGACGAACCGTGACATCGACATCATCCGCCTCCCATCCCTCTGTGAACCAGTAGCGCTGGCGTTGCCAGGGATAGGTGGGAAGGTTGATGAGACGTTGGCGGTTGTATGGCTGGTCAAAGCCATGCCAGTCAATCGCTGCGCCCAGGATGTAGAGCTTGCCGAGGGTCTGGAGCATCTGTCCCCAGTTGGAACGGCGCGATCGCAGGCTGGGCAGCCATTCCAGGTGATTTTTCGGGGTGTTTCCCGTTCCGCTTCCCTGGGCCGCAATATGTTGCCGAGCCATGCCAGAGAGAATGGCTTTAGGGCCAATTTCCAGAAATATAGAATAGCCCTCATTGATGAGGGTTTCGATACCGTTTGCGAACTGGACGGGCTGACGGATGTGGCGACACCAGTAGTCAGCGGTGGTCATGGCTTTGTCTGCAACCTGTCCGGTCACATTGGAGATGAGCGGAATCCGGGGAGGGGCATAGCGAATCGTTTCCGCAATGGAGCGGAATTCCTCTAGCATCGGCTCCATCAACGCAGAATGGAAGGCATGAGACACCAAGAGCGATCGCCCCTCCACCCCATCGGCTTCCAACTGCTGCACAATGGCATCAACCGCTGCCTGCTCACCGGAAATGACAATGTTGCGTTCGCTATTCACCGCTGCAATGTCCACCACACCGGGATAGTGCTCCACCGCAGTCTGTACCTGAGATTTAGGGGCAAACACCGCCACCATCGCGCCCCCTTTGGGCAATGCCTGCATCAGCCGCGATCGCGCTGCTATCAGGGTCAGGCCATCTTCCAGGCTGAACATGCCTGCAATGCACGCTGCCACGTATTCCCCTACGCTGTGGCCCATCACGGCCCTGGGCTGAATGCCCCAGGATAGCCAGAGTTGTGCCAGGGCATACTCCACGGCAAAGAGAGCCGGCTGGGTGTATCGTGTCTGATTCAGGGTATGGGCAGCGTCTTTCTCAGCCCCTTCAACGCTAGAGTCAGGATAGAGCAACTGCACGATGGGAATGTCCAGGTGATGCTGGAGGAGGCGATCGCACTGATCGAGGGCAGCGCGAAAAACAGGCTGTGTTTCGTACAGCTCGCGCCCCATGTTCACGTATTGTGCCCCCTGTCCCGTAAACAAAAAAACCACCCCCGGAGCATCGCTACTCGGATAGTTTCCAGCAGTCCACGGTTGGGAAGCATCTTGCCCGTCTTGCTGCACAAAGGCCGTCAGCTGATCCCGGAGTTCCTCCACAGAAGCAGCGGGAATGGCAAGACGATGGGTCAGGGGCGATCGCCCAGTATTCATTGTGAATGCCAGGTCTCCCAGATTGACCTTGGGATGACGCATCAGAAATGCCTGATACCGCTTGGCAAGCTCCCGAAGCGCGCCATCCCCTTTCGCAGAGAGCGTCACCAGATGGCAGAGCCGCTCGTTAGTGCCCTGTTTGAAAGACTCTTCCAGTTTCCCGCTACCATGTCCACGGGTATGGGAGCCAAGTTTCAAAGGGGGAGGCTCGTTCTGGCAAGGGGCTTCGGCAAGGACCACATGGGCATTAGTGCCGCCAAACCCAAAGGAACTCACCCCTGCATACCGGGGACGATCGCCCGCAGGCCAGGGCTGGCGCTCTGTCGGAATCTGGATGAGCGTCCCATCCAGGGCAATGTGGGGATTGAGGGACTGGAGGTGGAGATGTTTCGGAATCTCCTGGTGGTGGAGCGCCAGAACAGTTTTAATCAGCCCCGCAATGCCTGCCGCGGCTTCCAGGTGCCCGATATTGGTTTTCACGGAGCCGACCCAGCAGGCTGCCTCTAATGGATTGCCTTGGGACAGGTCTTGAGAGGTGCGGGGCGATCGCTTCTGCATGAGCACCGCCCGCAGAGAGTTGAGTTCAATGGGGTCTCCTAGAGGGGTACCTGTGCCGTGGGCGTCTACATAGCTGATCTGGTCAGGGCGCACCCCAGCCCGCTGCAGGGCTTGTCTTACCACCGCCTGCTGAGCTGGCCCATTAGGGGCGGTCAGGCCATTGCTGCGCCCGTCTTGATTAATAGCCGAACCTTTGATAACTGCCAGCACGGTGTCTCCGTCCCGCTGAGCCACAGACAGGGGCTTGAGAACCACCACGCCACACCCTTCCCCCCGGACATACCCATCAGCACTAGCATCAAAGGTCTTACATCGCCCGTCTGGTGCCATCATGCCGGCCTGGGTGAAGGTGGTGGTCAGGTCAGGAGCCAGAATTAGATTCACGCCCCCCACAATGGCATGATGGCAGTCCCCCTGGCGGAGATGCTGACATGCGACATGCACCGCTACTAGAGAGGAGGAACAGGCGGTATCGATAGATAGAGATGGCCCCCGCAAGTCCAGCAAGTAGGAGAGGCGATTAGCGATGATGCTGTGGGCATTGCCCGTGCCGGAATAGGGATCTTGAGCAGTATCGATGCGGCTGTCGGAGCGTACCTGGAGTTGGGCATAATCTGTGTTGCTGACGCCAATGAACACCCCCGTTGAGGTGCCTGCCAAAGCGTTGGGGGAAATGCCTGCGTACTCCAGGGCTTCCCAACTGACCTCCAACAGCAGCCGTTGCTGAGGATCCATGCGATTGGCCTCTCGGGGAGAAATGCCAAAAAATTGAGGATCGAAGGTGTCTACCCGGTCGAGAAACCCGCCTCTGCGAGCTGATTCATTGCCTTGCCAGCGGTTGGAAACGGTGGTGATGGCGTCTCGCCCTGCTTGCAGCAATTCCCAGAAAGCGTCGGGACTGCTTGCACCAGGGAAGCGGCAGCCCATCCCGACAATGGCGATCGCCTCATCTCCTAAGGAGGGGCCTACCGAATAGGGCGGCTCCTGCGCCAGATCGTCCTCCCCCGCTCCGCCTCCCAAATATGCTGCCAGGGCTGCAATGGTGGGATAGTCATACATGACCGTCGGTGCCAGCGGTTCCCCCGTCCAGTCTTCCAGGTCAGCAGAAAGCCGAATTGCCGTCACAGAGTCCAGGCCGTAGCGGGCAAACGGTTCGTGGACGCTGATCTGGGCTTCGGGCACGTGCAGAGTAGCGGCCAGCTTTGACACGAGCCACTGCTGAATTACCTGTACCTGGCCTGACATGGCTTGCAGGGGAAGCTGGGACGACAGGGCAGTCGAGAGTTCCCCTGGGGCCAAGGCTAGGGATATCGGGTTGGTTCCGTCTTCTTCTCTGTCCACCCACTGCCCTACCTTATCCAGGGTGCCATTGAGAAACCCTGCTTTGCAGGCATGGCGCTGAATCTTACCGCTGGACGTTTTGGGGATGGTGCCTGTTTTCAGCAGCACGACAGCATAGGTCTGAAGCTGATGATGTTCTGCCACCGCCTGTCGTATCGCCTGGGTAACGTCCTCAATGTTTAGCTGCCGAAGCGATCGCCGCTCTACCTCCTGCACCACTACCAGCTTTTCTTCCCCATTTACGTCTACGGAAAAGGCAGCATTGCACCCCTGTCGCAGTGCGTCATGGCACTGATCCACCGTTAGCTCAATATCTTGGGGATAATGGTTCAGCCCTCGGATAACAATCAAATCCTTGATGCGTCCGGTGATGAATAGTTCATCCCTGTGCAAAAATCCTAAATCTCCTGTGCGGAGGAAGGGGCGATCGCCCCAGACGGGATGAGCATTACCATCGGCATCAAGCACAGTAGCGTGAAAGGTTTCCTGACTCTGTTGGGGACGGTTCCAGTAGCCTTGGGCGACCCCATCACCCGATACCCAGACCTCACCGACTTCATGCTCTCGACAGACCTGGTGGGTTTCAGGGCGGATGATCAGTAAATCTTGGTCGGGATGGCAACGCCCACAACTGACCAGCCGTCGCGTACCCGTGCTGCTTTGGGAGCTCTCCATCGAGGTTTCCACCGAGGGCACAATTGTGACGTGGGTGCTTTCTAAAGACTGGCTCTGTACCGTAGCGGTGGTCGGTTCAGGTTGGCGATCGCCCCCGGTGATGAATAGCGTCGCTTCTGCCATGCCATAGCACGGGTAGAAAGCTTCCCGCCGAAATCCGCATGGGGCAAACATCTCTGCAAATTGATCGAGGGTTGCTGCCCGGACAGGTTCTGCCCCCGAAAAGGCTAGCGCCCATGCGCTCAAATCTAGCTGATCCCGTTGCTCAGGGGTAATTTGCCGCACGCAGAGGTCATAGGCGAAATTTGGTCCCCCGGCGGTTCGTGCCTGGTAATGAGACATCGCCCTTAGCCAGCGATAGGGCCGCTGCAAAAAGCTCACAGGTGACATCAGCACCGCCAGGGCACCCAGGTAGATAGGCTGAAGCACACCCCCAATCAGCCCCATATCGTGATAGGGAGGCAGCCAGCATACGCTGGTGCTTGCTTCAGAATCTTGAAAACTCTCCCGAATGAACCGGGCATTGTGCATCAGGTTGCCGTGACTGACCATGACGCCTTTCGGTGCGCCTGTTGATCCGGAGGTGTACTGCAAAAATGCCAGGGCATCTGCAGAGCTCAATGGATTATTCCATGCTTCTTCACGGCCCTCTGGCAACGCATCAGTTGTCACCCACTGGAGGGTAGCAAAATCGGGATTTTTCTCCAGTAGTCGCCCCATGTTGCTCAGTTGGGGCGTCGTTGTCAGGGCAAACGCCGCACCCGAGTCGTCCATGATAGCCCGGAGCCGTGTCAGGGTCTGGTTGGGTCGGGGCGGGTAAGCGGGTACTGCTAATACGCCCGCATACAGACATCCCCAAAACGCAGTGATGAAGTCTAGGTTGGGGGAATAGAGCAGTAGCGCCCGTTCTCCGACGGCTCCCTGTGCTTGCAGCGTCGCGGCGATCGCCCGTGCCTGCCGATCTAAATCTCCGTAAGTGAGTCCCTTATCCTCGTCTTCACCATCTCGCAAAAAAACAAAGGCTTGAGTATCTGGTTGAGATGCGGCTCTGAAACGTAACAGGTCAACAAGGGTAGAAAATTCGCGCATGATGGTTGAAGGCGACAGCAATCAAGAGGGTAGGCATTTCCTCCAGGGATCAGGAACAAGCTATTAAAGCATAAACAACAAAACGAGAGATGAAGGATTCGCCTGAATCGAGTTGTGCTATCTGGGCATAGGAGTTAAGAGTTGGGCGATCGCAAGCATAGAAAATACTTAGCTGACGTATTGTCACAAGAGTTAAGCACGGAAGTCAATCCACCCAAAATCTATCGCTAGGAGATGAGCGCTAATGCACAATGTAAGCTACGACCAAACGTAGCAGAGAATGCTCGGGTGCGTTTAGGAAGAAGTTCAGGCATATTGCCACTCACCTCATGGTGCTGGGCACCTCCAGGACTACTTGGCACCCGGCGATTTGTCAGTTTTAGAAATTGTCAGTTTTAGAAATTAAAGTAAGCCCAGAGAGATTGACCCTGTTCTTTAAGCGTGACGTTGCACGGGTGACACTCCGTTCGTTCGATTGAAGCCAGATCTGCCTGATTCCAGCTGTATGTCGTGTGGCTGGAATTGCACTGCTGAATTTACGTCCATACCAGAGCACAACCAGAACTATAACGATGCTCAAACTGACTGCGCAGACCTAAGTTGGGTCAGAATGGTAATGCTCCACAGCATCCCAGCAGTGTTGAATACTAACAATGTTGAAGGTTGTCTCATCATCAATGTCAAGGCATGATGCAAAGCAAAAAGACTGAGATGCGGCTGTCCCCATTCTGTCAGGGTGGCGCGCACGCCGCACAACCCAAGCAACGTCAACCGTTGTCAAACGCTATTCAATCCCCCTTAAACACGAATTCGACGCGAAGGAGGTTATCAGGCTAACCGATTGCATCCATCACCTTGAACATCGGCAAATACATCGCAACCAGAATCGAACCGACCATGCCGCCTAGCACGACAATCATAATAGGCTCCATAATTGATGTCAGCGCCTTCACGGCCTGCTCAACTTCATCTTCGTAGAAGTCCGCAACCTTCATCAGCATGGTGTCTACTTCCCCTGTTTCTTCTCCGATGCTGATCATCTGGATGGCCATCACAGGAAACACTTGCTCCCGCTGGAGAGCCAGGCTAATCATGCCTCCGGTTTGAATTTCTTGCCGGGCTGATTCAACAGCATTTGCAATCACCTGATTGCCTGCGGTGTCCCGCACGATTTCAAGAGCTGTGAGGATCGGCACCCCAGAACGCGAAAGAGAACCGAACGTTCTACAAAACCGAGCAACTGCAGTTTTCTGGATCAAATCGCCAAATAACGGCATCTTTAGGAAAAACCGATCCATCGTCTCACGGCCTACGCGAGTCGCATAGTATCGCGTATACGCAAATGAGAGCAAGCCAATCGTGACAATCAAACCCACAATATAGAGGGGTGTTCTCAAAAAATCACTAATGCCCATCATGATCTGTGTGAATACCGGCAGATCTGCTCCCAGCTCCTCAAAGATATCGGCAAAAGTAGGTAGCAAGAAGACGGTCATCCCAACGAACACAGCTGTTGCAATCACGCCAACGGCAACCGGATAGGTCATGGCAGATTTGATTTGGTTGTTCAACCGTGCCATGTCCTCCAGTAGCTTTGACAAGCGATTCATCACCTCATCAAGCACACCTCCAACCTCACCAGCCTGCACCATGCTGACATACAGCCCGTCGAAACAGTTAGGGTGCTTTCGCATCGCATCGGATAGATTGGTTCCCTGCTGGACATCGCTGTTAATTTCCAGCAGCGCCTTTTTGAGCTTCGGGTTGGGACACTGCTCTGACAGGACGCCCAGCCCTCGAACGAGTGCTACCCCGGCGTTAATCAAAACGGCAAACTGTCTTGAAAAGATAGCTTTATCTTTTACGCTGACGCTTGTCATTGCGTCTGTAATAAAGCTCAGGTCAATATTGTTGGGATCAAAACTCTGAGCTTCTTTTAGATCCTGAAGGAAGAGTCCTTGATCTCGTACAGCAGTGCGCGCTTCTGCAATAGATGCCGCATTAATTTTTTGCTTACGCGGATTCCCTTTAGAATCCCGGGCTTTTACAACATAGGTTGGCATGGCTAAACACCTAATGTCACGAGTAACGATTTGAAAACAGAACTAGGTTGCCGTACAGGCAGGTTAGCAGGTTGCTGTACAAACACTATAGATAAGCACCAATTCTCTCAGCATACCCTCATATATCAGGAAGTTGATGAATGCTTGTAAAGCAGATATGTGATAAAGCTCTATGAAAGGGGTATAGGAAGGGGCAGAAGCCCCTTCGTTCTAATCGACCAAGAGTTGGTCTGAGTGTTCGATCTATCTTTTTCCAGCGGCAGCAGCTTGGCGTCCTTTTGCTCCGGCAGAACCTCCGCCAGCGTTAACCAAGCGCTGCAATTCATCTGCCTTCGATGTCTTCGACATTGCCGCTTCAAACGAGATAGTTCCGGCCTTGTATAAATCGGCTAGAACCTTCTCCAGAGTCACCATACCCAAGTTTCCACCTGTTTGGATGGCGGAGTAGATCTGGGATGTTTTCCCCTCTCGAATGAGGTTTGAAATAGCAGGCGTTACAACCATAATTTCTTGGGCCATGACACGGCCAAATTCGCCAGGTTTTGGATTTTGCTTAGGAACCAGCGTCTGGCTGAAAACTGCCACCAGAGAGTTGGAAAGCTGAACGCGCACTTGAGTTTGTCGATCCGCAGGGAAGACGTCAATCATCCGGTCAACGGTCTGCGCGGCTGAGCTGGTGTGCAGGGTGCCAAAAACGAGGTGGCCTGTTTCCGCAGCGGAAATAGCCAGAGAAATGGTTTCGAGGTCACGCATCTCACCCACCAGAATAATATCTGGGTCTTCCCGCAGTGCTGCTTTCAGGGCATTTGCAAAACTTTTCGTGTCTTCGCCCAGTTGCCGCTGGTGAATCAGGCTTTTGATGGGTTCGTAGACAAATTCAATAGGGTCTTCAACCGTGAGGATGTGCTCTGCTCGGGTTCGATTGATCAGGTCAATCATGGCTGCCAGAGTCGTCGTTTTACCTGAACCCGTGGGGCCAGTTACCAAAATCAGACCTCTGGGTTTTTCAGCCATTTCCCGAACGACATCAGGTAGCCCTAGTTTGTCAAAATTGGGAATTTTGGAGCTAAGTGCCCGAAGACATGCTGCATAGGTTCCCCGATCTTTGTAGACATTGACTCGGAAACGAGCTAACCCTTTCACACCATACGAACAGTCTAGTTCCCAATTCTGCTCTAGGTTTTTACGCTGGGTGTTGTTGAGCATACTGAAGATGAGGCGCTGACATTGCTCAGATGTCATCGGTTCATCACCGATGGGAGTCAACTTGCCGCTAATCCGAAAGTATGGAGGCAAGCCAGCTGAGAGGTGCAGGTCTGAGCCTCCCATTTCAACCAGCTGTTCCATAAGGTCTTCAATCATTAACTCCATGTGTGTTCTCCCTTGTGTGTGAGTTATACGTATGTGTCCAGCAGTGACGAGCGTAAAAAATTCTAGGGCACATTCTGTGTATTACGACTGTTTTGCCTGTCAGGGTCAACACCTTGAGGATTGATCCCGGCAGACCTCTGCGCAGCGCACTAATCTTGGAATCTAGGGGTGGTGCAGTAGGGACAGTCCAGCCATTCAGGCTTCAAATCTGCGCCACAGGTCTGGCAAATGAGAGATGTCTTCCGTTTGGCTTTCAACTCGGCTTCGAGGCCGGTGTCGGTAAAGGTAACTCGCTCAACCTCTTCAAGCGTCGTCAATCCTTGACGCACTAAGTTTAAGCTATAGGCCAGCAGGGTATTCATCCCTTCTTCAACAGCAACCTCTTTAATCCGCTCAGTGGGCGCACCTTCGGTAATTAAGGTTTGGAGGGTTTCGGTAATTCTCATCACCTCGTAGACACCACAGCGACCTTTGTATCCACTACCACCGCAATTGGAGCATAACGTGCCGGACTGTCTCGCAGCTTGAATTTCGTCGGGGGTTAGGGTTTTTGCCCGGAAAAAAGTGTGCTCTGAATCACCGGAAGTCGCTAGCCCAAAGCGGGATAACTCTTCCGGAGTCGGCTGGTAAGATTCTCGGCATTCGCTACAGACCCGCCGCATAAGACGCTGAGCTAGCACACCTAGCAATGCACCGGACACCATGAACGGCTCAACGCCCATTTCATCAAGACGGGCGATCGCCCCTGCGGCGTCATTAGTGTGGAGTGTCGTTAAAACCAGGTGCCCGGTCAGCGCTGCTTCGATGGCGGTTTTTGCGGTCTCTCGGTCTCGGGTCTCACCTACTAGAATGACATCGGGGTCTTGTCTGAGGAAGGCTCTCAGAATTGAGGCAAAGTCCATGCCCTTTTCTCGAATCACCTGCACCTGGGTAATGCCGGGCAACGAATATTCGATGGGGTCTTCTGCTGTGCTGATGTTGACCCCAGGGGTGTTGCGTTCAGCTAGGGCCGAATACAGGGTAGTCGTTTTTCCTGAACCTGTTGGCCCAGTCACGAGGATGAGACCAAAAGGCCGTGCCACCATCTCTTTTACGATATCTAGAGAAGCCTCGTCTGTAATAAGTTTGTCAAGGCCCAGCTGAGTTGCAGAGTTGTCGAGAATTCGCAGGCACACCTTCTCCCCATAGCGGCTGGGTAGAGTATTCACCCGGAAATCGACCTTGCGCCCATCATAGATACGGCGAATACGGCCATCCTGCGGTGATCGTCGCTCGGAGATATCGAGGTTGGCAATAATTTTGAAGCGGGCAGTGACCGCTGGAACAATTTTTTTGGGCAGTGGCTCAAAGGCTTCGGCGAGAACCCCATCTTTGCGGAATCGAACTCGCAGATGTTCTTCCTGAGGCTCAACGTGAATGTCAGAGACACCAGATTGCAGTGCCTTCACCAAAATTTTGTTGACCAGAGCGATGACCGGGGCAGCGTCTGCATCCTGAACGGCAGCCGCTAGGTCAGCTTCTACCTCATCGGGGGCATCTTCTAAGTCGAGGTACTCCAGCCCTTCCAGGTCGGTTTTAACATCGACCTGGGATTCTCTCGCTTCTTGCTGCTGACGCTCAACCTGTTCATCCAGATACATGGAAATCAGGCGTTGATAGTCGTCAGGGGTGATAACCATGCGGCTCAGGGCTAGTCCCTGGGCTCTGAGGATACGATTGAGGTCGTCTTGGGCTGCCAAATCGTCAGGGTTGACCATGGCCACCAAAATTGAGGGTGGGTCGTGATCATCATGCTGAGACAGTGGAATCAGGCGATATCGGCGGCAGATATCAACAGGAATGAGGGAATCAATGAGATGGCTAATTTGGCTTGTAGGAATCTCTTTAATTTCCGGATCAAGAGATTCTACACCATATAAAATCTTTAACTCAAAGAGCTGCTGTTTTTTGTATTGACGAATCAAATCCGGGGGAAGCACTTTGCCTGTCATGTCTTGAATGACATCAGGCAGCGATCGCCCTGACTTTCGACTTTCGACTAGGGCTTGCTGTATCTGCTCTGCTTCAGCAATTCCAGCCTGAACGAGTTTGTTTCCAAAAGGCGATAAGTTGTGCCGGACAACTAAAGCGCGACGGGGTGACGATGAGGAGTTGGTCATAGCCAAGTTTCTTTGAGTCTCGGTGTAGGTGTAGTATGCCCGGTTTTCTCAATAAAGATTGCGTCAAGTTTGAAAAACTTACTAGAGCGAATGCTCACAGCATTTATCATAACGTTCATCATTACGTTGAAAATCCAGGTCTTTGAGCTGCGGTCGGAGCGGATCACGCTCAAAAATCGCATTCTTGCCTGAGTTCTAACAATGTTTTAGCAGTAGACAGAGCAATTTGAGAATCTATTTTCACGGAATCAGTCTCATGCAGAAGGATGATTGTTTTCGGTTAAACAAGCAATTCGGTGCAAAATTTGGTTTTGTTCATAGGTGAGCTTCTCCAATTGATGTAGGAGCTGAACGATGGTCTCGGATTCGTCTGTCCGCTCTATAGGTGATGGGCAGGTTGCCTCAACTAGGGGAAGGACTGTGGTGTCTGTCAGGGCAGGGGCATAAACGTATGGGTGAGCATGGTTTCCACTGGAAGTCTCATGCCCGTGATCCAGGTCTACAAGCGAGGGCTCTGGAGGCGTCAGCAAGGGTGAGAATGAGGCAGCGGATGAGTTAGAACGCGGGAGCTGATCGATGCCTGTAGTGCGGCTCACGGCCTTGATGATAGGATAAACCGTGACGCGAAAAATGCCCCGGAGCATCCATCGGCCCAGATGCAGCGGAACTTTCAGCACATGTAGCCAGAGTTCTTGCAGGATTTCGACAAAGGCTTGAAACAGAGACCAAGTCAGCAATAGCAGGATTGCAAATACTCCTAGACTGATGAAGGGATGGTGAATTGCCCAGACGACGAGAGGATGTTGGTCAAGCCAGGATGTGAGGGGAGTGGCGATCGCCTTTATCAATTCGGCTACAATCTCTTGAGGGATGTTCATTGACCGCCACAGCCGTTGGGCGACCGCGAGAGATGGTATGGGGAAAAGATGGGTGAGAGAGAACAAAGGGAGAGGAAGGGCGATCGCTTTTGCTGTGGTTGTGATCATCATGGCTGGGTCCTTGCAATGGCATTCAGGTCTTCCTTGATACATCCTTGATACATCCTTGATACAGAGGATGTAATCTAGCAGTTCGCCAAGCGAACTTTGAATTATTGCCTGGTGAGTAGCGTACGCGAGGCTTCTCCACCAAAACTTATCTCGCTGTTGAGCAATACTAGGTTAAGAGGTCAGGTTGAGAGGTTAAGGATTTGCGTCATGGGCAGGGGCCACATCTGTTTATGATGAGGTATACGCCACATCATTGGCCAAGTGCTTATCCGAAACCTCGCCGGAGTGTTTGGGAATCAAAGGTCTCCTGACGGCGGGATGGATAGGTTCTAAGCGACGAGGATGACATCATTGGCAACTCATTTTGCTGAGGCAGCAGGCATTGCTCTACCCGCCTGACAAAATAGATGTTCCGGCATCCTTGTTTCCAACTCGCAATTGCTAAACTGTAAACTATGCTGACTCGCATCAAAGACATTGCTACTGACCTCGCTCCCCGACTCATTGAAATTCGCCGCCATCTTCATACCCATCCTGAACTGAGTGGACAAGAATATCAAACCGCTGCCTACGTGTCGGGCGTTTTATCCTCCTGTGGGCTACAGGTACAGGAATTTGTAGGCAAGACCGGAGCCGTGGCTGAACTGACGGGAAAGGGAAGCGATCCGCGACTGATTGCAGTTCGAGTAGACATGGATGCTCTCCCTATTCAAGAGCGCACGGGACTGGAGTATGCCTCGAAGCATCTGGGTATCATGCATGCCTGCGGCCATGATCTTCACACGACCATAGGCCTAGGCACAGCGATGGTGCTGTCGCAACTGTCCGGCGAGCTGCCTGGAAATGTCCGATTTTTATTTCAGCCCGCCGAGGAAACTGCCCAGGGAGCTAGCTGGATGCTGCGCGATCGCGTGATGGATAGTGTATCTGCAATTTTTAGCCTGCACGCCTATCCGAGTGTTCCCGCTGGAACGGTTGGCGTTCGATATGGAGCGTTGACTGCTGCTGCGGATGATATTGAGATTGTCATTATGGGAGAATCAGGCCACGGGGCGAGACCCCATGAGGCCATTGATGCCGTGTGGATTGCAGCCCAAGTCATTACCTTGCTACAACAATCCATCAGCCGCACCCAAAACCCCCTCCATCCTGTCGTGCTGACCTTTGGGCAAATTAGCGGAGGTCGTGCTCCCAACGTAATTGCTGACCAGGTGAAACTAACGGGAACCGTGCGATCGCTCCATCCGGAAAGTAGTGCTAAGTTGCCCGACTGGATTGAGGGCATTGTGTCTAGCGTGTGCAAAACTTTTGGGGCGCGACACAAGATGAACTACCGACGAGGGGTGCCCTCGGTGCAAAACGACCATTTCTTGACGCAGATTACCGAACATGCAGCCAAAGAAGCCTGGGGGGGCGATCGCGTCAAAATCATTGCTGAGCCATCCCTAGGCGCTGAAGACTTTGCCCTCTACCTCGACCATGCTCCTGGAACAATGTTTCGCCTGGGAGTAGGGTCTGCCACAAAACCAAACTATCCGCTCCATCATCCCAAGTTCCATGTTGATGAGACATCGATTATCACTGGGATCGTGACCCTAGCCTATTCAGCATGGAAGTATTGGATGATGCATTAAGCCGCATTAACGTTAATACACGACTTGGCAAAGTTCTCAAATTCATAACGAAAAAATAGGGGTTTGGGGGTATTTTGGTTTCGGGGGTCTACAGATGAGGATTTGATATGACGCATGCATCAATGTGAATTCAATGACGTGAAT
>CAYXJG010000022.1:0-22851 GCA_964465285.1 uncultured bacterium
TCACAATGAAAAATAGGGGTTTGGGGCGCGCTCCGCGCGCCCCAAACCCCTATTTTTCGTGAAGCTTGCCAAGTCGTGATTCTAGATAACCTAACTAAAGTCTGATAGTCAATTAAAGAGTTACCTTCTAATTTAGGATTACGTTATTGACTACGGTCTATTGCATGATTTCTGCCACTACTCAAGCTCTCGCAGAATTCCTGTCGAGGGAACTGTCTACAATTGATACAGAGCAGATTTCATTTAACCACCCAATGCTCAGCCATCTGGATTACCCAGGGCTGAATGTGTATTGCTATCACGTGCAAGCACGGCGAGGGAAGCCCTCCATGCCTGTACCTGATAATTCATCAACACAGACTTGGGAGGCAAATGACCCGCTCGCGGCTGCACCATCCCCTGATGTTGGTGCCGTGCAGGGTGTTTCTCAGTGGTTTGATTTGTCGTTTCTGATTAGCGTTAACGACTACACGGCCTTAGGTGAACAATATCTACTCTCGGAAATTATTTCCGTTCTATCTAATCGCAATTCTTTACCTGAGGAGATACTAGCACCTGAGTTGCAGGGCCGGGGGGCATTGCCCCTTCGGGTGTCAGATCATGAATGGTCTGACACCGTTAAGTTGTGGGACGTATTGTGTGCGCCTTTGCGGCCAGCTCTCCAGGTCAGGATTACAGTTCCCTCGCTGAGCCACAGGCATCAGGTCTATGCATAAGTAACCAAGCTTTTCTTATTTGTTGACCTTGAAAAACGAGTTCTAGAAAGTTATCCCAGTATTTCACTGCGATGGGTGTCCATCTATCCAAACTCTGTTAAACCTCTACCCGAAATCCCGGTCAGGGGTTTTTGATTCCGAAAACTCTGGCGAGGTTTCAGATAAGTATCTCGGCATCATTAAAAACCAACTACAAAACCCTGCGCTGCTGGCTGCGCGGGCAGCGCAGGGTTTACGAGTTTTATATTTAATTGTGACCACTTACTTAGTCACTAAAAGTAGCCCCATCCAAAAGGGAGGAATGAGTAACAATGGCATTGGATTACTTTGCCCCCGGTGTATATGTTGAAGAAGTTGATCGTGGTAGCCGTCCCATTGAGGGCGTCAGCATGAGCGTTGCCGGATTCGTCGGTTTCACAGAAGACATCCGGGGTGACGCTGAACTGTTTAAGCCCATGTTGATTACCAACTGGGATCAGTATCTCGAATACTTTGGTAAGCCTGGATCTGCTCATCCTGGTTTTACGGACTTCAATGCATACTTACCATTTGCGGTTCAAGGCTGGTTCTTGAATGGTGGTGGACGGTGCTGGGTAGTTAGTATTGGAACCCGTGAACCCGGTACCCCACAACCTACTCGTGAAGAAACAGCAACGAAGATCCTTTCATCAGGAAAGAAACCTTCTCTTAGAATTGGGTTACCTGATACTCCGGGCATCACACCAACTAACTCAACAAGCGAGGGCACAGCACCGTCTTCTGATCGATATAACGTCACGATTGGAGATAGCTCCCCAAAGCCTCGATATCTTTTGAATGATGCAGGAGTAGTCCAAGAAGATGAGTATGGAAATCCGGTATTGGATGATGAGCAGCCATTTAATACAGGGGAATTTTTCAAACTCACAATTACTGGAAAAGTTAATGATGAGAAGATTGTTCGAACCTATGAGCATTTAACGATGGATCCTGATCCCGATCCAGAGGTAGCTGACTTCGTAGCAACGGCAGTCATGGACTTTGACGCGATCGTGATTGAAGATTTATTTCCGTTTGAATTTCCTAATACACGCCGCCGCCCCAGTCCCATTGCTCTCCGACCTGCAAATGGCACCTATGAAATTCTCCCCCCTCCCTATATTGGAAGTGTTGAGCGGATCAACCGGGATATCCAGGGGGTTCGTGAAGATAAGGGAGGCATTGAGGGACTGTTTGAAATCGACGAAGTGGCAATGATTGCCTGCCCTGACCTGATGCGTGCTTACCAAAAGGGCTGGCTTGACCTGGATCAGGTTCATGCGCTGATGGAGCGGATGGTCAGTCTATGTGAAAATGCGTTCCCCGGCCCGGCTTACCGCATGGCGGTGCTAGATGCCCCCCCGGTCAAGATTGGCAAGAATGATGATCGGGCGATTCCCCCAGAGCAATACAAGCCCCAGGATGTGGATAAGTGGCTCAGCACCCTTAACCGCCGCTCCATGTTTGGTGCCTTATACTATCCCTGGATTAAAGTGTCAAACCCCAGTAATGGCGGTCGGCCTCTGCTGGTGCCTCCTTGCGGCCACATGATGGGTATTTGGTGTCGCACCGACGAGTCCCGAGGAATCTTTAAGGCTCCGGCTAACGAAACTCCCCGGGGCGTCATCGGGTTGTCCTACGAAACCAACATGCGTGAGCAAGAAATGCTGAACCCCAAAGGCATTAACTGCATTCGTAATTTTGCCAACTACAACCGAGGCTACAAGGTTTGGGGTGCCCGGACTCTGGTGGAGCCAGATAATGTGCAGTGGCGCTACATCAGTGTTCGTCGCTTAATCAGTTACATTGAGAAGTCCATTGAAATTGGAACTCAGTGGGTGGTCTTCGAGCCAAATGACCAGGACTTGTGGGCACGGGTCAACCGCACTGTTAGTGGGTTTCTGACCCGCCTTTGGAGAGATGGTGCCTTATTTGGTGCTTCTCCTAATGAAGCCTTCTATGTCAAGTGTGACGGGGAAATCAACACCCATGAAACGATGATGCTAGGCCGCCTCTATGTGGAAGTGGGTGTGTGCCCTGTTCGCCCCGCTGAATTTGTCATCTTCCGCATTAGCCAGTGGGCACCTAATCAGTAAACAACACGCGATCCGAAAGCTTCGTCAGGGGTTTTCGGATACATGCTGAGTAGACTGTTGCCTATTTGCATTCAGGCGAATTGCATAGAACCTAGTGGGTTTTTGGAAGCAGATAAGGGGCGATCGCCCCTCATCTCTTCCCACCCCAATCGCCGATCTAATTGACAGGTGAAACATGAGCTATGGCTGAGAATCAAACCCCCGTTAATCCGATTACAACCAGTCGGTTCTACGTTGAATTTGACGGACTCACCGACAAACTTTTGAAAAGTGTCCAAGAAGTCACATTCCAGGGACAGGTGCAAGGAAGTGAGAAACCCCTAATGTCTGGAAAAGGTGGCGTAACTCGTCGCCAAAGCACCTCCACTGGATACGAAGAAAATCCAAACATCACCATCGAAGTCTATTTAGCCGAAGGGGATCTGGATTTTTATACCTGGATGCAAGATACCATGCCCACAGACTATAGCGGCGCATCAGGTGCTGGCTCTGGTAAATGGGCAGATAACCGCAAGAATGGCTCCGTCGTCGCCTATGACCCTGGAGATAATGAAATCATGCGGTGGGACATCAAAAATGCCTGGATCAAGAGCTACAAGGTTTCAGACTTTGATGCTACAGGCACTGACCTAGCGTTCGAAACCTTTGAAATTGTCTGCGAAGACATTAAGCGCGTTAAGTAAGTTATGTGTTCAGCAAATCCTCATCAAGAACGAGTGAGAGTTTTAGTATCGATTGAACGGAGCTTAAAACAATGGCAGATGGCGAGTTGCTAGCCAATTCCAAATTTTATCTAGAATTTGACGGCATGACAGAGTGTATTGTCAAAAAAGTCAGCGGCATCCAAATTACCCTGGAAGCCGCAGGAGATATGAAGTCTTTTGGTGTTCGCAAAGATGCCTCAAGCTTTATGCAGGCAACGGTTAGCGGCGTCACCAGCGGTACCGTCATGGTTGAATTTGTCGCCACCACCGAAGATAAATCTATGCATGATTGGTTTCGAGACTCTCACGCCCTGGGCGGCCCCATGGCAGGTAAGGGATCGGCAAAGGGGGGAGAGCGAAAAAACGCTTCTCTCACAATTTACAATCAAGCGGGCGATCCGGCGGCAAAGTGGGAATTTACCGGGTGTTTCCCAAAAACCTATAAAACCTCCAAGATGGAACCCGGTGGCACAGAGCTATTTACCGAGACCGTCGAGTTTGTCTATGAAACCTGCCATCGCATTAACGCAGCGTAGTCATCCTGATTGTTCCTGAATGCTTTGACGTTCATGTTTGTTGGCCTGTGTTTCCTTTCCTGAATATCTCCCCTGAGTAATGAATCATGGAAACCAAAAAAGATCCCTATGAGATTCTGACAACATCGCGCTTTTACCTGGAAATTTCGCTCAATGGTTCCCACGACATGATCGATGGATACTTTTCAGAATGTCAGGGGTTTAAGCGTAGTCAGGAGGTAATCGAAGTGTGTGAGGTGACACCCCAGAAATGGGGGAGTGCGAATGCTGCGAAAGGCCGGGTCAACCGAACGAAAATTCCTGGCAACATGAAAAGCGAGAACATTACGCTGCGCCGTGGCATGACCATTTCAGACACCCTCTGGAAATGGTTGAAAGATGTGGAAGAGGGGAACTGGGCAAAGCAACGTCGGGATGGGGATTTGACCATTTACAACCAGCTTGGGGTGCCTCAGGCACGCTTTCGTTTTTTACGGGGATGGCCGACGAGCTACAAAATCTCCGGTGTGAAATCCGATAGCACGGACTTTCAAATTGAAGAACTGGAACTCACCGTAGAGGAATTTAGCCGAGTGCAGTTGACGGGGGAGGGAGTCTAAATAATGCAGACAGAATTTGAGTTTACATTACCCAAGGGGTATCTAGATGATGATGGGATTGTTCATCAAGTGGGCATTATGCGGCTTGCGACAGCTATGGATGAAATTGTGCCCTTACGCGATCCGCGTGTCCGGTCGAATCCAGCCTATGCAACAGTCATTATCCTATCGCGGGTGATTACTCGCCTGGGAGCATTGGATGAGATATCGCCCAGGGTTGTAGAGCGGTTTTTCGCCTGCGACCTGAATTATCTGCAAAAGTTCTACCGCCAGATCAATGAACTGGACGATAGCGTTGATCAGAACCGAGAGTCTCCCAAGGAGGTCTCTTCCCAGGCGGAAAATGTTGAATCTTTGAACTCTTTGAACTCTTTTTCCTCTGCGGAGCCATCTATTACACCTCAGTTCTAAAGCACCTTTAGGACTGAGAATTAAATAACGTGAACCAAATTTTTACTAGGGCGGCGCGGCGATGCCGCCCCCTCTCCTTCGGTTAACTGCAGATCCCTTAGAGGCATGCACAACATACTTGTTTATCCCGAGCAGCATCTACTTTTACGTTCATCTTCCTGATTACCCAAGAAACCAGTTGTTCCTCAGCAGCAGTTAAGGAGGCCCATGACGATTACCATGCCCTTTACCCCAAATGCATCTCCTAGCTTAATGACCGATGCATCCTTCACCTTACCCCGTGGCCTTGTAGACTCCGAGGGAACAGTTCATCGGCAGGGCACCATGCGCTTAGCCACCGCAAAAGATGAAATGCTGGCGCAGAAAGACCGCCGAGTTCAGACGTATCCTGGCTACATCACTCTGGTGCTGTTGTCCCAGGTGATTACCCGCCTGGGTACGTTGTCTCAGATAACTCCTGAGATGCTGGAAGGATTATTTTCCCCTGATTTAGCGTATTTGCGGGAAGCCTACAACCGGCTAAACCAGCAGGGAACCTTCCATGTTCCTGCCGAATGCCCCCACTGCGCTGCCCAGTTTGATGTGGAGCTAGCGGTGCCGGGGGAGTGATTGGCTACCCCCTGGATCAGCTCCAAGAGGAGGTAGCCTACATTGCGATGAACTTCCACTGGTCGATGATGGAGATCTTAACGCTCGACCACCGCGATCGCCGCCAGTGGGTCACAGTTATTCAGCGAGCGCACCAGCAGATGATGAGTCAAGAAATGGAATAAGTAAGTGAGCACAGTTAATTATCAAACCTGTAAAACCCTGCGCCGCCCGCGCAGCGCTTGACATCTGTTTTTTTAATTGTGCCGAGCTACTGAGAGCAGGAATGACTTAGCGGGCTAATAGGGCGCTCCGCGCCCTATTAGCCCGCCTTAAAACACAAGCCCAGAGATACACATCAGAGATACAAAACATCACGAAGGGAGCGGATACCGATGATGTTTGCAAGCATCCGACATCACATCAACAAACGCGCAGGGGGGCCGATGGTACTCATCAGCTTTGTGGTGGCTGGGGGATTGATGGGGCTGCGGCAGTTCGGCGTCTTTGAAGACATGGAACTAGGAGCCTACGATCGCTTCATTCGCCTCAAACCCAGGGAAGCAACTGATGAGCGAGTTCTAGTGGTCGGCGTGGAAGAGTCGGACATTCAAACTCTACAGGAATATCCCCTCCATGATGGAACTCTGGCACAAGCGTTAGTGAATTTGGATAGCTACAACCCCCGAACCATCGGCATTGACATTGCTCGCGACGTTTCCCAAGGGCCGCCTGAAGGTCGGGCTGCGCTGACGGAGATATTGGCATCAAGCGATCGCATTGTTTCCGCGTGTTTACTCAGCTCTGAAACCCAGCCTGGTGTGCCCCCTGCACCGGGTACACCACCGGATCTGGTAGGCTTTGCTGATTTCCCAGAAGACGTGGGTGGTATGATTCGCCGCAACATTATGATTTCTGCCCCGGCAACGCCGCCTGTGGTGGTTGGCGATCGCCACCTTTGTAACAATGACAGTCCCGACAACGAGGTCTTGTCCCTTAGTTTTCTTCTCAGTCTGATTTACCTGGAATCGGAAGGGATTTTCCCAGATCAGACCGATTGGGGCGCTTTGCGAATGGGAAATGTCATCTTCGATCCCTTGGGGGAAAAGGCAGGAGGCTATGCCTCCACAGGAGCGACCGACTATCAGGTCATGCTTAACTATCGTAGCAATGTGGATGCCGTGCGCCAGGTGTCGCTAATGGATGTACTAGAGAATCGCGTTGATCCAGACTGGATCGAGGATCGCATCGTGCTGATCGGCTATACATCCCAGGTGGCAAACGATATTTTCATCACTCCTTACACGGAAACTCGGCCTGGAGTTCGAGGAATGGCGGGGGTCGTGGTACACGCCCAGGCCGTGAGCCAGATTTTGAGTGCGGTGCTCGACCAGCGCCCTCTGATTTGGAGTTTTTCTGAGCTATTGGAGGGGCTATGGGTTTGGCTGTGGGCGCTGTTGGGCGGAGGAATTGCCCTCATCAGCAGGCGACTTCCTACCTTTATCTTGGGGC
Organism: uncultured bacterium; assembly: GCA_964465285.1. Classification (GTDB taxonomy): domain Bacteria; phylum Cyanobacteriota; class Cyanobacteriia; order CAKZMO01; family CAKZMO01; genus JBCCWF01. The sequence continues at coordinate 7,181 of CAYXJG010000022.1, forward strand.
TGGGTGTGTGGGTTGGCGCTGGTTGGGGGCTTGCCTACGGTTTGTTTTTCCAAGGAGTATGGTTGCCCATTGTGCCGACCAGTATCGCGTTGGTGACAACTGCCGTGATCGTTAGCTTGATTCAGCGAGCCACCCAGAGCGGTTACGCCCAGGCCATTTACGAGCAACTCCAAGACCAGTTGCGGGGGCGATCGCCCGCCACAGATCAGGGCAGCGACTACTTATTTCGGCTGGTGCGTCGGGCAAAGGCGATTCGAGAAGGTAACACAACCCCTGAAGCAGGGGCTCATGGGGTTGAATCCACAGCTAAGTCATCTGGCGCAAAATCTCCTATCACTAAGCTGCAATTCGATTCACCCGAAGCTCAATCCCAGTATGAGAAAATCAAGGCCCAGGCCATTCTCGACTTTGAGCAAGAGCAAGCCGCCGAAAAAGCACGGCAGGAGGCTGAAGCCCAGCGTCGCCAGCTTGAGCATTTGCTGAAAAAGGCAAAAACGGCACGGACTCGGCGATCGCCCGACGAGTAATACTTTTAATGTCTTGACTATCAAACGCTGTCGCTGTCAACGCCCTAATATGTACTAACGTATCTCAATGACGTATTATGCCGCCTTCTCAACCCCCCAATCCAAGTGCCCACAGTCATCCCAAGCTACCATTTCCGCTAGAGACATCGGGAATATTGCATCCCGATGAAATGGCCCAACTCGCTCCCCTCGCCAAGAAGATTCTGGATGATCCAGTGGCATTGATGCGGTTGGGCGATCGCGTTTTTGAGCTACTCAGCCAAGATTTGCAGGTTCAGAGAGAACGTCGTCAAGGCTATGGGAGATAAAAAGAATGGTGAGTCCAAGATCAAATTCAACCCAAAACTCTCCCTCCGAGGCCACATCGAGCCAGCCGGGGGTAAATTACATTACAACCAATCGCTTTTATGTGGAGATTGGCGGTAATATTGCTGCATCCTTCAGCGAATGCTCAGGACTGGATGTGCAAATCGAAAAGGAAACGTACCTAGAAGGTGGAGTGAACGACCAGCAGCGCATTTTTCTCAAACAGGCAAAGTTTAACGATATTATTCTGAAACGGGGCATGACTGATGATATTACCTTTTGGGAATGGCTAGACAAGGTGTTGGATTTAGGTAGGAGTGCTTCAAATTTAGGGTCAGGAGGGAATTCGGGAGGCTTGCGCCGCAATGTTACTATTCTGGTCTTCAACCAAGCTGGGGAAACCATGCAATCGTGGACCCTAATTGGTGCAGTTCCCGTCGGCTGGAAAACACCGTCATTACAGGCGGACGGTAACAGTGTCGCTATTGAGGAACTGACCCTAACCTATGAAGGACTGAAGGTTCAATCAAAGCCACCTGGCAACAGTGGCAGCATATCTAGCGAGTCGCCTAGCAGTAATGAAGAGCGTGGTTCCCGCGATAGTAAAGGATATTTTGCTGAAAGTTAATCTTTTCTGATGAAGAGTGGGGTAACGAACCCACCTTCACTCACTCTCACAAAGGATATTGTACTGAAACCAGATAATGATGGCTGAGTCCTCCCAGACGAATCAAAGGCTAAACTCGATGCCAAGGGATACCCAACCCCTTGGCATCAAGAAGCCGTTATTGCCCCACCAAGGACTCGGACAACAGGCACCACGATTACAGTTTATGCGCCCTCTGGGGGCGAACCCCCTGACAGTGCTGAATCCGTCGATCTTTATTGCCGACTTAAAACATCCCATCGCTGAAACCCAGTTGGCATTCCGTGATCTATCGTTTTTCCAACCGGAGATGCCAGAAGCGGCACTGAATGCTCCAGAATCCCCGAATCCACCGCTCCCCTCTACAGCAGCACCCTCACTACAACGCCAAGCTGCTGACCCCAGCTTACCTGCTTCTCCGTTACTGCAACCGCAGACGACAGCTTCTCCTAGATTCCCAGAAATCAGGGCAATCCAGCCGCCCACTTCATGGAGTCAACCCGCAAGCCAACCCGACTCTAGGGCACCCGACTTACCCCGGCTTTATTCCCTGCCAAACACCTCTGAGAAGGAAGAAGGTAGAGGGGCGATCGCCCCTCCGTCCCCATCGTTCAGTGACGCATCTCCCCTCCACTCCGGCGGGCAGTCCCGTCCCAGAGAAACCAGCATTGCTAAACCCATAGCTGAATCCTCGGTTCCGCCATCCATTCAACCAGTATCCACAAACCGACAGAATAAGTCCAGTTCACCGGATAATCCTCCTCAAGCCCTATCTGACTCCCGTGGGAACCAGGCTATAGATTCTGCATCTGCATCTGAACTAGCCATGCCCTCTCTGACGGAAGGCTATGGTGATCAGAGTGACATCCCTGAGAATCCTCCATATCAGGCACCTCATGAGCCAGAGTCCCCCCCATCTTCCGCTTCTGCATCGTCAGTGGAATTCGCACCGGAGCCATCCCATCAAACGCCCCAGATTCAGACACATCAGGACTCTTCCTCACCCGCCCATTTTTCCCTGAAACAACCACGGCTAGAACAACCACGGCTGGAACAACTCCAGCCAGAAGCGATACAACTGATTTCCCAACCGATGGAATCCTCTCGGTCGGAGCTATCGCCGCCACACCAGCCTCAACTGATTCAGCAACAGCCGGAACTCTCTCAACCGGAATCATCCCAACCCAAGCAAGCACCGTCTGTTCAGCACAGTACTGAGCAATCACAGTCAGCCCCCCCGCAACCGGAATCCTTTCAGCCGGAGCAAATACAGTCTGTTCAGCAACAATCGGAGCTGCCACGGCAGGAGATATTTGATTCGGAGTTTGCTCAATCAATTCAGCAAAACTTGCAACCATCTCAGCCGCACCGATCTCAGCCGCACTCGATCCAATCTATTCAGCGCAAAACCGAGAGTTCCCAAGCGAATGTACCTCCACCGGATGCATCTCAACCCGCTGTATCCCAGCCGGATATCTCCCAGTTGGATGCACTTCAATCGGATGCACTTCAATCGGATGCACTTCAATCGGATGCACTTCAATCGGATATATCTCCGGTGAACCCGGCACCCCGTCGTCATCCTCCACTGGATCAAGCACAATCTAGTTCGATTCAGCCGGAATCCTTTCACCAAGAACCGTCTCAATCCATCCAGCCAAAGCCGGAAAAATCACCCCAGCAGAATCAGCCGCAGACTGATGAGATTTTTCCTCTTCAACCCCAAGTGGAACCACTCCAGCTCATTCAGAGAGAGTTAGAACAACCTCAACAGGTACAGCCCCAGTCCCCTAATCACGGCACAATCCAATCGCAGGAAGGGCGATCGCAGGAAATTCAATCCCAGGGAGCATCTGCGATCGCCCCTCCTATTCCCCCTCAACACACCTCCTATCGAACCGAAAAATTCCCGATACAGCCCCCATCTGACACAACCAATGTGACATCCACGGTTCCGAGCTGGCCAGAAGACAGCGAACTTGACAGCGAACAGCCTGTTGACGATGTTGATAGTTCTGCCAACACAAATCCCCCCCCAACGCTACAGACTCGCATGGATAACGAGACGGCGGATGTACCATTGCACCCCCCGGAGCGATCAGAGCGATCGCCCCTCCCCTCCTCCCAAGCAGATCCCAGGGTGGATAGTGATGATCGTCGTGCCCGTATGCCTCAAGCCCATGCTGTGGCAGGGGCTGTGCTTAACACAAATGAAACTCATATCACTCCACCCACTCAAGATACTGCTGTAGAGCCTCCCTCCGGCTTTTCCACAACCACGAGTCCCCCCCCTGCTGACTCAGCTCCCCCTCCGACTCTCCAACCAACCCCTGACGACTCACCTACCCACCCACCCACTCACTCACCTCATCCTTCTATCCCTCAGCCCCTCCCTCAGCTCCCCACCGTCCTCCAAGACCTCACGACCCTTACCCCCCTCGGACAATCTCACACCCTGCAACCCAAACTCATCGGAAATAGCTCCGTATCCTTGGGCACCCCGCCCAACCTCGTCCCCCAAAGCGAGGCGAATACTGCCATGGGCATTGATTCACCATTGCCCAGCGGGGAACGTCCATCCCCGTTCGCTTCGCGACTCCCCTTTGCCCCTTCCAGCCCATCCAATCTATCTCACCCTTCCAGCCCACCTCACCCATCCAATCCATCTCACCCATCCAATCCATCCAGTCAATGGTCAACCATTGCTGATCTTCTCCAACGCACTCCTTCCTCCCCCTCTGCCTCTTCTTCTCCGTCACCTTCTTCCACTGCTGCGCCTTCTACCCCCTCCCTCCCTGCCTCGGCTTCTTCCTTCACACCGCTCTCTCCCTTCTCGGCTCCCCAAACCAACATTCAGCGCAGCCTCCCCCAAGACTCCGCATCCACTCGGTCATCGAACGTGATGATTCAAGCCAGCGCCGATTCAGCATCCCCCATCCCTGAACCGTCTCCTGCCCATACTGACCCTCCTGATATTTCCGAATCAGAGGCATTGGATGGAGAGGGCATCGAGTCTCCTGAGCAGGTCGAACAACTGGCACGGGTCATCTACCACCGACTACGCCAACGCCTACTTATCGAGCGAGAACGCTTAGGCGGTAACTCCTCCGGGCGATTACCCTGGTGACGCCTCTAACGATTGAAACGCTAACAAAGCAGAAGCCATCATGACGCTAGAAAAAGCAAAGCTCACGGCCATCTATAACGATGTCGAAGATATCGAATTTATGTTTAACCCCAACGAGCTTGCCTTCAGCCGTAGCATGGCCCTGGAGCAGTCTCAGGGGGCACGCACCGATTCGGGGCAAAACAAGGTGAGCTTTAAGCACCCCAACCCCTACTCCTTGAAAATCAGCAACATCATGCTAGATACCTTTGAGGCCAAGTTATCCGTTTTAGATAAAGTGAAGCCATTTACTAAGGCCGTCGAGTTTACTCAACAAGGAGAAGGAGAAAAGAAGCGCCCCCCCATTTATCTCTTTAGCTGGGGCGAAAAATACAGTTACTTACGTTGTTTTATCAAAAACCTCGATTTCAAACTGACCATGTTTTTACCAGATGGAACCCCCGTGCGAGCAGTCATCAATTTAACCCTAGAGCAAGTTGATCCGCCCGCCCCCGGACGCAACCAGGGAACGCCCGCCCCTGGACAGGGCCAGCGACAAGAATCCAGCAGCTTATTCCTGAGCTGATGGCAACGGCAGAAGAGGGAAGAAGAAAAAGGGAAGAGTGTAGGGTAGGCACAGCCCACCCAACGTCACTCACATCAACCAACCCAAAATCTAAAATCCAAAATCTAAAATCCAAAACTGCCCCAAACCGCGCCTCTCGCACGGTGAATCCAAAACCGAGGTTCCTATGTCCGAATCGACCTATATCGCCGAACCAACGCTCAAAATTGACGGTCAGCCCGCGCCAGAAGCGCTCATGGAAGATATTTTGCATATCTCCGTGGAGGAGAGCCTGCACCTGCCGGGTATGTTTACCCTGGTTTTTCGGAATTCCAAGGCACCAGGACAAGACGAAACCGAGTTCTGGGAACACCAAAGCCTATTCCAAATTGGCAAGCCCATCAACATTGGGTTCAAGTCCAGTACCACCGAGGCACAAGAGTTTGAGGACGAAGAAGAGGGGCAGGTAATCGAAGGGGAAATTACGGCCCTGGAAACCCACTTTACCTCCGGGGCGCAGGCACCCATTATTGTGCGGGGGTATGACGTTTCCCATCGGCTTCACCGAGGACGACATAATCGGTCGTTCCAGAACATGACCGACAGTGATGTGGTTCAGAAGCTTGCTGACGACGTAGGCATTCCGATAGCTACTCTCGATAGCAGTGGCTCTCCTCACGACTATATTTTTCAGAAAAACCAGACCAATATGGAATTTCTGCGGGAACGGGCAGCACGTAACGGGTTTGAGATATTTGTGCAGGATGGCAAACTCCACTTTCGGGAACCCAAACAGGATGACGAATTGGAACTGGAATGGCTGAAGCACATCACGGACATGCAGGTACGGGTGACCAGTGCTGAACAGGTGACCAGTGTAGAAGTGCGAGGTTGGGACTACCAGCAAAAGCGCCCCATTATTGCCACCAAGTCTTCTGGCCAGGTCATCACGGAAACAGACCAGGGGAGCGGGAAAAAGACCAGTACAGCCTTTCAGGGACAACCCTCTGACCCCAAGTTCATTGTGGTTGACCAGCCGATGTTTACTTCCCAGGAAGCCGAGAAAATGGCGCAAGCCCTGTTTAATGAGCTGGTCGGTGAGTTTGTCCATGCTGATGCCCAGGCAGAAGGCAATCCCAATATTCGCCCAGGGAAAGGGGTCAAACTCAAGGAGATGGGCAACTACAGCGGCAAATACTACATTACCGAAGCTCGGCATATCTACAGTGAGCGGAAATACACGACCGAATTCAGTGTGCGGGGGTTGCGGGGGGGAGATTTACTAGGGGCGATCGCCCCTTCCTCTCCAGCAAAAGCGGGACAAGCCATGATGGTGGGCATCGTCACCGACAACAACGACCCTGAAGGCTGGGGACGGGTGCGGGTCAAGTGTCCCACCCTAACCGAAGACCACGAAAGTAACTGGGCACGGGTGGTTGGCATTGGCGTAGGCAACAACCGGGGGTTTGACTGCTTACCGGAAATTGACGACGAGGTACTGGTTGCCTTTGAACACGGCGATATTCATCGTCCCTACGTGATCGGCGGTGTGTGGAATGGTTTAGACGCCCCGCCAGAGCAGGTCGCTGACAGCGTATCTGACGGCCAGGTACGGTTACGCACCTTCAGAACCCGCACTGGGCACACTCTCCAGTTTGTTGAAGAAGATAAGGGGGGTGTGGAAAAGGGTGTCTATGTGCAGACCACCGATGGGCACCATCTGCGGCTCAACGACAGCAGCCAATTCATGGAAATGCAGTCCAATGGTGGTCACACCCTCCGCCTCGATGATTCCAGCAGCACCATCGATCTCACCTCAACAGGGGATATCAACATCAAAGCCGGACGCACGGGTACATCCGGCAAAATTTCGATTGATGCCGGAGAAATTGCCCTCACGGGAATGCAGAACATCAAATTAACGGTTGGAGCTAGCACCGTCGAAGTTTCTATGAATGGCATCACCATTCAGACCGGGGCAACAGTCAAGGTTCAGGGTGGCGCGATGACGGAAGTGAAGGGAGGTGTGGTGCAAGTTCAGGGTGGACTCATCAAGTTGAACTAGGCATATGCCCCTGCGCTACTCTGTTCGGGGCAAACGAGTTTCAGTGACGATTGAAAAACAGGAGGTCTAACAATGTCATTTCCAGCCGCCCGTGTGGGCGATCAAACTGCAACCGGAGATTCAGTGCTACCCCCTGGCGTGCCCAATGTGCTGATCGGCGGACAGCCTGCTGCCTGTGTCGGCGACATGGTCTATGGCCCGGTGATCAACTATGCCCCCGGCATTATTTCTACAGGAGGGTTTACGGTGCTCATTGGTGGGCGTCCAGCTGCTCGGGTCACCTCTGTCGTGAGTGGACTCACTATTGGGCCGTTAGGGGTGCCGGTGCCTGTCGCTACGACCATCATGAAGGGGCAACCGAATGTCTTGATTGGGGATATGGGTGTCGCTGTACCTCCACCACCCGCTGTGCAGGCGCAGATGGATGCGATGGAACAGGAAGTCGAAGAAAAACAGGCTGAACTGGAGGAAAAACAGAAAAAAGAAGAAGAGAAGAACTCGTAAGAGATTTCACGCCTGTATATCAATGCGTTACGTTAAGCAGTGACGGATCCTACACGACTTGGCAAGTTTCACGAAAAAATAAAAGTTTGGGCGATCGCCCTGAAACCCTAACTTTTGGCAAGTAGAAACCACAGCATCTTGCTCAGTAAGGTAGTGGCACATTACGCAAAATCAGTAGTTTCCTGCACAGCAACTACCCATCGGGGTATGGCCGTGCCTCGGGTTAAGGCGGGTGGGCACTGCCCACCCTACTCGTGCCTTCTGCCTTCTGCCTTCTGCCTTTATTTTCTCTTCCCCATGCCTGACACTTATGGTTCCCAAAATCGAGCGTATCTCGGACAGGGCATCGCCTTTCCTGTTGGCGTCAATATTCAAGGTGGCCTCAAACTGAGTGCAACCGAGCGCAATATTGAAGATGCCATTCACGTTATCTTACGCACCCGCCCTGGAGAACGGCTGTATCGGCCTGACTTTGGTTCTCGGCTGTCAGAATTGGTCTTCTTGCCCATGAACACTCAGACCCTGTTGCTGATTCGCCTGTATGTGGAAGAAGCGTTGGCCATGTGGGAACCCCGCATTGTTGTAGACAGCGTACAAACGAATCCGGATCCGATCCGTGGACGAGTGAATATCACCATTAATTATCATCCCAAAGAAAACCGTGACCCGCGTAGCCTGGTCTATCCGTTTTACCTCTTGCCCCCTGGCCCAATAATAGAAACTGAAGGGTGATCCTGTGGAGTTTGACTTCTTACCGAACTTACCCAAATCAAACCTGGATGATCGCACTTACCGAGACTTAGTAGAGGAATGTATTCTGCGCATTCCCCGCTATTGTCCCGAGTGGACAAACTACAATGCGGCTGATCCGGGCATTACGCTCATTGAGATGTTTGCCTGGCTGACTGACCAGATGCTATTGCGGTTTAACCAGGTGCCCCGTCGCAACTATGTGGCATTCCTAGAACTGCTGGGCATTCGTCTACAGCCGCCGACTCCCGCCTGCACGGATGTTACCTTTTATCTGACCCGTGCCCAAAGTGCCGAAGCATTGATTCCCCCAATTCCCGCCGGAACGGAGGTGGCTACGGAGCGTACCGAAACTCAGGATGCTATTATATTTAGCACCGACCGGAGCCTGCCCATTGGGGTTCCCCGCATTCGCCATTTTTTAACGGCTGATATTCAGGAAGCGCAGCCCCAGTCCTTGCACGATCGCTTCTCAAACACCTGGAACCAGGACAATGACGGGCGATGGTCGGGGCGTAGTCAATTTGTGTTTCAGGAACGGCCTCAACCAGGCAACTGTTTTTACCTAGGCTTAGATCCCAATGAAAACCTCCAGGGCAATGTGTTGAGCTTAATCATTGAGGGAGAGCCCGCTGGTTCAACAGGCATTGACCCCAATCATCCGCCCCGTCGATGGGAAGCCTGGGACGGCAACGAGTGGCAACCTATTTTATGGGACGAAACTGATGATGAGACCCGTGGCTTCAGCTTTGATGTAGCGGGACAGCATGATCATCGGGTGGCGCGAAAAGCCAGTGTCAGGCTCCACTTACCTTTATCCTGGCCTGCAACTTATTTTTTAAGTTACTATGCCTGCTGGCTGCGATGTGTTTATCATCCCTCAGAAAGTGTCACAGCTCCTGGATTGCCCCAGCGACAGGAGTATGGTTATAGCCGTGCGCCAAAATTTACCGGGCTATCAGTGCGTGCCATTGGCGGCACTGTGCCCGCTAGCCAGTGCCAGTTGATTCAAAATGAGCTATTGGGCGAAAGTTCAGGTAAAGCTGGACAAACCTTTCAACTCCAGAGTGAGTGGATTTTACCCCGTCATTCTGACACCGAATATCTTGTGGTAGAGGTGCCGGGTGAACATCCCCAGCGATGGGAGGAAGTCTCGGATTTTGCCGACTCAGGATCGGGCGATCGCCACTACACCCTGGATTCAGTCACCGGACAGGTCCAATTTGGCCCTCTGATTCGCGAGCCATCCAAGCTCCAGTCAGAGGTTCAGGTAAGGCAACAGGTACAGCTCAGTGGTGCCCATCTGCAAACCCGTAACATTCAAGACGTGGAGTCCTTAGAGCGCCAGTATGGTGCCGTGCCTCCCCGAGGTGCGTTAATTCGTATGGCGGCCTATCGCACCGGGGGCGGCATTCAGGGTAACGTAAAAAGCGATATGTTGCGCATCGTCAAATCTGCCGTGCCCTATGTTGCGAAGATTCGCAACTACAAAGCGGCTCGGGACGGTGCTGATGCTGAATCCTTACCTGAAGCGGTGGTCAGGGTGCCCAAATGGTTACGCACCCGCAACCGTGCCGTTACCCCAGAAGACTTTGAAACCCTAGCTCAGCAGGCCAGCCGTAACGTTGCCCGTGCCCACTGTGGCGGTGATGCCGCTGCCGATGGCATGGTGGATGTGCTGATCGTGCCCTGGGTGGAAACGGCGGATTCGGAGTTGCAGCGGGGCATTGCTCCCTATCAACTAAGCCTCAGCAATTCCCTACAGCAAGAAATTCTGGCGTATCTGAAGCCTAGGCAACTGTTGGGAATCGGCATCCGGCTGCGTCAGCCCGACTATGTAGGTGTGTCCGTGCAGGTGGAGGTGGGCATTGATACGCACCATGAGACTCCCCTGGCACGACAGACCATTCAGCAGGACTTGCTGAAACGGCTCTACCGGTTTCTTAATCCGCTGGTGGGCGGGGACGATGGCAAGGGTTGGCCTTTGGGCAAATCGGTGTACCGATCAGACATCATTTCCCTGGTCCAGAAAACTACCGGAGTCCGCTACTTAGGGACGGTGCAACTTTTTGCTATTCGCCGCAATGGCAACGGCTGGACGCGCACCCTCGCCCCCGACGGCACGGTGCATCCTGGTGAATTGGGTCTGATAAGTTCCTGGCAAGATGCAGAAGCTCGAACTGAACATGTGGTGACGCTGCTATGACACAGGCCCCGATTCGACAGACGCCCCCCCGCTCGCCCAGGCAGATGGTCACCGTTCAACTGACGGCGATGCAGTTACCCGATGCTAATCCGCTTCCCCAGGAAAACCGCTGGGGACTGGGCACCGAGGACGAAGAACGCATCTGTCGCCTGCGGCTCAGTCCGGGAGAACCCAGTGAGCTAATGGTGCAGATTCGGAATGTAAGCGATCGCCCCCTCAACATCAGCCTCGTCGTCACCGGAAACTTCCCCGCCCCCTGGCATCGGGTCATTCTCCCGGATCCCATCTTACTCAATCGCCACAAGAAGGACGCCACCGTTTGCTTTACCCTCGACCCCAACTTCTTCGAAGACCGCCTCGCCCTCCGTCCCGGCGACACCCACCTGCTCGACTACAGCGGCCACGTCAACATCTACGCCACTCCCCACTCCCCCGACTCCTCATCTCCCCATCCATCTTCACCCTCCTCTCCTCCCTCCCAACTCCTCTCCTCCACCGAATTTACTCTCCACATCCGCCCTCACACCAAATACCCCACCTATCTCCCGGCAGTGTATCGAGAAATCGACTTCATGAATCGGTTTCTCGCCATCTTTGAACAAGCATTCGACCCAGCCGTTCAGACTCTGAGCACCCTCTGGGCGTACCTCGACCCCCTGACCACCTCGGAGGCGATGCTGCCCTTCTTAGCCCAGTGGGTGGGCTGCCCCAGCGACATGGCCTGGAGCTTTTCCCAGCGGCGGCTGATCCGCTATGCCCTGTCCATCTATCGCTGGCGCGGCACCCGCTGGGGAATGCTGCTGTTTTTGCATCTCTACACGGGGTTGCCCCTCTGTGAAGCCGACATTCTTCCAGAAGAAGCTCACCTGATCGACTCCCGTAATTATGAATCTGCTGATCAGCCCGAACCCTTGCGCCATATCCGGGTAGATGAAGATTCCATTGAAGGGTTTGTTGTTGGGAACACCCTGATTGGCTCGGATGCCATGTTAGGCGGTGGTCGCCCTTACCATTTCACCGTGCGGCTGCGATCGCCCACCCGCCTCAACGAAGCGCAAGTACGACAACTGATCAACCAGGAAAAGCCCGCGTTTTCCTCCTACACCCTGCACATTGTCTATTACGACCGGACGGCATCTGATGTATAGTCCCCAGCCCGATCCTAAAACCCTTGCTCCCCCCCCTATTCGTGCCTTTGAACGGCTCTGGGTCACCGATGGCCTACGCATGACCGCCGAACGCTGGCGGGGTGCCCACCAGTATCATCAGCAGCGACAAAACTTTCATTACCAGTCTCTCCACCAAACAGGCATTGTCAGCGGCCTAGGCGTCGTGCCCGTGGCGGCGCCGGGCCGAGTCAACCCCGAATACCGGGATGGACGCTGGGTGCAGGTACAGCCGGGCATCGCCATTGATGCCCAGGGCAATCCGATTGTGGTGACCCACCCCCAGACCTTTCGCATTCAGTCCAAGCCACCCACGGGGGAACGGTGGCGGGTGTACCTAGTAGCTCAGTATGTAGACCCCGATGGCCTCCAGCATCCCGCCGACCAGGAGCAGGTGCGGGAACAGTTTCGCATTGTGGAGAAAACCCACCTAGATGGGCTGGATATAGAGCTGTGTCGGATTCAGCTTGAGCCAGGTGAGGTCACGATTCAGGTGGCCGAAAACGTCTATGAACCGGGCATCAACACCCTGGATTTTCGCTACCGGGCCTTTGTGCAGGTTCGCCCGTGGGGCATGGTGCAAATGGGACAGATTCGCTCAGGGACACCGGGTGACGAGGCGATCGCCCAACACCTGACCCAACTGATGGAGGCGACCGATGCCCTGTTTCCCTCCCTGCGAGGAAACCCCCAGGTGACGGGCATTCCTTTAGATGCGATCGCCCCTGCCCCCGCCCCCGATGTAGACATGCTCTATTTGCCTTACCACACCTTGCAGGACTTAACCTCCGCCCACACCAAATCTTTCAAGGCATTCCTCCAAGGCGGCAGCACGTTGATGGTGGTCGCTGGAACCGAAGCCGCCCGCCTCGGACAGCTCAAGCAGATCAAACAAGAGCTAACCGATGCCCTGGCACAACTCGACCCCGCCCTCGACCCACAAGATTTTCAGAATGTCCAGTCTGAAATTGCGGCTTACGCCGCCGAAATTAAGCAGGTGATTCAGGACTTTGGAACGGCGATCGCCCGCTTTGCCAAAGCAATGGACTATCCCATCAGCGGCGGACGGCTCGACCCGACCCACCCCATTCGCCGCTACCCTTTTCTGTTCTCAGCACTGCCCGAAGTAGATGGACAGTCAATTACCCTGTTCAACTGGGGCGGCATTGTCATGATTGTCGGCGATCTGCCCAGTGCCTGGGGACTAGACGAGCAGTCCACCCAATCGCGAGAGTCCATCCGGTCTGCCCAAGAATTGGGCATCAACCTGCTGCATTTCGCCTGGCGGCGGCGGCACATGATGCGCCTCCAATCCACCCCATCCTAGGGTGGGTACCACCCTCCCCCATTCCAAAATCCAAAATCCAAAATCCAAATCGCCCCTCGTCATGGTTCAAGAACTTCGCATTCCCCAACTGAAACTCGAGCTATCGAAGACCACGTTGCGCTACAAACCTGGCAGCACGCCCGAGTGTTTTAACGTGACCGTGACTAACCAGAGCATTGAGTTCGCTTCCTTTCGGTTGGAACTGGTGGCAGCGGGTGCCCTGGCCACCGATGAGAAGCGTTGGTATCGGCTGACCCCTTCCGTGTCCTACAAAATCCCACCGGGCGATCGCACTCAGTTTCAGGTCGAAATCGTTGACGTGCCTCCTATTCGGGGTGGGTTTGTGAACAGCATCAATCTGGTGGTGCGGGTCGATGCGCTGGAACTGGATGTGCAGGAACGGCAGGATTTGCGGCTCCTGGTCGATGGGTCGCCCGTGCGTCCCCTGGAACTAATGGTGCGGGATGCCGTGATTGAAGCAAGGCCCGGTGACCCGGTCGAGCTGGTGGTAGATGTGACCAACCCCAACCTCAAACCCGCCGATGTGATTTTGGAGCTAGACGGCATCGACCCCTCCTGGTTTCCCCAGGAGATGCAAAAAATGGTTTCAGTCGCTGCCGAGAGCACCCAGCGAGTGCATTGTTTCGGCAGGGTTCCCCCCTCCATCCACGCCCCCCAGGGCAGCCACTTTATTACCGTAGATGGGCCGCGATCGCCCACTCCCGTTACGCCCACCCAGGTCACCCTACGAATCGCCCCCCAAGGCGAAGTCCTGGTGAGTCACCAGCCCGAATATCGCCAAATCCCTGAAAAAACAGGACGCTGGCTCAACCCCCGTCAAGCCGACACGACCTTCGACCTGACCCTCGACAACCAGAGCAACTGCATCCTCGCATCCACCATCAGTCTGGATGACCCTGATGTCCAACCGTCCCGGCGTAAGGCAAGGGGGGGATGGTTCGGGCGATGGCGCAAGCAGTCTCCCCAACTAAAAAAGAGTCCCTTCAATCAGATAGCGCTGAAGAAGGTTCCAGGCATGAGCGCTCAGGGCTCGGAGACCCTAGAATCGTCTTCCGACCATACGCCCCAAGGGGAGGAACCGTCAGTGCTATCCTCCCCTCCGACCCAGTCGTCTCGGTCAACGCGCACCCTCACTCTCACTCCTCCAGAACTCAGGGTTCATCCCGGTGACACCGCCCACTTCACAGTGCATGTTTCCCAACGGCTACCCTGGCTGGGGTGGAAGCGGGTCAAATCTCTACGTGCCACTCCCCAGGTGGATAGTTCTGACATTGGCCTGCGGAGCCGTCCTGCCCAGTCCGACGAGTCAGAGGCTTCTCCATCTCCCGATACCGAACCTGTCCCTCAGGCAGAGCCAGAACCCGACGGTATTCAAACCCTGGAACTACACATCTTGCCTGTGATTCCGTTCTGGCTCCAGGGGCTCGGCCTGCTTGCCCTGTTGTTGCTGGCGATCGCTCCTGCCCTCCTCACGCCCCGAGGCCACACCAAACCTGTCAATGCCGTTCAGTTCAGTGGTCGGGCCAACGAGGTGGTGAGTGCTGCCAACGACGGTACCATTTGGCGCTGGGTGATACGGGGCAACCGCCTCCGCCCGGCAGGAATACTGGAACGGGGAGACAAGGCGTTGCGCGTGGTGCGATACCGCCCGGTCAACAACGATCAGGTCGCAGCGGGGTTTGAGAATGGCATAATTTTGATGCATGACTTCCTCTCCCGGCATACCGAAAGCTTTGGCTATCAGCAAGACGACCGGGTATTTGACCTGGCGTTTACTCCCGATTCTCGCCGCCTGTTTAGCGCCCACGGCAGCGGCACCATCCTGGAGTGGCAGATTGATTCCCAGACAATGGCGGGAGCCCCCATCCAGAGCATTAAGGTGGACTTTGCCATTCAAGCCATCGGACTCGTGGGCGATGGCGATCAGTATGTGGCGATCGCCGGACGCTATAACCAGCTCACCCTCTACGACCGGGATGCCAAGACTTTCTACGACCTGCCCTACCTGCCGGGAAGCGGGCAAAATGACTACATCACCAGCCTTGCCACCGCTGGCGCACATCCGACTCGGTTTGCCACGTCTGACAATCAGGGGCGCATTGCCCTTTGGGATCTTGCCCCCTGCGAAGACGCTCCCCAAACCTGCCAGCCTATTGATGACTGGCCGGGGCATGGGGGCAATGCCGTCCATCAGGTTGCCCTTAGTGCTGATGCCTGTTACCTGGCAAGTGTTGGTGCCGATGGTCAGGCCATTGTCTGGCCCCTCGACAGCCAGGGAGGACGGCAGGTGCAACACCTCGAAGGCCAAGCCGTGCAAGCCGTGCAGCAGCCGCTAAATGCCGTTGCCCTGATTCAGCAGCGCGATCAACTACTGGTCGCCAGCGGCGGGGATGACACCTGGGTACGGCTGAATACAATGAGACTCCGGCGGGCTCGTTTTCCTGGTGAACCCTGCCAAGGGTTGTAAGAGTGATGTGGCGGG
>CAYXJG010000022.1:22861-26092 GCA_964465285.1 uncultured bacterium
TCACAACACAGTTGTGATGCCCGCCAAGCCAGCTTTTTGCCGTCTACCTTCTGCCTTCCTATGACTGGCCCCTTCCTTCCGCCCAATCGTCGTCACCCCTTTCCCCCCGGACGCTTAGTGCTGGCAGGGCAACAGGGAATCGAACCCACCGGTTCGGCGGCGATTCATCCGCTCGAGGTTGTGCTGACCTCCTCTGGACAGGATGATGCATTTCCAGGACAGCCCTTTGAGCTGGGGGTCACCCTACAAAACCAGGGCGATCGCGATGTGGTCACTGATATCTGGATCGACAGTGGGCGATCGCCCCAACTGGGCCAGTGGTGTACGTCCCTGCAGCAGCGCATGGCATTGGGGACAGGACAGAGTGGCGAGGTCGTCTTCACCTTTCAGATTCCAGGGAATGCCCTGCCGAGCGAGCTGATCTACGATCTGGTGGTTGATGCCACCCCCGCCTACCCCGAAGTGCCGCCCCAACGGTATCGCCAGCAGTTGACCATTCGCCCCATTGAGCGAATGACCGTTGAGGCCAACCACCCGACATTCCTCGTAAATCCAGCCACCAGCCCGGAATCTCCAGCCCGTTTGCGTCCGGGGGTTCCCTTGACCATTGAAATCTGGGTGGATAATCGCTCAGAACGGGTCGATCGGTTCCGGTTATCCCCCCTGGGCACTCCCTTCGATTGGCAGACGAAGATCACCTATCCGCGGGCCAACAGTGGGCCAGGACTCATCCTCGAAGCCAATAGCCTGGGCCTTAACCCGGGCGGTCGCGGTCAGATTCTCCTCCAGTTGACCCCGCCCTTCGACGCCCTGGCAGGCAGCTACATCCCCACCCTGCGGCTCTATTCCCAGAACAACCCCAACTTGAACCTGTTGGGTATGGTGTATTTGCACGTCGAGCCTGTTTACGTACTTCAGCCATCGCTGCAAATCCTGCGGAATCAGGTACGGCGACAGCCTGCCCTGTTCGAGATCCAATTCGTGAATGAGGGCAACACCGACCGTGCACTGATGGTCTCCGTTGAAAACCTGGATGAGGCCGGGAGCTGTGACTATACCCTCATCGATCCTCTCAGGGCTGATGCAGGAGCGGATACAGCCAATCGAGACGACCCATCTACCCAACAAGACAGTATGGCAGTCAGCCTGCCCCCCCAATCTGCCAAACGGCTCCGCATTCAGGCGGTTCCTCAACGGTGGTGGCGTCGCCCCCTGTTTGGGGCCGGACGGTTTCTTAACTTCCGGGTTGACCTCAGGGATGTTGAACATCATCCGCTGACCCTCAGCACCCTCCAGGGAAATGTGATTTGGTTGCCTCGCCCTTGGTGGCAACTGCTCCTTGTGATTCTGACAGCGGCGGGGGCGATCGCCTCCCTCATCTTCCTGATCTGGTGGGTCTTCTTCCGTCCCCCCCTGATGCCGCGCATCCTTAGCTTCGATCCCCAGGACGCGCGCTATTCCTCTGCCAATGGCGACACCGCCCGCGTCAACTGGCAAATTGAGCACCCCGAACGGATTGAGAGCCTCAAAATCACAGGCTACGACCCTGAAGGACGAGTCTTGAGTGGCCCCTTTACCTATGACCTAGATCAATCTCTGCCCAGTGCCCTAGAGTCATTTTGCATTGTGCAAGACACACTACTCTGGTGTGAAAACGTTGCCACTGGGGCACGGCAACCCGGTCAGTACCAGTTTGAACTCACCGTCGTTCCCAAAGGACGGCAACCCGATACCCCCATCACCCTGACCACCAACCCCGTGGTGATTGATGATATCCCCCATCCCCAGGTGGTGGACCTTTTCGCCAGCGAGTTGATCTACATTGAGGCAGGTGCCCTGCTTGCCTCTGAAACAGAGCCACCCCTCCCCGCTATTACAGACCAGGGAATTCAGCTCAACTGGATTATTGATAATCCCTCAACCCTGGAAGCCATTAAGTTAGTCGGACGAGATGTAAGAGGTAAGATACTGGGAACTCTGCGGTATGATATTCAGCCGGGGAGACCTTTACCCCCCGAACTTGCTCCCAGGTGCCGCGTCGGTGAACAGATTTTCTGCGAAAACGTCCCCACCCCTGTCTATGAGGTGGGCGAATACCAGTTTGATCTTATTGCCATCCCCATTGATGTCCCTGAATCGGAAGTCGAATCCCAAACCAGTGAAATTATTACCATCCAGCCCCAGGGCAGCCAAATTCTCTCCTTCCAGGTGAACGGTAGAGATGTCCAGGCAAAGCACCGATTCCCGATCACCCAAGACATCGTGTTGTCCTGGGTGATTGAGGGGGGCACCACCACCACGGCTACTCTGTCGCCAGTACCCGGCGACGTCCCCCTAGTCGGCTCTGTGGCCTTACCCAACACAGAACCAGGTAGCACCATCTTTACCCTCCAGGTGAACGACGGCTCTGGCAAAACCTTTATGCGATCCGTCACCGTTGAAACCTTCGACCCCAATCCCACTGACCCCAATCAGGCGATCGCCGATGCCATCACCAACGCCGTTGAGCAGGTCATGGGCAGCAATGATACAGCCGCAGCCCCGGAAGACCCAGACCTCAGCTCTCCCGACTCTGCCGACCCCGGCGTCATTTCTCCATCAGAGCTTCCCCCCCAATTTGGCCGCTAGGGAAGGAAAATTCAATAATTTATAGCAGTGCGCAATTGGTTCAGCACACTGTACTTAACACGACTTGGCAAATTTCATGCAAAAATAGGGGTTTGGGGCGCGCTCCGCGCGCCCCAAACCCCTATTTTTGCGTTGTGAATTTGAGAACTTTGCCAAGTCGTGTAATCCTTGACCCTAAGGCATCCGGATAAGATGGTGTGTTCCCGTAAAGGATGAAAGCAGTCTCAGGCCAGTCAGGCACCGTTAAGCTCCTCTTAGGGCACCTTTGAGTAGCCAAAATCCAAAATCCAAAATCACTACTCGTTTATGGCACAAGAATCCGTCACCCAACTCTTCCGCGCTGCCCAGGTTGACTCTGCCCTGCGCGAAAAACTCAACTCCGCCCCCACCCCGGAAGCTTTTGTAGAGATGGCAAAAACCTATGGCTACGACTTCACCGTTGAAGAATGGCAAGCCATGACCCGATTCTCCGTCGAAGAGCTAGAGGGCGAACTATCCGAAATTCCTGGCCTGTAATTAGCAACGAAGATTCAATAAAATCCCTTTTTATTAGAGGATGTTTGAGAAGTCCTCAGTGCTACTTCAGATCCCCCCTTGCCCCCC
>CAYXJG010000023.1:0-9939 GCA_964465285.1 uncultured bacterium
AAGGGGGCAAGGGGGGATCTGAAGTAGCACTGAGGACTTCTCAAACATCCTCTAATACCATCACTCCTTCACCCCCTCCCCAAGGGACTTACAAGAAATAAAGTACCCGGAAAAGATCAGCGGGCGCAGCTCGCTGATCTTTCCTTCCGGTATCTTTTTTAGCCGCAGATCCCTAACTCCCTCCCTCCCCCACTCAATTACCCCAAAAGGAAATCCCATGCACAAAATCCCCGTCACCGTCATCACTGGCTTCCTCGGCTCTGGTAAAACCACCCTAGTGCGCCACCTGCTACAAAATAACCAGGGCCGCCGCATCGCCGTACTGGTCAACGAATTTGGCGAAGTTGGCATTGATGGCGAAATTCTCAAGTCCTGCCAGGTTTGTGATGAAGACGAAACCCCTGGCGGCAGTTCACCCCTTAACATTTTGGAACTGGCCAATGGCTGCCTCTGCTGCACCGTCCAGGAAGAATTTTTGCCCACCATGCAAGAACTGCTGAAGCGACGAGATGAGATTGACTGCATCGTCATTGAAACCTCTGGTTTGGCATTGCCCAAGCCTTTAGTGCAATCGTTCCGCTGGCCCGAAATCCGCACGGGAGCCACGGTCGATGGCGTGGTAACTGTGGTAGATGGGGATGCTCTGGCACGGGGGCAAATCGTCGGCGATCTGGACGCCCTGGAGGCTCAGCGACAGGCCGATGACAGCCTGGAGCACGAAACTCCGATTGAGGAACTGTTTGAAGACCAACTGGCCTGTGCCGATATGGTGCTGCTGACCAAGACAGATGTGATAGAGGGGGAAACGTGCGATCGCATTCAAACCTGGCTCCAGCACCAGGCTCCCTCAGGGGTCAAAGTTGTGCCTTGTCACCACGGCGAAATTAACCCGGACATTCTGCTGGGCTTCAACGCCGCCGTGGAAGATCACCTCGACAGCCGCCCCAGCCACCATGACCACGAGGAAGATCATGAACATGACGACGACATCAATTCCATCTGCGTGGAAGTAGAAGACACCTTCGACCCCAAGGAATTAGTCAAACGCCTGCAAACTCTGGTGCAACACCAGGACATTTACCGCATTAAAGGCTTTGTAGCAGTTCCCAACAAAACCATGCGACTGGTCTTGCAGGGCGTGGGCCAGCGGTTCGACCACTTTTACGATCGCCCCTGGCATCCCAACGAACTCTGCAAAACCCGCCTGGTCTTCATCGGCCACAATCTCGACGCCGACACGATCACCCAAACCGTAAAAGCCCAGGAGTTGGAGCCGACAGTTTCGTAGGGTGTGCTGGAGAACGCCCTACGCACCATCAGCCGTTTAGTTTGTCAGAAGATAACACGACTTGGCAAAGTTCTCAAATTCACAACGCAAGAATAAGGGTTTGGGGCGCTCTCCGCGCGCCCCAAACCCTTATTCTTGCGTGAAGCTTGCCCAGTCGTAGAGATAAGGCAGATAGGAAGTCCAGAGGTAATTTCCAAAGAATTTCGCCTTTCCAACGGTCTGTATGGACGGTACGAAGGTTATTAGTGAAATTTCTAGCTTGTTTGCCGCCGCTTCTCTTCACCATTTAACTGCAGATGCCTAATTTTACAGCAATTCTCATTTTAGAAAACTTCGCGCCCTATAGGCGCTCACTTGTATCGGTTTAGGAGGAAAAAAGGTCGCCTCAGGCAACCTTTTTTCCTCTCAAATTTCCATAATGAGAATTACTGCTAATTTTATAGTTGGGATGACATCCGCCCCCATTGATCGCTACTCTAAGAGAATGCTATTTGTGCAGCGTCAAAATTAAAAATGAGGGTAAACCCTGGAGGGATTTATCCTCATTTCAAGAAATGACAGCGCACTAGTGACAGCGTAAGCAAGCGTTCGATCATTCCTAACGCAAAATTAATCGAACATGGCGCTGCATCATGGCGCTACTCGCTGCTTGCATCGGCAGATGCCGATTGGTACATGGCTTACATTATCTGATTGATTCGTCTGTTCTGTTTTCCATTGTTGTCTTTGCGCCTGGTGGAACCCATGAATCTGCGTCAGTTCGGTAGTCGTTTTGAGTGTCCGTCATTTCACCTGCCTCTGCAGCCCGTGCCTGCGTGGAGACGAGCGTTTTGGATGAAGATGGCCGTTACCGTTTCTCCTCTTTGGATTAGTGGCGTTATTAGCCTTCAGGAAGTCGCCATTGAAGATTTTGAATACTACGCCGTTTATGAATCGGGGTTCTTAGATTTAGCCTGGAGTTTCGCTACGTTCAAACCCTTCGAGTGGCTCATCGTCGTGGCAACCAGCATTTTGGTTAGTAAGGGGCGATCGCTCTTCTACCGCAACGCATAGCGGGAGCCTGGTGTGAGTTAAGCGGGGGAAATCTTTTGCTCAGTGCTGGTTTTCCCTCATTTAAGCACTCAGCATTGAGCCTGTGGCGGCGGAGGTTCGCGCTACAGGCTGCCTCCCTGTTTGCCAATCCAAAATCGAAAATCCACAATCCAGAATTGGCATAACTTCAGGTATTAGCGGGTATCGAATTGCTTCCGCTCAATGGGATAACCATCATTCACTCACGGCCAACAACGTCCCCCAAACCGCCACGACTCCTAATCTGCCTTGCTACGGAACTACCAACACCGGGCAAGGAGACAGATTAATCACCCGATTGCTGACACCCTCAGCGGAATCAACGTTCGTCAGATCTGACCCACGGCTCCCCATGACGATGAGATCGACGTTAAGTTCATCAGCCACGTCGCAAATAACAAAGGCAGGATTTCCTTTCTGATCCATCGTCTCTGCTTCGATGCCCTGGTCTTGAAAGAGAACTTTTGCCGTGTTCAGCAATTTGGCGATCGCCTCTGGAGATGACATTTCAGGATCATGCTCCGCATCAGCATCGGGGGGCTCAACCACAGACAAAATGATGAGCTTGCCTCCGTAAGTTTTTAGCAAACTCACAACGATCTCTGCTGCATGGCGAGATTCACGGGTTTGGTCAACGGGGAATAATACAGTCTTAAACATGACTCGATTCTCCAACATAAATGCCAACGAAACTCTTGCTTTTGGAATTTGGTTACGTTCGCATTCGCTATTCTCCCTCAAATATGCCTTGACCGTGCAACTGGTGACGTTTTGTTAGACAATGGCCATAAAGGCAATTTAATAGGTAAATAGACTTAGTAAGGGGGTTCACCTGTGGCGAAAAAGACCTTAGCAACGTTAACCGAAGCAGATTTGTCGGGTAAGCGCGTCCTTGTGCGTTCCGACTTCAACGTCCCTTTAAATGGTGAGGGCGTGATTACTGATGACACGCGCATTCGGGCGTCTCTACCAACGATTCAAGACTTGGTTTCTAAGGGTGCAAAGGTGATTTTGAGCAGCCACATGGGACGCCCCAAGGGCAAAGTAAATGATGCTATGCGTCTCACGCCTGTTTCAGAGCGGTTGTCTGCTCTTTTGGGTAAACCTGTGACCCAGTGTTCGGACTGCATTGGCCACGAGGTCGCTAAAACAGTCGAGGGAATGCAAAACGGTGATGTAATTCTGCTGGAAAACGTCCGTTTTTACGCAGAAGAAGAAAAGAACGATCCTGAATTTGCAAAGAAATTAGCGGCGATCGCCGATGTCTACGTGAATGATGCATTTGGAACCGCTCACCGCGCCCACGCCTCTACCGAGGGCGTTACGAAGTTTCTTAACCCCTCCGTTGGTGGATTTTTGATCGAAAAGGAATTGGCATACCTCAAAGGGGCAATCGAAGAACCCCAGCGTCCCCTCGCGGCGATCATCGGCGGATCTAAGGTATCCAGCAAGATTGGCGTCATCGAAACCCTGCTCGACAAGGCAGACAAGCTGTTAATCGGCGGCGGCATGATCTTTACCTTCTACAAAGCCCGTGGCCTGGCAGTGGGCAAGTCTCTGGTAGAAGAAGACAAGCTTGATCTGGCAAAGTTCCTCGAAGCTAAGGCGAAGGAAAGAGGCGTTGACCTGCTGCTGCCCACGGATGTGGTTGTGGCTGACAACTTCGCTGCCGACGCCAACAGCCAAACCGTTAGCATTGAAAATATTCCCGAAGGCTGGATGGGCTTGGATATTGGCCCTGATTCTATCAAGGTATTCCAGGATGCTCTCAAAGACTGCAAAACTGTTATCTGGAATGGCCCGATGGGTGTGTTCGAGTTTGACCAGTTTGCTAAGGGAACCGAGGCGATCGCCAACACGCTGGCAGAGTTGACCCCTACCGGAACCACAACCATCATCGGGGGCGGCGATTCTGTAGCAGCCGTTGAAAAGGTTGGCGTGGCTGATCAGATGAGCCACATCTCTACGGGCGGCGGTGCCAGCCTTGAGTTGCTGGAAGGCAAAGTCCTTCCAGGCATCGCAGCCCTAGATGATGCCTGATGCCTGATCTCTCCAGCCCTCATCCCCTCAGGATCACGGATTAAATTAGGCATTCAACTCTGGTGGGGCGACGCGGCATCACCGCGTCGCCCCACCAGGCTTTATAGCGCTTTGCAAGTGCATTAAGCACAGCCCATGTTTTGGCTAATTCCCGTCAGCCCATTCTTAGGGACTTGTAAGAAAATAAAGTCCCCGGAAAAGAGCAGCGGGCACAGCCCGCTGCTCTTTTCTTCCAGTATCTTTTTTAGCCGCAGATCCCTTATGGGAATGTCACAATATTTTTCGGGTTTGTCACACCATGTTAAGGTACGCTTTCTACCCGTAACCTCCGCCCCCCTGCGATGTAAGATCTTCAACACAAAATCTTTGTTTACAGAACTGAGGAACAGGAATGACAGCAATTCTCATGATGAAAATGTAGGATACAAGTGAGCGCCTATAGGGCGCGAAGTTTCCCAAAATGAGAATTGCTGCAGGCATGAAATCGTTTGACCTAGAT
The DNA here is from genome assembly GCA_964465285.1 of uncultured bacterium. Lineage (GTDB taxonomy): Bacteria > Cyanobacteriota > Cyanobacteriia > CAKZMO01 > CAKZMO01 > JBCCWF01. The sequence goes on from CAYXJG010000023.1 coordinate 4,899, forward strand.
GTAGTGGGGTGGCACGATGGTGCTGCGCCCCTTCGTCTGAAGGGGATGACGCTTAATCCTGGGTCTTGACGTCAGTTCTGTGTCGGAATCCTGCTTTGATTCCTGAGATTAGTTTTGAACGTGGGGATAGGTATAGCCCCTCCCCCCTTTCAACATTCAAATCAGATTAAGTAGGTCGGTACTAATAAACTCAACTTAAAAACCGGGGGAGCGCCCCTCCGGAGCGCTCCCCCGGTTTTTAGGTTTTAGGGTTACTTATGCTGGGCTACTTACTATCGACATTACTATCAACGGCTGCAAGCGGAGACAAAAGGTCATGGGAGACAATCAAAAGCCAACCGTCATTATTACAGGCGCATCTTCAGGGGTCGGCCTGTACGCAGCACTGGCCCTTGCCAAGCGAGACTGGCATGTGGTGATGGCCTGCCGCAACCTGGAGAAAGCCAAGCAGGCCGCTGCCGATGTGGGCATGACTCCCGATCAGTATGATGTCATTCACCTGGATTTGGCATCTCTCGCCAGCGTCCGCCAGTTTGTGCAAGATTTTCGGGCAACGGGGCGATCGCTCCGGGCACTGGTCTGCAATGCAGCGGTGTATTTGCCCATCGAGAAGGAACCAAAACGCAGTGAAGACGGCTACGAATTGAGCGTTGCGACCAACCATCTGGGTCACTTTTTGCTGTGTAACCTGATGCTGGAGGATCTAAAGAATTCTCCTGAAGAAGACAAGCGGCTGGTCATCCTCGGCACCGTGACTGCCAATCCGAAGGAATTGGGCGGTAAGATTCCGATTCCTGCTCCCCCAGACTTAGGCGACCTAGAAGGGTTTGAGGCAGGCTTCAAAGCTCCCATCTCTATGATTAATGGCAAGACATTTAAGTCTGGTAAAGCATACAAAGACAGCAAGCTCTGCAATGTCATTACAATGCTGGAACTGCACCGCCGCTATCACGAGTCTACGGGCATTACCTTCAGTTCCCTTTACCCTGGCTGCGTAGCCGATACTCCCCTCTTCCGCAACCACTACTCGCTGTTCCGCACGATTTTTCCCTGGTTTCAGAAGAATATCACCGGGGGCTATGTGCCCCAAGATCTTGCTGGGGAGCGGGTTGCTGCGGTCGTTGATCATCCTGACTATCGGGCATCTGGTGCCTACTGGAGCTGGGGCAACCGTCAAAAGAGTGGCCGTAAGTCCTTCTTACAGGAAGTCTCTAATGAAGCGTTGAATCCTGAGAAGGCAGAAAAGCTTTGGACACTGAGCAGCAAACTCGTTGGCATGGCTTAAAGTCATCACTCCTCTGAAACGGGCCGAACTCAAAGGCGGCGTGCGAAGCGCGCTGCTCCTAGCGCTCTAGGGGCGCTGCTGTTGTTAGGGACTTGCAAGAAAATAAAGTACCCAGAAAAGAGCAGCGGGCTGCGCCCGCTGCTCTTTTCTTCCGGTATCTTTTTTAGCCGCAGATCCCTTAGGTATGAATTTGTAGGTGGGTATCCACAACGTCTTCCGCTAAACCGAAGGAGAGGGTCATGCCTGCGCCGCTGAGGGCATTCACCACGGTTACGCCTGTCTCCGGGTGGGCTATGAATTCTGTCTGACCCGGCAGTTTTGCATAGATGCCGTGCCAGGTGTCAGTAATTTCCAGGGATGGGACCTTGGCGAAGCCTTGCAGGTAATTCAGAATGAACGTATTGATGTCAGCGCGATCAAAGGGATCGAACACCATGCCGTATTCATGGGAATCGCCCAGGATTAGCTCGCCCAGACCATTTTGGGACATCATGACGTGGATGTGCCAGTCTACGGCGAAGGGGAGGTCTTGCTGAAACCGTTGCTTCAGGACAGGTAAGGACGGGCAGTGGGCAAAGGCGGCATAGTGGGTCAGGGTCAGGCCACCACAGAGGGCGGGGCCGATGCGATAGCCGCTGGGCTGGGGTGACGTGCGCATCATTTGCAGCTTCGATTTAGTGATGCCGCTATTTCGGTAGAGATCGGGATACAGGGTTTCAAAGTCTGCGCCGGAACAGACGAAGATGTGGTCGGCCTTCCAGGGGGTGCCGTTGACGGTGAGGGTGGGATAGGCGATATCGGTGACCGTTGCGCCGAAGTGGAATTCTACGTTGAACAGGGCATGCAGAATGCTGGGGAGGGTGGCGATCGCCTCTCGTGGGTCTACAATCACCTCTGTCTCACTCCAGAGGGCACCCAGCAGGCCATTGGTGACAGCAGCAGGACTCTTCTGAGCAACCTCATCAGCGGTCAAGAGTTGAACGGGATAATCGCTAGCGTTCGCCATATTGACGAATTCTTCAATGACAGCGAGTTCGTCCGGGTGATATGCCAGGTGCAGGGAGCCAACGGGATCGCGGAAGAAATGCCCTTTGTCTGCCATCTCTAGCCAGATGTCGCGCGATCGCATCGCCCGCTGCCGCAAGGGGCCGGAGGGCTGACCGATGGGCCACACCATGCCAAAGTTCCGAATGGACGCCCCAACCGCCCGCTGATTCCGCTCAAATACTGTCACGCGATGACCTCGACGGGCTGCTGCCAGGGCGTGGGCAAGGCCGACAATGCCTGCTCCAACGATGGCGATCTCTGTAGACCCCTGACGGGACGGTGTTAGATTCATGACAGCCACGCCTCCACTTGCTGATGAAAGTCAGATAAGGATGAAAACAGACCATCATTGGGATAGGCAGCTAGCTGTTCTTGGGTGTGGGTCCCGTTGGTGACGGCGCAGACATAGCGGCAGCCGGCATGGTGTCCGGCTTCCAGATCCGAGGGAGTGTCGCCAATGGCGATGACGGTTTTGGGGTCGCTGATGCCCATGCGGTACATGGCTTTCTGAATCATGAAGGGAGCAGGCCGCCCCTCGTTGCCATAGATTTCCGATGGCGTGATGGATGCCTGGATGGGAGTATTCGGGGTGCCCACGTACTGGGCATTTAAGCCCTGATCCCAGCCCAGGCGGGAGAGGATGATGTTGGTGACGCCCCGGTAGAATCCGGTGGTGAGGGCGATCGCCACCCCCTGGTTCCGAAGCCAGTCGAACAGCGCCAGACACCCCTCAGTTGGCTCTACAGGCTGGGTTCGATAGTGATGCTCCAGCACCTCACAGAAATAGGCATAGGAGGCTTTCACATGGTTTTCATACGCTGGATGGTCAGCGGCAGATGGATCAACACCAAGCTGATTTGCCCACAGGGTTTGGAATACCACTCGCTTGGGAAGTCCCATCATGGCGTTGACGCGATCGGCATCGGCGTCTAACCCGGTTTGCTGCGCTGCCTCAAAGAAGCAGTGCAGCACTTCGTTGTCGTCCTGGATGGTGGTTCCCGCTATGTCGAAGGCGATGAGCTTGATGTCTGCCATGGCCGTTTTTGGATTTTGGATTTTGGATTTTGGATTATTGAGCGGAGATTTTGAGAGTGGACGGTTTTGAGCAGTCGCCCTCCAGCACCACGCCCCGGTTGTTTGCTGCCAGGTGCCGCACGATTTTGTAGACCGCTTCAATCTGGTCGGGAGCGTTGGCCTGGGCGGCGAGGGCGGTGAGGTTTAGGGAGGAATCGGCGGCTCGGAGCGCTTCAAAGACTTGCTTTTGCAGGGCGAGGATGGATGCGGCAGCTTTCTTACCTGCCTCCACGCCGGGTTGGTGATAGGCGTTGATATTCACCAGGGAGGCGTAGAAGCTGACTGCCCGTTCATAGAGGGCAATGAGGGCACCGACAATACGTGGCGTCACCTGGGGAACGGTAATAGTGATAGAGTCCCGCGCGTTTTCATAGAGAGCCTGGCGGGTACCCTGTAAGAGGCCGGAGAGGAAGTCCCCGGACGTGACATCCGGTTCTAGTTCCATGGATGTGCCCTGGCGATCTTCGAGCACTTCGATGAAGGTGGCGAAGAAGTTGGGTATCCCTTCCCGGAGCTGCTGCACGTAGGCGTGCTGGTCGGTGGACCCCTTGTTGCCGTAGACGGCAATGCCTTGATGCACTACATTGCCGTCCAAATCTTTTTCCTTACCTAAGGACTCCATGACCAACTGCTGCAAGTAGCGGCTGAAGAGGAGAAGGCTGTCTTTGTAGGGGAGAATCACCATGTCCTTTTCGCCCTTGCCGTTGCCTGCGTAGTACCACGCCATTGCCAGGAGGGCAGCGGGATTGGCGCGGATGTCGTGGACGCGGGTCGCCTCATCCATCTCCTTTGCGCCATCGAGAATGCTGCGGATGTCGATGCCCTGAAGAGCAGCAGGCAGGAGGCCCACAGCGGAGAGTTCGGAGGTACGTCCGCCAATCCAGTCAAACATGGCGAATTCTGCAATCCAATGTTCTGCTTCAGCGTACCGCTCCATCTTGCTCTCGTGCATGGTGACGGCGATCGCATGGTTGGCGAAATCCAGCCCCATTTCGTCGTAGACCCGCTTCACTTCCATCATCCCGTTGCGGGTTTCTGGCGTGCCCCCTGACTTGGTGGTCACCAGTACCAGGGTACTCGTCAGCTTGTCTTTGACCTTTGCCATCACCCGGTCAATGCCGGCGGGGTCGGTATTGTCGATGAAGTACACGGTCATGGGAGCATCTGTTGTGGCCAGGGCTTCAGACACAAACTGGGGGCCGAGGGCAGAGCCGCCGATGCCAATGGAAAGCAGGGTGTCGAACTTGGAAGCCTCTGGGGGCTTGATGCTGCCCTGGTGAACGCCCTCGACGAAGGTGATGATTTTTTCCAAGGTCTCTTCGATTTCTGTCTGCAACTCAGGCTTGGGGGCAATGGCAGGATTTCGGAGCCAGTAGTGGCCGACCATGCGGTTTTCGTCGGGATTGGCGATCGCCCCCCCCTCCAGAGCCTCCATATCCTTAAATGCCTTCTCAAGCTTGGGCGTCATAGACTCAACGAAGGCATCGTCAAAGCGCATCCGGCTGACATCGAGATAGAGGTTCAACCCGTCATGGAAATATAACCACTCTTCGTACCGTTTCCAGAGAGCAAGGGTATTCATGGTATGTTCTCCAAGTTATCTAAGGGTCTAGCTATCTAAGGGTTTAGCTATCT
>CAYXJG010000023.1:10039-19417 GCA_964465285.1 uncultured bacterium
TAGCTATCTAAGGGTTTAGCTATCTGAGGGTTTTGTCCTGCTGTTAAGTCGGTGAGCAGAATCAATTATAAAACCCATAAGCCCTGCGCTGCCCGCGCAGGGCTTTGTAGTTGGTTTTTAATTATGCCGAGGTACTTACGGCATCAAAATCCATACGTTATTCAGCTCTATCAACGAGACGGCCCAAGCGAGATGTCTGCACGACACATGAATCGTAAACCCCACACGACTTGGCAAAGTTTATGAAGGAATGAAGGTTTTGGGCGCGCACCGCACGCCCAAAACCTTCATTCCTTGGTTATGGATTTGAGAACTTTGCCAAGTCGTAAACCCCAATATCATGACGGGGAATGATTAAGAGGGGGTTATCGTGCAACGCTCTGAAACGTCAAAGACGCCTGAAGAATGATCAGGGATTAGGGCGATCGCCCGGTACTGGGAACGTAATTGCAAATCGGGTTCCGCCATTTGATTCAACCTCAAGGGTTCCCTGGAGTTCTTGGACAAAATTTTGAACCAGGGTCAGCCCCATTGGCTCTTGCTCCGAGACCGTCCAATCCTCCGGGAGACCAACGCCATTATCGGTAACGGACAGATTGACCCTTGCAGGGTTGGCATCATGGGAAACGGTCATCGTCACATCAATCTGCCCTTCCCGCATATCTGGGAATGCATATTTCAGCGCATTCGTCACCAGCTCATTCAGGATGAGTCCACAGCAAATCGCCGTTTTGGGCGGAACGGTCACCGATTCTGCACTGGCGTTGACTGGAATCGGCCAACCTGCCAGGTAAGACGCACCTGTAATTTGCTGAACCAGGCATGGGATGTAGTCTGCCAGATCAATTTCGGTCAGTGTTCCCGAGCGATAGAGAATGTCGTAGACAAGGCCAATGGCGACGATATGATTGCAGCTCTCCCGCATCGCCTGAGCCGCATCAAGATTATCCATACGCTGCTGCTGCATCTGGAGCGTGAGCTGAACCAGTTGGAGGTTATTTTTGACCCGGTGGTGAACGTCTCGCAGGAGCGTTTCTTGTTCAGAGAGTGTGTGCTGAACCTGCGTTTCGTAGTATTTGCGATCGCTAATGTCATTCAACACGCCTACGATGCAGTCCTGTCCATTGATCCAGTTGACGCTGGCAGACATCAGCACCGTTCGCTGCTCACCGGATCGCTTCCGCAGCACCACCTCAAAGTTGGGCAGCCGCCGGGTCGCGTAGAGAATCTGCTGAAACTTCTGATAATCCCGTGGGTCGTCCCAGAGGTGTAAGTCGGCAAAGGTTTTATCCAGTAGATCGGTAACGGACGCTCCGTAGAAGTGAGCAAAGCCTTCATTAACCTCCAAAATTCGCCCCTCCTCCAGGGTGGCAATCCAGCAGGGGGTGGGGTTGGAGTGAAACACCGTCGCGAATTTTTCTTCTGATTCTTTCAGGTAGAATTCTGCATTTTTTCGGTCGGTGATGTCGCGGGCAGCCGCATACATCCACCTGCCAACAGGTACTGAGCGCCATTCAATCCAGCGATAAGACCCATCACGGCAGCGGTAGCGATTCACAAAGTCATTCACCACCCGGTTTTGAGAAAGTGCTGTCAGGGTATCCAGAGTTCGCCTGATGTCATCGGGATGCACAAAATCGAGAAATCGGGAGCCTTCTAGCTCATCCAGGGAATAGCCCAAAGTGTCTTCCCACTGACGATTAAGGCGATGGAAGTAACCATCAGTATCTGCGATGCAGAGTAAATCCAGGGCAACAGAGAAGAAGCGATCCAGTTCTTCAGTTTTTTCCTTTAGAGCATTTTCGATGCGTTTGCGCTCGGTGATGTCTGAGGCGATCGCCCAAAACCTCTGGGGTTCTTGATCGAGTTCACGGTCTGGTTTGAGATCTGGCCCACGGTCTGGCCCACGGTCTGGTTTGAGGTCTGGAAGAATTGGGAACAGAATAGACCGAAACGTGCGGCGTTTCCCATTCACTTCAATCTCATCTTCAACTTCCAGGGCTTGCTTTGTCTCTAAAAGCTTTTGAATGCGTGTTTTGAACAATGCTGCTGTTTCGGCTGGGAACAGGTCATCAAAGCATTTACCCACTACCTGGGCACCGGGCATGTTCAGGAACCCGGCAAATTTTGCATTCACCCGGGAATATTTGCCGTTGCTACCAAACTGGCTGATGGCGGCGGGAGCATTGTCTAGGAATGCCTGCAATTGATGATTATTGTATTCCAGAGCAAGCTCAGCCTGCTTTCGGTCATGGATGTCGCGCCCGACAGCCTGAATTTCGACCAGATTGCCTTGATCGTCATAAACGCCTCGATTAATCCACTGCATCCAGCGTATGACGCCTTTCGCAATGACACGATGCTCAACGACCCCAACAGGATGATCCGGTGACAAAGACGCCATCACCTGATCGACCAAAACTTGATCATCGGGATAGACCCGATTTGCAAAAGGTCTCCCAATCACTTCTTCCTTAGAAAGACCGTGATATCGACAAAACGCTTCATTGACAAACGTGTGGGTATAGTCAGGTTTAAATCGTTTGATTAGCTCGGTTTGGTCTTCAAGAATGGCAAGATAGCGGGCTTCTGAGCGGCGAAGCAACTCTTCGGCATGTTTGCGGTTGGTAATATCCCGTCCAACGGATTGAATTTCGGTTAAGCGTCCATCTGCGTCAAAAATCGCCCGGTTCGTCCACTGCTGCCACCGCGTTTCACCATCTGCTGTGATGACAGGATGCTCATGGGTCACGGTTGGATAATCGGAGGTCAAGGTCGAAAAGTCATGCAGAAATTGCCTAACCGCATCTTGCTCAGCCTCCGGCACCAAATTGAGAAATGAGTGCCCCAGGAGGTGGGATTCTGAGCATTCAAAATAGTCGCAATAAGCAGTGTTCACAAACGTTAGGGTGCCGTCAGGCAAAAAGCGACACACCAGCTCTGTCTGGTCGTTGACGATCGCCCGATACCGCTGTTCGCTCTGGTGCAGGGCCTGTTCGAAACTCTTGTAATCAGTTATGTCTGCCACGGTGCCAACAAACGTGACCACGTCCCCCTGGGCATTGGAAATGGGTTGCCCTTTTGCCCGGACATGGCGGATATTGCCTCTCTGGGTGATGATGCGCACCTCAGTATCAAAGGGTTGGTGGGCGATCGCCATCTCGTGAATGGATACCTGATAGCTCTCAGCATCATCGGGGTGAATGTGCTGAATCTCGGCATAGGGATTCGCTACTGGGTACTGGTCTTCAGCCTCATAGATGCAATACAGTTCCCTCGACCAGATGACCTCATTGGTCTCAAGCTGCCATTCCCAACTTCCCACTCGGGCAATGTGCTGCGCTTCATTAAGCGCTTTTGTTTTTTCTTCGACCTGCTGCTCCAGGGTTTCAGTGTAGGTTTGCTGCAAGTGGTTCGCTTCGTTAATATCCGTCATCATTTTGCTGAAGGATTGGTGGAGCGATTCGACCTCCTGGATGCGGGTTGGGGGGAAACGCGGTGGAATTTTCCCGTTCTTAAAGGACTCAGCGGCTTCGTTCAAGGCCAGAATGGGCTTCGAGATTTTGCGGGCGAGCCAGATACTCAGGGCGATCGCCCCCACCAGGGTCAGCCCGCACAATCCTACAGTCCGCCGCACATTTCCATGGATCTGCGCCATGAAGTCAGACTCAGGCACCACTGTGACAATCAACCAATCTAAGCCGAATGCATCTTTGTACTCACGCACCCGCATGTGGTGTTGCGTGCCGTCTTGGTCGAACTGAAACGATGTCTTCTCAACACTAGTCAGGCCATCGGCATCCCCCAGCAACTGCATCATGGCTCCCTGAATCATGGGATCGTCACATTCGATGGCGTTGATGCGTTCTGAGTCGTCGCCTGGAGCCAATAAGGGGGGCTGGGTAGAACTGGCAACCAGTAGCCCCGACCGTTCAATGATGAAAACCTGGCTTGACGGACTCACTTCCAGGTCAGCCAAAAATTGATTAAACTTATCGAGAACGATATCCGTCGCCAAGACCCCTTCAAGATTTCCCGACCTATCGTAGAGGGGCAGTCCGGCAGAAATTCCTAAGACTGCTTGATCCAGCCCCGAACCAATTGCGTACGTGTAGATGGGGCTCCAGGTTGCTCTACCCGCCTGCTCAGGAGAGGCATACCAGGGGCGGGTGGTTGCGTCATAAGGCTCTGTCGTCGCAACATTATCCTGAAGCACTGTGCCGAGAGCATCTACCACAGATGCTGAGTATGATCCGCCAGTGAAATTAGGCGTGCGATAGAGATAGAAGGTTTGGGGATGCTCAGAGCGTGCAGACCCAATCATGCCGCCCCGCTCATTGGCGATCGCAATGGTGCTGACAGACGGAAACTGGAGTATCTGAGCTAAAAAATAGTTTTCGAGTACGGTCGAATCCGTGGCGTCAAACCCCGGAATGACCCCCAGGCGAATGGCGTCAGCATTGATGCGGTTCACCAGATGGGGAGTTTCTGTCACCTTTTCGATAAAGAGCGTGACGCGATCGCCCGCCTCATCCACTAGCTGGTGAGCGAGATTTTCAACGGCATCCTGCCCACCGCGATAGGATAGATATCCGACGAACCCGACGCTACCCATGACCAGCAGCACGAATGGCACGACCAGTAGCGTGCGGAGTCTCAGTTGTTTGAGATTTGGTGGCGCATTAAAACGCTGTTGCAAAATCAGAGCCATACACAGCAACGCAAGCTAAAGATAAGTACAGGCAGACATATTTTCTATAATGCAGCCTGATCTTTTTCATTTTTCAGCAATTGTTCAGTTTTTAATATTATTTTCTGCTTTGGCTCAGGTATTTTACGGAGATCCGTCTGTGATATTTACGGCTCATCTCATACCACTTCTCGATTTTGGATGTTCGATTTTGGATTGAAAAACCTATAGCTGGCATAGGTTACAGGTTAGCTATCTGTAGTTCTGCTTTCAAGAATTAGTATCAATTATCTGATTTTACGACTTGGCAAAGTTCTCAAATCCATCACAAAGGAATGAAGGTTTTGGGCGTGCCCAAAACCTTCATTCCTTCGCAAACTTTGCCAAGTCGTGTTCATACCCAGATTAAGCAACGCCGATTTCTGAGATCACGCAAAATCGTTCCCCACGCGACGCGCAGAGAACGATTTTGCATCTTTGCCGAACCGACGTTAACGCCGTGGCTGAGCTTGAGAATCATGGCTGTAGGGGCGAAAAGTTTTGCACCCCGACAAGGGGTAGGCTATTTTTTCGCAGATTCCTTACATCGGTAGCCCAGCAACATCCGATGATGGGGTCAGTGTGGTCAGGGTGCTGTCCATTGCCCCCGTCAGAGCATCCTCTTGGGGCGAGGAGTTGCTGCCGAGGGTGTGCGACCCATCAGCCTCATAGAGCATGATATTGCGGAACTCGCTGTTGGCGTCCGGGTTGGCGATGTCCTGGTCATTCCCGAGAGTCAGGAACGCCATTTCACCGCTGAGGTACTCGCCCACTGGAATCTTGAAGGACTGCCAACCGGACTGTGCCATGTAGGTCTCAAAGTCCCTATTGCCCCAGTTTTGTACTCCGAAGAGTTGGAAGCTGGTGCGGCGATCGCCCTGGCCGATGGAATTATCGTTATCAAACCCGATGGAATGAATTTCACCCTCGGTATCACTGCGAAACTCAAAACTCAGCATGGTTTCGGGGGTGATGGTGTGGTTCACCTGGAGCTTGCGCCAGCCGTTGCCTTCCATGCGCACGGAGGTGTTGTCATTACCCGGGGTCATGGACAGAGCTTTGTCCTGACCGCTACCGCCATAGGACTCCAGGCCCGACAGATTCAGCGGCGAAGCAGTTTCCTGAGCCTGAGGCATGGATTCCATAGCAGGTTCCGTTGCAGCGTCCGTCCCAGAGTCCGGCGAAGGCGAGGGACTGGCCACACCACTGCGACTCTGGCCGAAGACCTGTGCCCAGTAGTGATTATAGTTGACGCTGCCTGTATCGTTTGCCAGGAAGTCATACCCAATGCCAATTTCAGTGAAATTATCGCTGAGCATGTTGGCGCGGTGGCCGGGACTGTTGATCCAGCCCTGAACCACCTGTTCCGGAGTGGTTTGTCCGGCGGCGATGTTCTCACCCACGGCACGGGGGGCGTAGCCTGCGTCCTGCACTCGGTCAAGCACGGAGGAGCCGTCTTTCCCGGTGTGGCTGAAGAAGTCGTCCTTCGCCATGTCCTCGACATGATCCTGGGCGGCTTCGGTCAAGTCCTGATTAAGGCTGAGGGGCGATCGCCCATTCTTTTCTCGGAACTCGTTGGTGAGTTCAAGAACTGCCTGGGCGAACTCAGGGGCAGACAGTGCATCGGTCGGGCTCATACCCGGCGTACTCGTGCTTTCGGTCGTTGGGCTATCAGGAGACCCGGCAGCCGGATCAGCATCGACGCCTGAATCAACCGAAGCATCATCCGAAGACTCATTCATGGCCCCGGTGTCCAAATCCCCGATGTCTAAATCTCCAGCATCTGACGCCCCGGTGTCCGAATCCCCAATGTCTGAATCCCCAATGTCTGAATCCCCGGTGTCTGAATCTCCAGTGGCTGAGTCAATGGAGAGTCCCATACTGGTACTGACGAGGTTGGGTTGATTCTCACTCCCCTGCATCCCTGTCCCCCACTGCTGATCCAGCCAGGTGTCTAGCTCATCGCTCACCAGGCCGGGCGTCACCACGCCATCGTAGGTTGCCAGCTCGGGTACATCCCGGAGGGTGCCACCTAGGGTAAACTCGTTCCAGTCATCCGTCAGCGTCACCACATATTCCTGGGTGAGCATTTCTCCGGTGGCTCGGTCGGCAAAGGTTTCCTTCACGGTGAAGAAACGGGTGCCCTCAGCGTCCACGAAATAGCCCTGCTGTAGCCGTTCTTTCAGGCCATCAAACTGGAACACCAGGGAGTCGCTGCCTGTGGGCAGTTCAACAGTGCCGATGCTGTCGGTTTTGGTGCCCGTGATGACCACTTTGCGGTCGTTGCGATCGGGGGACAACACGAAGTCGGCATTAGCATCAGGGGTGAACGAGAGTCGTCCGGCCACCAGATCATCCCCTGTTAACATCTTGTCCTCTGAAGGATTGAGATTCTTGAAGTTGGTGTCATTGTCTACCAGTTCCGTATCGATCAGGGTGTACTGCCAGTCGCCATTGAAGTCCTTGAAGGTATGGCTTTTCTTGAATTCAACCCCAGTCTTGAAGCCTTCCACATAGGCTCCGTTGATCACCATGTCTTCAGCGTTGTTGCCAAAGGAGATGCCTTGCCGGGTTTGCGACTCGGCTCCAATCACGGTGATGTCCTTGAGGGTGTATTTGCTGGTGTATTCCAGGTGGGTGCCCGTACGGACTTCCCAGGCCGTGAATCCGTCAATCACGCTGCGGATGTCGTGGCCCTGGCGGGGATTGGCCTTGATCACCTCAAAGCCCATACCCGATGCCATCACTTCGTTGTCCTGGAAGCCGTTGATGGGCGGTTTGCCCGTGCCCAGGGTGTCCTCGTAGCGGGCAATTTCCGGGTTGGGTAAGTTTTCTGCTAGCACGTCCATCTGATCGACGCCCCGCATCAGGTAGGTGATGCCTGCGTGGCGCTGTCCGGCGGCGATGTTGCCTTCGTTCTCCACCAGTCGCCCCTGGAACCAGAAACCTGTGCCGTTGTGGGCGATGTCCTGATTGTTGACGCGATAGTCCCTCTTGGAAATCGACCGCATTCCCTCGGACTTGATGGCAATGTTGTTGCGCCATGCCCCGGTTTCGTTGCCCGTTTCCGTCACAAAGGCAGAGCCGAAGACATCATAGGCAGCGTTGTCTTCCAGAATCAGGTGGCTGTCGTGGTGAGCATACCCCCAGCCCGGAGACCCCCAGACGGAGTTGCCGATGGCGATCGCCGCTTCTCCGTCTGGATTATCCACCCCCGTGCGGTGGAAATGAACGGCATAGCGTCCTCGCTGGTTGGTGATGTCCTCCGGGTCATTCTTGATGGGATTGCCATCAGCATCCAGCACCCGTCTGCCATTCTGCATCTTGAAGTCGTCGATCCGCTTCGACTTGTCAGTGCGGCCCAGTTCGTAGAACTCGGCATAGCGCACATCCACATCATCGGAGTGCATAAACATGATGTGGCCCCGCTGGTTTGCCGGGAGATTGTCATGATTCTCCATTTCGATGACCACATTGCGGCTGTAGTTGGCAACGGATGCCTTGAGGCTGTCTTTAGGCGTGTCGTGGTCATACTGGAGGGCTTCGTTGAGGAGGATGGTGTTCCCCTGAATGTCCTTGATGGTCAATTCCTCATCCTGGGTGCCCTGCCACACCATCTCCGAGCCGTTCCACTGGTCTTTGACATAGCGGGTTCCCGTGAGGACGAGGCGATCGCCCACCTGCCATCCCTCGGGAGCTTCCGCCAGCGTCAGCTCCGTGTCCCCTGCCATAGCATCTTCCGCCAGCTTCAGGTGGGAGGTCTTTTCAGCGCCGTGAATCTCCACCGTCCCGTGGGACACAATGCCCCGGCTGAGCTGTTGGGGGTCCCACCCAATATCGATCGCGCCATTGTCAGCAATGATGATGCGGGTGTCCACAGCTGCCTGCACTGGATTATCCACAGACCCGATGGTCAACGTCCCGGAGGGTGCCACCACAAAGGTGTCAATTACCATCTGGGTATTTTGGTCAGTGGCGAAATCCAACTGTCCATCGACCCGCAGGGTAAAGAGGTCGGCGTCGCTGACCCCGTCGTAATCCACGGTAATGCCCTTAGGAATAACGACCCGAGCATCGTCACCGGGAATCACCCCACCGGCCCAAGTGGACGGATCAAACCAGGAGCCGTCCTTGAACGCCACATGAGTCGCATCCTCATGGGGCACCAGGTCAAACAGCGCCATGTGCTCACGATGCTTGGAGGGGTCGTCTAAGTGCGCCATGTGTTCTCCATGCCCATCCATTAAATCATCGCCGTCCATGACCGGATTCTCCCCGGTCGAATGGTCACCGGAATGGTCATCCATGGAATGGTCACCAGAATGGTCATCCATGGAATGGTCACCGGAATGATCATCCATAGAATGCCCCTCTGACTCGCCCCCGTCAGCATCCTCTGAATCAGCCATCTCCGGCATCTCAGGCATTTCTGCATCGGGCATTTCTGCATCCGGTGTGTGGGCTTCTGGCGTATCGGCCTCAGTCTCGCCTGCTTCAGCTTCCTCCACCTCAGATTGATCAGATTCAGGCATCGGAATCCCTTGGCCATCTGCATCTGGCATCTCTGCATCCGGCATTTCTGACTCTGGAGTATCTGACTCTGGAGTATCTGACGCTGGTGCATCTGACGCTGGTGCATCTGACGCTGG
>CAYXJG010000023.1:19517-25887 GCA_964465285.1 uncultured bacterium
CTGGTGCATCTGACGCTGGAGGATCTGACTCTGGTGCATCTGTATTGGGCATCTCAGCGACGGGCATCTCAGCATTGGAGACATCAACGATAGAGTAATTTAGCGTAACTGACTCGATCGCCTCTCCCTTCCCACGATTTTCGGTGTAAGCGGTCGCCTTAATTTCAACATCACCAGGGGTCAATGCTTTCCCGTGAAAGTCTCCGTTGCGATCGCCAAACAGGGCATAGGGTACGATATTTTCGGTCTGATTTCCCAGGTTGGACTCAAACCGGATGCTTTCGACCTTCGCGGCATCGGGATGATCGGGATTCACCTGAGCAACGATGCTGTACTGATTCACATTCAAACCAGCCAGGTTAATCTCACTCACATCCCCCAAATTCCCATAGCCATCAACAATCTCATCGGTTGCTGCATTGACCAGAGCAAAGCTGATCAGGTCTCCAGTCGCTGCTGGAGGAGCGTCATTACCCATGTCCGTATCCGGAGGTGAATCAGAATCCGAGTCAGAATTGGAATCAGGATTGGAATCGGAGGCTGGCGGTTCTGGTGCTGGGGCAACGGGGTCATTTGCTGGGGGGGTGCTGTCAATGATGGAGTAAGCGATGTTGGCAGTGGCGATCGCCTCTCCCTTCCCACGATTTCCGGTGTAAGCGGTCGCCTTAATTTCAACATCACCAGGGGTCAATGCTTTCCCGTGAAAGTCTCCGTTGCGATCGCCAAACAGGGCATAGGGTACGATATTTTCGGTCTGATTTCCCAGGCTGGACTCAAAGGCGACACTCTCGACCTTATCTGCATCCGGGTGGTTGGGATTGATTTGCGCTATGACGCTGTAGTTGTCAATGTCCAGGCCGTTTAAGTCGATCTGGGCGATCGCACTGAGGTCTTCATACCCCTCGACAACTTCGTTCGTTTCTGAGTTCACTAGGGCAAACCGAATCAGCGTCTCCTTCAGCCCTGAATCAGAGTCGGGCATAGGGTCGGGGTCAACATTAGGATTAGGGTCGGGTTCGGGATTAGGATTAGGGTCGGGTTCGGGGGTCGGTTCAGTGAGCGGGGGAAGCACAGGCTCATCATCATAAGCCCCCTCTGAAAATGACGGGGGGTAGGCATCAAAGAACGTCTTTGCATCGTCAGGATTAGCGGTTTCCTGTCCGGTGATGGCATAAAACAGCATCCCCGCATCAGACGGATCGTTCACCTTCCCCTGAGCATTTTCCATCAGCCTGCGAGCTTCTTTCAGAACGGGATTATCCGTTGTGTCGAGCCACTCCCACATGAAGCTGTTGAAGCCCCGGTCATTGTTGCTACCGTTGTTCTGGTCGCGGATATCAATCTGGGTTACTTCCGGGAAATTAGCTCTGATATCGCTCCAGGTTCTCGGCGTGCCGCCCCCCGGACGAGTGCCTTTATTTCGATTCTCATTCCAGCTTGAGTGAGACAATAGGGCCACATTGCTGCGATTCTCAGGGCTGGTTTGCTCCAGTGCCTGGTAAATCGCTTCCATTGGCCCACCCTCAATGGCGAGCACTTTCTGACCCGAGTCAAGAATGCTGACCAGCCTATCCGTAGTTTGCTGAATTCCGTCCTGGTAGCTATAGCTGTCAATGCCCAGCTTTTCTGCGAAGGCGGCACTTTCTCGCATGGCTGCAACCTGATTGGCATTGTTGGCTTCACTCAGGTTGTTGCCATAGAAAAAGGTTGTCTTATTCTCTAAGCCTGCTGCCTGTGCAATGGATGCGGCAATGGGTAGGGCGGCAATGTCGTCTTTGTCGTTGTTATTGCCATCAAAGTGAAAGGTGATGGCGTCAAATTGGGCAATGAGAGAGTTCGATAGATCTGGTGTCATGGTCCTTGATGAATCCTTGAATGATGAGTAGTACGATGAAAATAAGCAGCTCGACCATCCCCGTTTCAGGGACGCACGATTACTGGTGCAGGAGCATAAGCAAGCTGCTGAGTAAGTTGGCTAATGAAGGGGGCTCACGCCACGACCTCGCTTTCAGACCCAGCAAAAAAACAGACTCAAGCATAATCGAACACTTATTAAGAGACTCACACGATGTCCGCTAAGGGATGCACTGCGTCCCGAATGGAACCTCTACACACGCGCAAACCAAGGGCAGGAGGAGCAAATACAAAATAAGATTCTTGAAAACTAACTTTCTTTAGCTAAACAGGTAAGTAGCTTGGCATAATTAAAACCAGATATAAAACCCTGCGTCATCCGCTGCGCAGTCGGTGCAGGGTTTTACTGATTTTATAATTAATTTTGCTTACCTACTTAATGTCAAATATGTTGCTGGCTAAGCCGTGATCATGATCGTTGAGCGGTAGATTCATCCCTGGCTCTTGCATTAGCTCTTAGCGAGAGCGCACAGGCTGCTAGATGCTACAGCCACTTAATCCTATGGTTGGAAAAACGTGAAACGCTGCGAGAAGTTCCTGGCGATCGCCCCATTGTCTCAAAGTACACACACCCATGAAGGTAGCATCACCCCCAAATAAGTATCCAAAGCAAGCACCAAGGCAAGCAAATATCCACAGCAAGCAAATATCCACAGCAAATAAAGCTAATGCTCGTTTTCCCCCACCGCTGTTCCACTCAAGCTCTCTCAGGTTGCACATCTCACAAGTGTTGCATCAGATGCGGTAGCAGGTAGCAAGCATTAGCCGTAAAACGCGACATGTGTTCGGGTGGGTAGACCCAAAAACCCATGATAAGGTTCCCCGCTACAGGAATTTCCTCTAATTTGCAGGGACCCACGATTGCACGCCCTGGCGGATATGTGTCCTAAAGCGGGAATCAGTCCCTCGGCACAATTAAAAAATAACTTAGGGATCTGCGGCTAAATTAAAGATACCGGAGGAGAGGGGTGGCAGGCGCAGCTCTCCGCCCCTTTCCTGGTACACGGCTTGGCAAAGTTCTCAAATTCATAACGCAAAAATAGGGGATTGGGGTTTATGATCCCGCAAGGCTCTTACTAAATTTCATGTGTAGGATTATTCATCGCTCTCACAATCGCAAATGTTATCAGCAACATCTGCCTGTAGTTCCAGCAGCAGGTCTTCTATTCCTGCGGTCGTAGTCCCGACGACGCCCTGATTTGATAGGTTCCTACCGAATCGAGCTAAGTTTAGGGCTTCGATCAAAACATCTGTGGAGGGATAGTTACGGAGAAATTCTAGCAGCGACAGCTTGCCATCGTCCACTGCTGACAGAATGATAGCTGACCGAATCGCCTGAATGTTCGAGTCCTCAGAAGGCTTGTGGATAATTTTACCCGCCTGAAACAGAACATACTCGCCCAGGATGTTATTCAGCAGATTGTCCATCAACATAACATCTACGTCTACCTCTTCGGTCAGTGCCGTACGAAATTCCTCAGCATTGACGCCTGCAATGCTGAAGTAAAACCGCCAGCCATTGGGCACAATACCTGTTTCAATAAAGCGTTCTAAATCTTTGATGGCAAAGGAAGGGCGAATGGGGCCGACGGCAATGATGATGTTTTCAGCGATGGGCGCAGGAGTGCGCGAGGTTCTACCGAGAGATAAGGGGGCAAGGGGGTCTTGGGCAACCAGGAAATTTGTGGAAGCATTCGTCAAATGGGCCGCTTGTCGGCTTGTTGATGTGGTGTGGATAGACGCGATCGCCCCTTCTTCTACAATGGCCTTTAACTGGGCGATCGCCCCTTGATAGGTCTTCCGTGCTTGATGTCTACGATCGGCGGAACATATCTTCTTATCTTCACCCGTTGTGATGTTAGGGTCGATACCCAGAACCGGGCGCGAGGATGATGCGAGGCCGATTTCCTCAGGTAAGAGAGAGGATGCTAAAGCAGAAGGAGTCGGGGTCAGAGTGCTGGCATCCTCAAAGCCGCAATCGCACACGAGTTCAGGCAATAACTGCTCAATGACCGCTAAAACAGGGGAGATACGCTCGACAAATAGCAGCACGTCCGTCCGCAGGCGATCCAGGCGCTTGAAATCGACCCGCACGGCTGAATCAGGATAGTTTTCAACTACTTCAAGTAGGGTAATGGTGCGATCGCCCGCAAAGGAGGCCCGAAGAGCGTCAAACATTGCCTCTCGCCGTTCACGCCCCAGGCGATCGCCAATGGAGCGGGTAATCTGAATCGCCAGGAACTCAGCATCATTGCGCCCAATGGGAAGACCGTCATCGAAGATTGCCCCATTGAGAATCGCGGCTCCATCTTCAGGGGTGATGGGTGTTGCATCGAAGTACGCCTGGAGTTCCTCAGACACCTCTCCTTCTTCTAATGCCTGAATATCGCGCAGGGGAACCGTCGCCCGTGTCTGGTCATACCGGAGGTCAACCATCTTGCTCTGCCGGGCACTGACAGGAGCCTCTGAAAACAGCACCCCACCCGCAACCAAACAGGCCATCCCCAAGGTGCCCAGGGCACGCCTGAAGCTACCTTGCTGATACCCTCGAAACTGTTGGCTCCGCAACCATCTCTGACGCAACATTAATTTCATCGCTCGACTCCCCAGGTAAGTAACCGACTGCTCTAGCATTGTGTAGAACTCGAACCATTTTGGATTTTAGATTTTGGATTTTAGATTTGCCCTCTTCTCCATTTCCCTCCTCCCCATCTCCCCTCTTCTCTCTCTCGAACTTACTCAATCACCGGTGCGGCACAAGATTCTGCATTCTCCAGCCCCAATAAGTCCTGCAACGAGAAGCAGACAAAGGGACTTTCAGGGATCGGTTGTTCCACTTCGCTATTCGTCATCCAAAATCGCAGTCCTTCCGGGTCAAAGACCACCTGGCGATGGGAGCCATTGCCGCCGATGCTGGCGTCATCATCTTTTACGTCCAGGGGTGATGTGTCGAGGGTGTTAGGGTTGGTGCGATCGCGCAAAATCTCAACCGCAACCTCCGGGTCGATCTCTCCATAGCGACTGCGAATGCCGCCCGGTTTCAGCATTTGCTCAAAGCTAAGAAACCGATTGAAGGACGATTCATTACTGGCATCACGGCCCACAACATTCGGGTCAGCAAAATGGTTGGTCATGTAAAGTAAACCATCGCCATCCAATTCGCGCATTCCCATATCAAAACCTAGCAGCTCAAACACTCCTGCCCGTTCAGACCGCGCATCGGAAATAATCACCAGGTTTGAGCGCATCCGGTTATGGGACTCTATTATTTCAAATGCTTCGTCAAAGTTGCGGGCATACTGAGTGACCTGCGCCATCAGTTGCACTGTACTCCTGCCATAGAGATCCAGGTCTTCAAAGACTGTCGGATGTGAGGTATTGTTCGACACAACAATACCTTCGGCGTTAAATCCACCATTAGGCCAGATCATGCCCGGTACGGTGATAAATACATGGGGAATGCCGTTGTTGGGCTGGCGCACAAGAATGGTCGGATTGTCTGCCCAGTAAGGTAAGGGGCCACCATTATTATCTAGCGTCCAACCATGATAGAAGCGCCCATCAACGGTTGCATTCCCCGATGCGATGAAGTGGGCACACCCATCGTAAAACAATACATTGGGTAATAGATATGAAAAATACTCCTGGTAAACATCCCCCAGAGCCAACACCATGCAGCCCTCAATGGTCATGCCAATATCCGTCGTCGCGTCCGCCAGTCCCCGGCATTCATCATATATCCCGGGAAAGGATCGCCGCCGAGACAGCCGACCTAATCCCAAGGCACGGCCAAAAAAATTAAGGGAGCGGATCACCTCACGGCCTAGAGATGCGATCTCGTCATGGAGCAGTTCGCCATGCTGGTAGCCCATTTCGTAGGGCGTCCCCTGGAGCCAAACAACCTTAATTTTGCCAAAGTCTTCCCGCTTTGGAGGAATGGGCTGCCAACTGCCTGTTGGCGGCTGCCAGATGAGTTCTGGAGGCGTCCACGCGGGTTCTTCCGCCTCTCGCTCTTGGGCTTCTTCCAGTGTCGGCAGATCAAGTTTCCCGTCAGGCTGAGGGGTTTGGGCGATGGTGATGGCAGACTGGCGGGCGATCGCCCCTTCCTGTGCCGCCAATCCAAGGGCGATCGCCACTGCACCAATAGCAGCCAACCGGCCACACCATCCTCGAACCCGTAGAGAGATATGCACAATATCCATCGATTTTCCTCAGCC
The DNA here is from genome assembly GCA_964465285.1 of uncultured bacterium. Lineage (GTDB taxonomy): Bacteria > Cyanobacteriota > Cyanobacteriia > CAKZMO01 > CAKZMO01 > JBCCWF01. The sequence goes on from CAYXJG010000023.1 coordinate 25,649, forward strand.
TAAATGTCCTGCTAATCTTAAACAAGGATGACTTAATGTCTATTCTTGACTTTGCGTAACTACTCAGGCTATGAATAGCCCTCATCCCCTAACCCCTTCTTCCAGTTTGGGAGAAGGAGAACTGAACTTATTCAAAGTCCCTCTCCCAGCTTGGGCTACTGTGTACACACATCTCGGCTCGGATTCAAAACTCTGCGAGATCCCCCTCAATCCCCCTTAAAAAGGGGGACTTCCGATCC
>CAYXJG010000024.1:0-5862 GCA_964465285.1 uncultured bacterium
CCTTCTGCCTTCCGATACTAGATGTCGAAGACTTGCGTACATTCTGGGTACTTGCGTACATTCTGGGTAGTTGATAGACGTGTAGGCTCTCAAACGGTTAACGTTCCACCTAAGATTGACTACTATAGAAGAAGGTAACAAATTGTTGATTGTCGTTGTTATTGTTTTTTGATCTGATCTGTCGTTGTTCACGTCTGTGCTCTCTATGGCTTCCCAAACCTCTCAAATTGCTATCGAAAAGAAGAAATTAGACAAAGCGCCCCTCGAGCTTCATTACCTGGGCGATCGTGTTTTGCGTCAGGCGTGTAAGCGTGTGACTAAAGTTGACAGCGACATTCGGCAACTGGCAAAAGAGATGCTGCAGACCATGTACACCGAAGATGGCATTGGCCTCGCAGCTCCCCAGGTGGGCATTAACAAGCAAATGCTGGTTGTTGATGATGATCCGGAAAATGCGGCCAACGCGCCTCTGGTTTTGCTCAATCCTGTTATTAAGCGAGTGAGCAAAGAGCTGTGCGTGGCGCAAGAAGGCTGTTTGAGCATTCCTAAAGTGTTTCTAGACGTGGTACGGCCCAAGGCGATTGAAGTTGCGTACAAAGATGAGACAGGCCGTCCTCAAAAGCGTATGGCAGACGGTTTGCTCGCCCGCGTCATTCTGCACGAGATGGATCATCTGAATGGGGTAATGTTTGTCGATCGGGTGGACAATGCGATCGCCATGAACCAGGAGTTGATCAAAAACGGGTTCTCCGTGGATGCTGTGCAGCCCATCAAATGATAGGCTAATCGATGCAAATGCGTTTAGCATCCTGACGGTAGCCTTTATTAAAACTGAATTAAAACTGACATGCTGACACCCAAAAGTGGATTGCTTCTTGCCCTATCCTGTGTTGCGGCGATCGCCGCAGTCGGTTCAATCTTCGAACTGTCTTCCGGTGTGCCTGATTTAGGAAACACCACCACGGGTATCATTCTGGCGTTTAGCATTCCCCTCTCTGGGCTGTGCTTTTACGCAGCAGTGCTGAACGCCAAGGCGAATCAGTAACCTGGTTCATTTCTCTGCCACCTGGAGAATGCAGAGTGTTGATTGTTATTGCCCCGTTTGTTCCCTACCTGTTCTGCTCACGACTGCTATGACTGCGATCGCCCCTCCCTCTGCCCCTGTCTCATTTCCCCTAGCTGCCGTTGTTGGGCAGGAAGCCATCAAGCTTGCCCTCCTGCTGACGGCAGTGGACCCCGGCCTAGGCGGGGTGGTGATTTCCGGACGGAGAGGAACGGCTAAATCCGTCATGGCGCGAGCCATCCATGCTCTGCTACCCCCCATCGAAGTAGTGCAGGGCACCTGCTGCAACTGCGATCCGGCTTATCCCAGCGAGTGGGATGATGACACCCTCGCCCGCGCAGAGCAGGCAGCGGCAGAATCCCCTGAGACTCCCTCCGAAACAGAATTGGCGCTGGGACTGCCCACGGAAGTGATTCCGGCTCCGTTTATCCAGGTTCCCCTGGGCGTGACGGAAGATCGGCTGCTGGGCTCCGTAGACGTGACCCAGTCTGTCAAGCTAGGCGAAACGGTATTCCAGCCCGGACTTCTCGCCGAAGCCCACCGGGGTGTGCTGTATGTGGACGAACTAAACTTGCTGGACGACCAGATTTCCAACCTGCTGCTGTCTGTGGTGACGGAAGGGCGCAACCAGATTGAGAGAGAGGGCATTAGCTTTCAGCATCTCTGTAAGCCCATTTTGATCGCGACCTTCAACCCCGAAGAGGGCGACCTGCGCCCCCATGCGCTTGACCGTATTGCGATCGCCCTCTCTGCCGATCAGGTATTGGGCATCGACCAGCGGGTGCAGGCGGTAGAACAGGCGACCGGCTACGCCGAATCGCCCCAGGTGTTTCTCCAGCAGTATGAAGAGGATATTGACAGCATCAAAACCCAAATCATCCTGGCACGGGAATGGCTGAAGGATGTGCAGATCACCCACGACCAGATTCAGTATTTGGTGAATGAGGCTCTGCGGGGTGGCGTCCAAGGACACCGAGCCGAACTGTTTGCCGTGCGCGTTGCCAAAGCCCATGCCGCCCTGGACGGACGCACGCAAGTGTCTGCGGAAGACCTGCGTCGTGCAGTGGAGCTGGTCATTGTGCCTCGTGCCACAGTGGTTCAGACGCCGCCGGACGATGAGCAGCAGCCCCCACCCCCGCCTCCCCCCCCGGAATCTCAGGATGAGAGTGAGTCTGAACAAGAGCAGGATAACCAGGAAGAACAAGAAGAACAAGAAGAAGAGGAAAACGAGACTGAGGAACAGCCTGAAGACACTCCTGAAATTCCAGAAGAGTTTGTCTTTGACCCAGAAGGAGCGATTCTCGACGATTCGGTCTTGTATTTTGCCCAGATGGCCCAGCAGCAGCAGGGGCGATCGGGGGCCCGTGGATTGATTTTCTCAGAAGACCGGGGACGCTACATTCGCTCCATCTTTCCACGGGGACAGATTCGGCACATCGCTGTAGACGCCACCCTGCGGGCAGCGGCTCCCTATCAGAAGTCCCGCCGCCTCCGTTATCCAGGCCGTCGCGTAGTGGTTGAAAGCCCTGACATTCGCACGAAGCAACTGGCACGGAAGTCTGGTGCTCTGGTGATCTTTGTGGTGGATGCGTCGGGGTCTATGGCGCTGAACCGGATGCAGGCGGCGAAGGGGGCGGTTCTCCGGTTGCTGACGGAAGCTTACCAGAACCGCGACCAGATTGCGCTGATTCCCTTTCGGGGAGAGCAGGCGGAGGTGCTGCTGCCGCCGACCCGCTCGATTTCTGCCGCCAGCCGTCGCCTGGAACGGATGCCCTGCGGGGGTGGTTCGCCCCTGGCTCACGGGTTGACTCAGGCGGTGCGCGTGGGCATGAATGCTCAGAAGTCGGGTGATGTGGGGCAGGTGGTGATTGTGGCTATTACCGATGGCCGGGGCAATATTCCGCTGGGGCGATCGCTCGGTGAACCAATGGATGCCGATGAAAAGCCTGACATCAAAGCGGAACTGATTGACATTGCGGGGAAGGTTCGCATGACGGGGTTTGATTTCCTCATCATCGACACGGAACGCAAGTTTGTTTCCACGGGCTTTGCGAAAGAGCTGGCCAAAAACGCAGGCGGCAAATACTATCACCTGCCCAAGGCAACCGACCAGGCGATCGCATCCATGGCAAAAGGGGCGATCGCCGACATTAAGGGATAGACGAATTTTAATCCCTAAGCCATCGGCCCTAAGGGCATACTTTAGGAACTTGCAAAAAAATAAAGTACCCGGAAAAGAGCAGCGGGCGCAGCCCGCTGCTCTTTTCCGGTATCTTTTTTAGCCGCAGATCCCTTAAGGCAACGGAAAATGGTCTTGAACAAAGTGCTTGGCGTCCGCTTGGTCTTTGACTCTACCATCCAGGGTTTCTGCCAGTATCGCATCCAGCATTTCTCGGAACTGATGCCCCGGCTTATAACCCATGATCTGAAGGTCATGACCGTCAATGGGGGGCTTGATTTTCGACCAGTGGGATAGGTACTGCCAGATGATGTGGCGAGTCGGGCGACTGGCTCGGACTCCGGCCAAAATTAGGGTTTGGGTGTCAATGGGCTGGAGTAACTGCACCCAGGCACTCGGACAACGGCATTCTGGCAGCTTTTGGTGGAGCATGGTTTCGGTGTCTGCGAGCTGGCCAAGTCGGTTAATGCTTTCATCGTCAAGCTGAAGGTGTGAGGCAACGGCATGGCGATCGCCCGCATCAAGGGCGGCCAGCATCACCTCCAGGAGCACAGCCCAGTGTTCTAGAGTGCCCGCTGCGTCAAATCGCCTGAGGCACCGCGCCGCCAGGTTCATCTGATGCCAGAGAGTATCGGTGAGGGACAGGGTGGAATGGATGCACTGGAGTGCCTTCAGGTGATCGAGCAGCTGAACGGCATTGCGCCAGTAGGGAGCTTCTAAAATGTACTTCAGTTCTCGCTTTAGCCGGGTCTGGAGGGCCGGGGTCGTCCCCATCTCTTCCTGGACACGGCGATAGATGCCGCTGGCGATCGCATGGTGGATGTAGCGTTCGGTTTGGGAGTCGAGGACGAAACCCAGGCGCACGGCAAAGCGCACGGCCCGGAAAATGCGGGTGGGGTCTTCGATGAAGCTGTTCGCGTGGAGAACGCGAATTTGCTGGCTCCGCAAATCCAGTAGCCCCCCGAAGAAGTCCAGCAGTTCCCCCGGGCAGGGCAATGTAAGGCGAATGGCAAGGGCGTTGATGGTGAAGTCCCGCCGATAGAGATCCTGGCGAATGGAGCTGGCTTCCACCTCTGGATTTGCCGCCGGATAGGGATAAAATTCGGTGCGGGCTGTCGCGATGTCAAGCCAGAGAGAATTGAAGATGGGGTCGTTGTGCCAGAGCAGGGCAGCGGTTTGGAACCGGCCATGCACCTGGAGCTTCACATTGGGATAGCGGGCTTGCAGGGTTCGTGCCAGCTCCACCCCTGCCGCATCGTCTGCTGAACGATGAAATCCGTCTACCACCAGGTCAATGTCGTCGATGGCTACATCCTCTGGAGAATCCGCCAGCAGGATGTCGCGCACGGCACCCCCCACTAAGTAGATCTGCCAGCCCCGTTCCTCCGCTTCGGCGGCTACGTCCGAGAGTAGTGCCCAGAGGGGGGGCGTAAGGCGATCGCGCAGCAGGTCGTGCATGGCTCGGGGAATCAGACAGTGAGTGGAGGGGCGATCGCCCCCATTGTTGTCTCCCCTGGAAAGCACATGAGCCTGATGAAGCTGTCGCAGCACATCCGTGCGGGTGACGATGCCCACCAAATCATCCCCATCCAGCACCGGAAGCCGTCCAATGTCGTGGGTCACCATGAGGGATTCAATGGCGGGCAGGGGCGTGTCCGGGGTGATGGTTTTAATGTTCGTGGTCATGAAGCCCTTCACCGGAGCATGGCTGAAGTTGTGGTGCAGGGCAATGTCCAGATCCCGTCGGGAAATGACCCCCACAAGGCGATCGCCCGCATCCACCACCGATAGCCCAGAATGCCCATATCGGAGCAGAATTCGGTGAGCTTCAGCAATGGTGATGTCAGGCCGCACGGTACGCACTGGAGACGACATCAAATCTCGCGCCGTTGGAGGATGGGGGATCTGATCCTCAATCTGGTGAAGCAAATTGTGAAGGATGGATTCTGGGTCATCCGCCCGCAGGGTAACGGCCGCTGCCTTCCTATGCCCCCCGCCGCCAAGGGAGCGAAAGAGGTTTCCTAGATTGACCTCTTCTAAATGGGTTTTTCCAAAAGCACCGCTGTGCGATCGCCCAATGACCGTCAACCGCTCCTCGTCGTTGGCAATGGGATAGCGAGCCGCCAGCAGCAGAATGTCGCTCTCGATCAGCCCCATCACCTGAGACGTGAGGCCCGATAGGCCAGGAACATAGTCATCCACTGACAGCAGCACCCACGCCAGGGTGATGCCCTCAACGGTTTTCGTTTCCAAGCGTTCAATAGCAACGGGAAGCAAGTCTTGAAGCTGGAGCGACAGCCCCGGCTCCACATATTCTGAAATCACCCTGGGATTAGCTCCCTGCTCCATGAGCCAGGTGAGAGCCGCGGCATCGCGGACGGTGGTGTGGTCAAAGGTGAGAGAACCCGTATCAACGTGAACACCCAGAGCCATCACCGTTGCTTCAATGGGATTCAGTGAGATAGCATCCTGCTGCAGCCGTTCAGCGATCAGGGTGGCCGTTGATCCGACATCCTCCACGTGGATGTGGTGTGCAGGAATATCGCCACTCAGGTTTGTGCCGTGTTTTCCCTGGTCTATTTTTCCCTGATCTATTTCGTCGTCTTCGTTTTGGGAAGAG
>CAYXJG010000024.1:5962-25426 GCA_964465285.1 uncultured bacterium
TTTTCCCTGGTCTATTTTTCCCTGATCTATTTCGTCGTCTTCGTTTTGGGAAGAGGCCAGGTGATGGTCGTAGACGATGATGTCTACGTCTGGCAGGTCAAGCCAGTCTGCCGCCTTACCGAGGCGATCGCGCCACTGGGTATCGACTACAGTAATCGTGCGAATCTGCTCAGGGCTCACCGATCGCCGCTCAATGAGGGGGTATTCATCCCGATGCAGGGCCAGAAAATCCCGCACGGTGGGATGGCACCCTCCCGTTAAGACAATGCGGGCACCGGGCAGCAGCCGCGTCACCCCCACCGCAGCCCCAAGGGTGTCAAAATCAGCGGTCATGTGGCAGAGAACCAAATCCATAACGGCATTCAACGCATCGAGAAGGTGGATTGCCCCTCCATTATGAAGGTGAGATGCTAACCTCTGCCGGATTCTCCTACAGCCTTCTGCAAACTTTGACGTAAGCCTGGGTGCAAAAGGAGCCAGAGAGCTGAAGCACACTGCAATTGAGCGTGTCGGCTCATACTCGGCTACGCACCTGTGGAGGAGGGCTTTGTTTAACGCTACCCTTCTCAAGAATGGGTATTCATACGACTTGGCAAAGTTCTCAAATTCACAGCACAAAGATACAGCACAAAGATTAGGAGTTTGGGGCGCGGAGCGCGCCCCAAACTCCTATCTTTGCGTGAAACTTGCCAAGTCGTGTACTCATCGACTTGGCAGAGTTCTCAAAGGGTGTATCCCATTTTTGTTTTGTTGGGCGGGCTGCGCCCACCCAACAAAACAACATTAATCAATTTGCAAAAGTGGGATGCTCCCATCCTCAAATCCATGACGAAGGAATAAAGGTTTTGCGTGCGCGCAAAACCTTTATTCCTTCGTGAACTTTGCCCAGTCCTATATTCAACCATTGAGTCAGGCTATTGTTGCGCTGCGCCCACCCGGAACCCGTCCGTAAATTTTTGATGAATGCACTCCTCACTTCAGTAAAATCCCGGTAAAATGTTTCCAACGGGCATGCGCCTCTGTGATAACCTAGGCGATCCTACTGGTCTCGACTGTTTAAATTTTTGATCCTCGTGATCCATATCTGATCTTGTGGCGCATTCTTCCGAAATGTTACCGAGTGAGAGTGGATAATTTTGTGAAGTTGTCCGTGCATCTATCCTCCTTGCCATTCGCTGAATGCATAGTGGTGTTCAAGTTGCTAATCAACTTGCTCAAGCAACCTGATTAAGCACACTCAAGATTTGTTGGCGGCGGCGCTCAGCGCTGCCCCTGGCAAACTGCACTTAACACGCTTGTACAGCGCTATACCGGCATAGAAAGTCTGTATAGAAGTCGCATGTTCTCTGGAATTGGAAGGTTGGTTAGGGCATTGGACAGAAGAGTGGCTTGAGAATGTTCAATTTTTAGTGTGAGTGGATAAATTGTTAAGGCAGCCCAGGCAGGTTTGTGGCAGTATTTACGGCCCTGGCCTTCCAGTTCTGGGAACTTCAACCCAACGCTCAATATTGGTCTCTTGGTGCTCTGTGTATTCGTCTGTTCTGAATGCTCCTGAAAGCAACAGATTGCAACCCACCTGGCTTGCAATGCTGCTTAGTATTGCTGAAGGGTGCACGGGCGTCGCACAAATATGAGTTTCTTCTTCGTCATTTGTCTCTAGTTCCAACTCAGTAGGACGCGTTATTATGGCTAGTCGCAAGAATCAGAAAGTATCTCGGCTCGGTGACTCTGGCCCGATGCACACCCCCCGACGCATTCTTGGTGGCATCGCTCGGGGGCTACTGCGCATCCTGCTGAAACTCGGTCAGCAGCCCCAGTGGTCACGGGCAGGCTTCATCCTTCCCACAACCGTGATGCTCCTGATGGTCGTTACGCTAACCGTCGGTTCCATCTCACTGCGCACCCTCAACCGCACGGGGCAGGTCATTGGCGATCGCCAGCAGCGGGTTATCTACAATGCGGCCACTCCTGCCATTGACCGGGCTAAGGCCAAGCTAGAATTTCTCTTCAGCTCAGGCCAGGACGAACGCCTCCCCAGCGGTATTCCCTCTGAGCAACAACTCTTCAAAATGATGCTCAATAACCCCAACCCTGAAGAAGATGGGGGTGGGAACCTCCTGCCGGGTGAAGTTCCGTTTTTGAGTATTACCGCTCCAGATCCAGGAAATCCAGGGAATACCCTTGAGCGAGATCCTTACAGTTTTCCCGATGAAGAGCGAGTCGATATTGGTGGCGTAGACGAAGCTCCCGATAATGCCTGGATATACCCAGCCGACCGCGATAGTGATGGAACGCCTGACTCGCTGGTCATCTACTCCATTATTTTTGGAACGCCTGACCCGAATAATTCAGAGGATGCTTCCCTTGTCGATCAGCGGGATGGCCCAAGCGGAGGCATTAGCAATCGGGCTGACAAACTCCAGGTTAGAAATGCACCCCTCAGCAGTGGCGGCGGCAATAATCCCGTGTGCCAGAACCCAGATGGAGGCGTGCCCATTGAGGGAGGATGGTTTGCAAGCACTGGGCGAGTCCGTAAAAATTTCCAGGTGAATGCTGTCGTGATTCCTATCACCCTGAATCCGGAAACGGGACAATATGTCCGGGACGGGAATGGGTTAACGACGGCGCTCGAGTTTCAGCAAGACCGGAAATATAACGAGGGTAGCAAGTGGGGCGCTTGGTTCCGTAATGACTTAGAGGTTTTTCCAGGTGTTCGTTTCAACTGGAATGGGGCAATGCACACCGAGGGGAATCTCATTGTTGGGCGCGATCGCAACTTCACAGCCTTCTTAGTGAGTTCGCCTGCATCCTGCCTCTATGATGAGCAAGCCTCCGAAATTACAATCGCTGAAATCAAGGAAAACAACGATACGGATTTGCCTCCCTTTGTTGGGCAGGTCATCGCAGGCTATTTGTTCAACGAAACCCGGCCTGCTGTATCCAGATTTCACATCCACGCCGATGACCCCATTGATAATGGCGATGATATTCTGCTGAAGTCGGATATTGACTCGGTAAAGGATGGGAACTCCCCAATTGATTTGAGCCTCGACCCGGTTAAGCTGCTGACTGAAGATGTCTCAGTTCCACGTTCTGATCCAGAACTGGCGACGTTTTCTGACGATGCTGCGTATGAAGCCGTTCGTGACAACCCCGCCTGGCTTGACCGGCAATTGTCAAAGGGCACGGATGACGAGGTCGGTCGGATTAAAAACCTCAACAGCCTCGAAGCGGCGAGACCAAAGATTGACGATTTCTATCGGGCTGATAATCGGCTAGGGCCTAAGCCTCGCTACGACGGTATTGAGATTAGTCGAACCATTGGCGATGGCGATACGAGCAACCCCGCCATTGATGCAGGAGGCAAATTGACATGGGATAGGCTCACGCGGAACGACGGTCTGGCGGCAAACATTGGCTTGGACGGCTACTGGGAACGCCGTGCCCGCAATGAGGGCATGAGGATTATCGTTGGGCAGCGGCTAGAGCTTGGCAATCTATTTGGTTGGAAGAGCAACTCTGACCCGCTTTATCCCTGGGATGACACAGCCTGCACGGATCGGTGTTATGAAGCAAAGCAACGGCGAACCTTGCGGGATAACCTCGCGGCAGTTCAGGCGCTGGCGGTCTATCATTCCGTCAATGGCAATGATGGCGACTTCCCACGGTTTTGCATGGCGCTTACCTCTCACCCTGGAACTCCCGAAACCCTCGAGGCGAGCACAACCTTTAAACCTCTGGCGATCGCACCCGCCTCTGGGCTGCTGGACATTAGCTTTTTCGATGGCAACGGCACCAATGGATGGGAGTATCCTGCCCCTGCAACTGCTGCAACCTTTGCGGATGAGATTGCATCAAATCGGCCTCTAGGCAAAGCGTTGAGGAATCTTGCTTACTTTGCAGGAGATCCCTCGGGCGGTGCCCCCTCATTCGCACCGGTTCAAGAGGATGCGGCAGAGGCAGATGCCGTTATTCATCCTTATCCTGAACTCACCATGTGGGGCGACTTCTCCATGCTGCGCCGCATTTTTGATGATGAGCTTGACGCTGGGGTGTCCTACGCGTCGCTGAGTCCTGCAGATAAGACTTACCTGCACACAGCGGCATGCCTGGTTGGCATGCTGGCGAATAATGTTGATACTTTGAGTCAATATGATTATGCTGACCCAACGAATGAAGCACTTCTAAATACGCTAAATACTGAGATTTCAACGGCGCTCGGTGTTCTCGATGACGATGATCTCACGAACGGCGAAGTGGATGACTCTGGCACATTCTGGGAGTTTTACCCGGTGGATGGCGATGGTTCGATATTCACAACGGTCGAAAAAGTCTCTGGAGCAACTGATGATATTCCAGCAGAGGCTATTTTCGCTGCCCTGCCTGCCGATCAGCGGCGGATTGCTCAGCTCATTCATCTGAAGGAGCAGGTGGCGCGCGATCGCCAGGTCGGTTTTGCCCCAGAACCCAGCGGTTACACCTGCGACATTCTGACCGCCGACATTCCGCCTGAATTGACTGAGGTAGGGAAGCTCTGCCCCACTCAGCCTAAGTTTCCGGCGCTTTACTATTTATTTCCTAAAGAGTCACACCTGCATGACGGAACCTTACCCGGAGGACTGCCTCCTCTTGATGGTGCTGTTCAACCTGGGAGCGAGGCTTACATCGCAGACCCCTATATTTTTGATCCCGTTGATCCTGATCGAGGAGTTAATGACAACGACCCCTTTAAAATCGTAGGCAGCGGCTCAGACGATTTTGTCGGAGTTGCTCTGGCTCCTAAAGCAACAGTAGGAGATTGGGAGATTTCTCCAGTTAGCCCTACGGCGAAGAACTCCAATGTCATTAATGATGACGGCACCGATCGGGCGGTAGCGATGTTAGACAAGTCTCTCTTTGATGGCCGCCAACTCATGAACACGCGGGTTTTGGATCTGGATTTAGATATTTTGCGGGATGCAACGATCACAGAAGGAAGCAGTACGGACACCTGGCTTCCCAAGCTGAGCCTGGTATATGCATTCCGCGAAGATGCAGTGCGTGAAGATATGATTGTGCGCCCTGCTAGTGCTGGTCCGTGTAGCACCGATGAGGATATCCAAAAGGCTGCATGTTTAATGGATGCGGTTGGAGATTCTCAAGATCCACCACTCACCTCGGACAAAAATATCAGTCCGAAGGCGGTGGACTATTATGCCGACCCCGATCGCCGTCCATTCGGATTTCGACTGCGCAACGGTGCTAGTTTGAAACGCGATAGAGATGATGGCCGAGGGGTATCATTTATTTCTGACGATGCGGTGTACATTCAGGGTGACTTTAACCTTCACCAAGAATCTGAATGCGGTACAGATGCCTGTCGAATTGAAGAGTTTGACGAACTGCTGCCAGAGGATGGGAACTTTACGCCCGCGCAGTTTTACGATGACCGAACTACTCTAAACCCCAATTTTGCCCGACCAGGCACTGATTTTTGGAGACCTTCAGAAATCCTGGCCGATGCGGTCACCATTCTGTCGGATAACTTCTGCGATGGCAGTATCGCCGATGGGTTTTTGACTGGAGGGGAGCGCATCACTGATGTAACGGTTACCACGACTAGCCACGGAGGAGGGTTTAGTGGGTATGATGCGAGCGATCGCTACGGATGCAGCGGCGATCGCACCTCCTACCTCAATCAAAACCGTCCCGATGACACACCAGCTTCTGAGATTTGGCGTCGGGAAAACCCGTTTGATTATACGGCTCCAATTTCGGTGAATAAGAATGGGCAACCTCAAGACTGGAGCGATGAGACCCTTACTTTTCCAAATACCGATTACTATAGGTTTGCTCAAGAGCGATCCAGAATTGAGGCATCTCCTACCCGGGTCAATGCTGTCATCATCAGCGGCATCGTGCCCTCTCGATTTGATCAGCCTTACGGTGGGCTGCATAACTTTCCTCGATTGTTAGAGGACTGGAGACAGGGAGGAGATGCGTCGAGGCCAGTGCGACTGGCGATTTCAGGAGCGTTCATTCAGCTTAACTTTAGCAACTCATCAACGGCTCCCTACGACCAGGAGCAATGGGAACCCACAGATACGCCAAACCTCACGTCTGGTCAAAACTATCGATACTACGCTCCCCCCCGGCGGGTCTGGGGATATGATGTCGGCTTGCAGTACGCCCCTGCGGCACCCATTTCCAAGCGGTTTGCCAATTCTCCGGCATCTAAGAGCGAGTTCTACAGTGAACCCTCCGTAGATGACCCCTATATCCAGAACCTGGAGGAAGCATTTACTCAGCTTCAGAATGAGCAGATAACAGAGCTGCTTGGGCGCGAGCTTTAGGACGTATGGAGGGCATCTATGCCTGTTGAAGGAATGCCGAGTTGTGTGTCTGCTGTTGTTCTTGAGGCAAAGGTCATGTGGCAATTCGTTACGGGTAAAAAGCAATCGGATGGTCATCGCCAAAGGAGGTGGGCTGTCTTACCTCGGTCGTTGGGGATTGCTCTATTTGAGAAGCGACAAACCGACTCAGGGCTAACGCTTATGGAATGCGTTGTGGCGATCGCCATTGTTGCTCTGACCGGAGCGCTGATTACGCCGCCCCTCTTCCTTGCCGCCGCTACGCGTGTGCAGAATCGGCGGTCTGAGCAGGCTCTACAGCTTGCCCAAGGGGAAATTGACCGGGTTCGCACCCGAGTTGAGCAAGGATCTCACGTCACTGACATACTGCCATCCCAGGGGGCATCCTTTCCTGCCCCTGCTCCTACAGCGATCGCAACAGCCTTCCTAAGGTCCGTCAATGACACCTGCAACTCATACGACAACTCAGCTCTGCCCGTGACGGAACTTCTACCCATTGATGTCGATGGTGACTGTGAAGAGGACTTTTATATCCAGTCATTCCGAACTCAGGGTGGACGAACCATTGATAACAAGCCCACGGATTTCAGCATTGGTGTCAGAGTGTATTCAACCAACGTTGCTATAAGTGGAGCTCTTCGTGGCGCGCTTGAAACCGAGGAAGCATCATTGCAGTTTACAACAGGAGAAGGGAACCAACGGCAGGCTCCTTTAGCGGTCCTCTACACTCAGATTACGTGGGACGGCAGTGGCGTTGCCCTTTATTGCTATCACGGAGCCGACAGCTGTAGCAGCAGCCCGTAGCCAGAGGCCACGCAAGTACCGATCCAGAATTTACGACAAATATATCTTCCTGGGGCCATGCCCCGGAGGCATGGCCCCCCGGAAAATGTTAAGCATTTTTCATACCGACTGATATGTATCTATCTTTCGTCCTCACCACCGATTAATCTGCTCTATGGCTTATTCATGGATTTCTCCCCTTCTGGCCCGCCGCCGCTCTGACGCTGAGTCGTCAGGCTTTACTCTAATTGAGCTGCTAGTCGTCGTTGTGATCGCAGGCGGCATCGTAGCGGGCTTAACCTACATGGCTGTCGAGTTATTAACATCAGACAAACGAGAGTCTGTCCGGACGGAAACTCAGCGAGATTTGCAGTTAACGCTGGACTACATCAGTAGCGAGCTGAGACAAGCTATCTTTGTTTATCCAGATGTTTTGGATCCAAACACCAGCCAGCCCTATGCGTTTTTACCAGACGCTGATGATTTAGGGCTTGAAGACGTAACGATTGAGCCTGTCCTCGCGTTTTGGAAGCAGCAGCCCCTTCCTCGAAGCGTTAAGGAAGCCTGCGCTGACTTGTCTATAACTGAGCCAGAATGCTCCCTGGGACATGCCTACAGCCTGGTTGTTTACTCGATGCAGTTGCCCGATGCTGGAGCGGATCAAGTCTGGGCTGGTAAGACACAGATTCGGCGTACCGCAATGACCAAGTTCAACATTGAGGATGGGGAAGAGAATGATAGCTACGTCTCCCTAGACGGAACGGATGCACAATTTACAAATTGGATCGCTAGCGCCACTCCAGCGGCCTTCGATGATAGTCAAAGCTATATCTTGACTGACTTTATCGATGATGGTGCTGGAGCAACCGGGCAAACGCGCTCTGGAACATGCCCCGAGACTCCTGGCGTTGATGCGGAATATAGCATCAGTCCCGGTCAAGCTATCGGAGGGGATGCCCGCAGTTTTTATGCCTGCATCACGGATGCGGATGACCCGGAGAGAGTGAACCAGGAAGTAATTGTTTATCTGCAGGGGAATGCTTCCGGTCGATCTGGCATTTATGGAGAGGATGGATTCTTGCCGGCTCTCGAATCTCGTGTTCTGAGCCGAGGCGTTCTAGATGATACGCTTTGAAGCTCAGTCATCTGAGGGGCAGGGTGCGTAGCCCACCTGGGGAAACGTCTTCCCAACACTGTTTTGAACATAGCAATCTTTGAAATAGTTTTTAGTAAAAGGATAAGATTTCAGCCATGACGGTATGCTCAACCCCCCGGACGCTCACTGTTCCTCGCAGACTAGCTTCCTTGAAAAACGATTATTCTATCTCCGGAATGACTATTTTGGAGGTGCTAACTGTTGTGGTGATTATTGGCATCTTGGCTGCGATAGCGGCTCCGGGGTGGCTCAGCTTTGTTAATCGGCAGCGGGCAAGCCGTGCTCAAGACCAGGTTCTCCAAGCATTTCGAACAACTCAGGCAGAGGCTCGAAGAACCCGGCAAGATCGAACGCTGACGCTGATTCCGAATACTGGCGATCTGCCTCAGCTCGACATTGATTCTCCGGAGGGTGTCGATCCTGCTACAGGCATTACTCCAACGGTACTTGGCGAGGGAGATCTAGAGCCCAGCATGATATCGCTTCAGATCTACGAAAGCGAAGCTGCCGTAACAGATGATGTTTTCCGCATTACCTTTGACCCCAATGGAGGCTTGGATGTGGATGAGCAAAACTTGGAGTTGCCGGTCAGGATTGTTGTTTCAGCCCCGGCTAATTCTGATACGCAGCGATGCATCATTGTTCAAACTCTATTGGGGGCAACACGGGTTGAGCAAGGCGAAGCCTGTACACCGTAAGACTGTACGGCCCAGGGTGCGAATTTAATCTTGAATCAGGGATTCTTGCACATAGGAATCTCTGATTTAGAAATGATGCGTTGCTTGATCTGAGTATGAATTTATGTATCGGAGGCTCGTATCGCGAGCCTCCGATACATAAATTCATATCTGAAAACAGCAACACTAAAAATGAAGCCTATGACCTGGCAGCGTATCGTTGGTGTGAGTAAGGTGGAGAGTAAGCGTGCTATCGATTGGCTTGTTGTTTGGGGGGCGTTCTGGAGAACATGAGGTGTCCATTCGGTCGGCTCAGGCGATCGCCCGGGCCCTATCTCTCGCTAAGAACGCAGAACGCTACACTGTCATTCCGTTCTACATTCAAAAATCAGGACACTGGTTAAATCCGGCGCGCTCTCAGGCTGTTTTAGACCAGGGAACACCATCGGACTCTACCGATCCCTCAACAGAAGAGCACCCGTCAGCAGCCGATCGCCGAGCCGAACTCTGGGTTTTCCCGGAGGAGGTCGCAACAGTTGATGTCTGGTTCCCAGTCCTGCACGGCCCCAACGGTGAAGACGGTTCGATTCAGGGACTGCTTCAGCTCATGCAAGTTCCCTACGTGGGGTCGGGTATCCTGGCTTCATCGGTGAGCATGGATAAGATTGCCATGAAGATGGCCTTTTCCCAGGCAGGTTTGCCCCAGGTCAACTATGTGGCTGTTGACCGGGCTGAAATCTGGTCAAATCCCTGTGTATTTCCTAAACTGTGCGATCGCGTTGAGGATAAGCTGCCATACCCATGCTTTGTAAAGCCCGCAAACCTGGGGTCGTCTGTCGGTGTCCAGAAGGTGCGATCGCGCGATGAGCTAGAACAGGCCCTGGACAGCGCTGCTTCCTATGATCGCCGCATTGTTGTTGAAGAGGGAGTCGTGGCCCGTGAGATTGAGTGTGCTGTCCTGGGTAACGACACTCCGAACGCCTCCGTACTGGGCGAAATCACCTATTCCAGTGACTTTTATGACTACAAAACAAAGTATACGGAAGGGCTAGCTCAACTCCATATTCCAGCCCCCATCTCCGATGCAGTGACCCAGTCCATTCGAGACATTGCCCTCCAAGCGTTTCAAGCCGTCGATGGGGCTGGCATCGCGCGGGTGGATTGCTTTTATGTGGAAGCAACCAGGCAGATTTTCGTGAATGAGGTCAATACCCTGCCTGGGTTCACGGCCACCAGCATGTATCCACTTCTGTGGGAGGCTACAGGTATTGCTTTCGAAGAGCTAGTGCATCAACTGATTCAGCTTGCCCTCGAACGCCATCAGTCAACTCAGTAGGGCACAAATGATCCTTCTCTCCTTTGGCGACTGTTCTTGATAGTATCCTTTACGTTAGGGTCTATTTCTGAACCCACGCCAGTCAGAGATAAAATTTTCTGTGCAGAAAAACTCCAGATTTTCACTCTGCCTGGGTTAGAATATTTTGCTTTAGACCCACCAGACATCCTCCTTCATCCTCACGTTAACCACTATGCCCACGTCAAGAAACGCGGCAGCGCTGGCCGTTGCTCTTCTCTCATCGCTGGCGATCGCCCCCCTATCCCTATTATTTACACTGATGGAACAGGAGGCCGCCCCTGCCGCTGCCCAGGCGATTCGTGATTCCCCATCCTTTCCGCTGCCTGACGAGGTAGCGGCAGATACTCGCATCCGCATAGACGGGTCGAGCAGCATGATCGTGCTCAACGAAACACTGAAACAGCGATTTGAGCGCCGATATCCAGGGACTCGGGTCGAACTAGAGGCGAGGGGGACTGAGGCGGCCCTAGACGCACTCCGAGACGGGGTCATTGATCTTGCTGCAGTGAGCCGCCCTTTAACCGAGGAAGAGCAGGCGCAGGGGTTTGTGGTGTTTCCCGTGAGCCGGGAAAAAATTGCCATTTTCGTAGGGGCAGAGAATCCGTTTGAGGGAGACCTGACGTTTGAACAATTTGCCCAAATCTTCCGAGGGAACATTACCGACTGGTCAGAGTTGGGAGGCGACTCGCGCCCGATTCGCTTCATTGACCGGAACGCCGGTAGTGATACCCGTCAGTCCCTAAGCCGCTACGAGGTGTTTCAATCTGCGCCCTTTGAAGCGGGGGACACTGCCGTCACAGTTGATGATGATACGATGGCGGTCATCGCTGCCCTGGAAGGAGATGGCATTGGCTACGGCATTGCCAGTCAGGTGTTGGGACAAGGGGATGTAAGCATCATCCCCATGCACCAGACCCTACCGGATGACCCTGCCTATCCCTACTCACAGCCCCGGGGCTATGTCTACTACCAAGAGCCAACTCCGGCGGCGGCGGCCTTCTTAGGGTTTTCTAGCGCAGAACCTGGACAGGATGCCATTGCAGATGCTCGGGAGGCTGAGGCGATCGCCAGTGTAGCAGGAGAGGACGCCAGCACTGCCCGCGTGGTTGATGCGCCATCCATTGGGGGGATTCTCTACAGCACGTCCCTCGCCTACAGCCCAGATGGAACGCTGATTGCCGCTGCCAGCGACAATGGCACCATTCGCCTGTTTGATGCCGACGGCAATGCAGTGGGGGAACCACTGGGTGGCCTGACCGGACGCATGAGCACCCTTGCCTTTAGCCCAGACGGGACGCGGCTGGTAGGGGCAACCGATGATGGCAGCATTCAGTTCTGGGATTTGGACGGCAATCCCCTGGGCAATCCCTTTTCTGGCCACGACAGTGCGATTACTGGTGTCGTATTTAGCCCTGATGGGGAATCGATTGCGACCGCTGGAGCCGATGGCACTGTGCGGCGTTGGAGCCGAGAGGGCACGTCCATTGGAGAGGCGTTCAAGGGTCATGAGGGAACAGTCACCAGCTTGGCGTTCAATCCCAACGGAGAAACAGTTGCCAGTGGGGGAGCGGACGGCACTGTCCGCCTCTGGACCATTGATGGAGAACCCGTTGGTGCCCCCTTCACTGGCCACGCAGGAGCCGTCAATGCGGTGGCATTCAACCCCGCCGGAACGGCGATCGCCAGTGCAGGCATTGATGGCACGGTACGACAGTGGACCCTCGACGGCACGGCAATCGGTGTTCCCTTTGAGGGCCATGAGGAAGCTGTCAATGCCATCGCATTTGTCCCTGGTCGTGCCGATCTGCTGAGTGCGGGAGCGAGCGGCGTGATGCGCTTCTCCGACCGCACGGGGCAGGCAACAGGAGATGTGATTGAGTCAGAGCAGAGGGCGATCGCCGCCCTGGGGGTCAGCCCAGACGGAGAATCCTTCGTCAGTGGTAGCACCCAGGGAACTCTGCAGCCGTGGGCCACAGACGGCACCCCCTTGAGGGCTCCCGTCGAGGGATTCGTATCATCCGTGCCGCCTACCCGTCAGAGACTGCCGGGGGTGCCCCCATGGCTATGGTGGCTGATGCCTCTAGCGCTTCTAGCGCTACTGCTGTGGTGGCTGAGTCAACGATCAGCCTCTGAAGATCAGCCCGATTCAGCTTCAAATGCTGGCGGCGAGAATAGGGAAGAGGGCGATCGCCTCTCTCCCCACCTGGCATCTGCCCTGGCCCTCGCAGAAGCAGGGAAAAAAACAGAGGCGCTGGATAGCCTCGACAAAGCCGTTCGTGATGAGCCAACGAATACTCTGGCGTGGACGGCGCGAGGAAATGTGCAAAACGACTTGGAAACCCCTGGTGCTGCTCTGCAAAGCTTTGATAAGGCTCTAGCAATTCAGGCAGACGCTCCCCAAGCCCTGGTTGGCAAAGGCATTGCCCTGACCAAGTTAGGGCAACCCGATGCCGCTCTTCCCCTGTTTGACCGGGCCGTCACGGCCCTAAGCCAGTTGCCGGACTTTAACATCAGCACCGTTGCCAGTGGGGGGCTCTTGCTAGGCAGCGCCGCTCTCTCGGTCAAAGCATTATCCGGTAAAGGGTTCGCCCTGCTAGATGCCCAGCGGCCCCAGGATGCCCTAGACGCCTTTGATGCTGCCCTGCGCCACGACTCAGGCACCGTGGATGCGATCGCTGGACGCAACCGTGCTCTTTCCCGTCTCAGCGGTACTCCTACGATTTCCCCACCTTCCAGCGCACCTCCTACTCAATCCTCGCCTCCTTCACCGCATTCCACTGACCGCTCCATCTCCCAGGCAGACAGGTCTACCCTAGCAGGGGCAGCAGCTCTGGCAGCGGTTGGGGGCGATCGCAGCCAATCTACCATCGCAGCCATGAAATTCGATGCGGGGCAGCAGGATCTGTCCCCTGCGGATCTGGCAGATGTCGATCAGGGACTTCCTGAGCTACCCGATGGCTATGGGGAAAGCCGCATCGTACTGCTCCCCTGCGATCCCCAGTGGGCCTATGCCTACTGGGATATTCCGAACGACCATAAAGTATCTCTGCGGCATCAGGGCGGCAAATCGCTGGCGCTGCGGCTCTATGATGTGACCAACCTTGATCGTGTTCACCAGAATCCCCACAGTATGCAGCAGATGCCCTGCCATGAATTGGCGCGGGACTGGTATATTCCTATCCCGGTCAGTGACCGGGACTATCTGGTAGAAATTGGCTATCTAACGGGCAGCAGGGGATGGCTTGTGCTGGCGCGGTCAGAAGCCACTCGCATCCCTCCGGTATATCCCTCCGACTGGTTCCATGATCAGTTCATGACCGTGAATTGGAATGACGACCTCCAGGGCAAACACCTGGCAACACAGCTTCCGTCAGATCAGATGGGTTCCACCACCACCTCCCTCCATGACCCGATGCTTGGACTGGCCCAGTCAGCGGAATCCTTGCGCGTCGAAGGGTCTGTGTTTGGCTCCATGCAGCAGGTGCCTCAGGCGGCCATTAGCTCCTACGTTTTGCCGTCGGGCATGGGCATCAGATCGGCATCTGGAGCTGCCTTGATGATGTCGGGCATCGGGATGTCGGGTGTTGGCTTCTCCGCCTCTGCCCCACCCCTCCGTTCCCGTCGATTTTGGCTGGTCGCTGACGCTGAGCTGATTGTCCACGGCGCAACTGAACCAGACGCAACCCTTACCGTGGGCGATCGCCCCATTCCCCTCAACTCGGATGGAACATTCCGGTTCCAGATGTCCTTCCAAGACGGTGAAATTGGCTTTCCCATCAAAGCGGTGGCGGCAGACGGTGAGCAGCAGCGTTCAATTCGCCTGGAGTTTGAGCGGGAAACTCCTAACCGCCATACCAACCCCAAAGACGAAGCAACGGATGAACCTGCCTGAGATGGATCTGTTTGATCAGCATCGCAGCGAATTGGAAGAAAAGGACGCGCCCCTGGCGGCACGGATGCGTCCGAGATCGCTCGACGAGTTCATCGGGCAAGACCATATCGTGGGACATGGGCGGCTCCTGCGGCGCGCCATTCAAGCAGATCAGCTTTCCTCCCTCATTTTCTACGGCCCACCGGGCACCGGGAAGACCACCCTGGCTCGCGTCATTGCCAACACCACCCGAGCACACTTCATCTCCATCAATGCGGTGCTGGCAGGGGTAAAGGATATTCGAGAGGCGATCGCCACCGCCCAAGACAAGCGCGGTATGTACAATCAGCGCACGATTTTATTTGTGGATGAAGTCCACCGCTTCAACAAGGCGCAGCAAGACGCCCTGCTCCCCTGGGTGGAAAACGGCACCGTGATTTTAATTGGCGCAACGACGGAAAATCCTTACTTTGAAGTCAACAAAGCCCTCGTCAGCCGTTCCCGCATTTTTCAGCTCAAGCATCTGAAAGAACCGGATCTATATCAGGTGGTGCATCAGGCACTCCACGATCCGGAGCGGGGATATGGACATCGGGAGGTTTGCCTTGACGATGATGCCCTAGCTCATCTGGTAAAGGTGGCGAACGGCGATGCCCGCGCCCTGCTCAATGCCCTGGAGCTGGCAGTGGAAACCACTGTTCCCAATGAGGATGGAGCGATCGCCATTCCCCTCAGCGCTGCCGAAGAGTCCATTCAGCAAAAGGCAGTGCTCTACGACAAGGAAGGAGACGCCCACTTTGACACCATCAGCGCCTTCATCAAAAGCCTGCGGGGATCTGACCCGGACGCCGCCCTCTACTGGCTTGCCCGCATGGTCTATGCCGGAGAGGAAGCAACGTACATTTTCCGGCGCATGATTGTCCTTGCTAGCGAAGATGTGGGACTGGCAGACCCCAACGCGATAGTGGTGGTGACTGCCTGCGCTGATGCCTTTGAGCGGGTAGGAATGCCTGAAGGTCGCTATCCCCTCGCCCATGCTGCCCTGTATCTGGCAACCTGTCCCAAGTCCAATACAGTCATGGGCTTCTTTGATGCTCTAGCTGCGGTGGAAAACGAGAGGGAAGACGATGTTCCCCTCCATCTGCGGGATGCCAACCGGGACAAGCACAGCTTCGGCCACGGCAAAGGCTATCTTTACCCCCACTCTTACCGGCAGCATTGGGTTGAACAGCAATACTTACCTGCCAGCTTGCAGGGGCAGGTATTTTATCAACCCTCTGACCAAGGCTATGAACGAACAGTGCAGGTGACGGTGCTGCGGCGACGGGAAGCCCAGCTTGCGGCGTTAGTAGACGGGGGCGGCGCAGCGGTGCCCGAAGTGCTAACCTTTAGTTCCAGCGATCGCACTACCGACCGCTGGCTCCAGCGCACCCTCAGCCAGACTGGTGAAAAGCTGGGTGCCGTGCGCGATCGCCTCGTTTCCCTGGCACACCTCCAGCGCCATCATGTGGTGCTCGACCTGAACGCAGGCAGCGGACTCCTGACCTGGGAAGCCGTGCGCCAGGTTCCCGAAGGAGGCGTCTACGCCTGTGTGCGTACCGAACAGGACGCCAACGCCCTGCAAGAACAGGCCCAGGCACTCCCTGAATTGATTCGTCCCGTGGTGTTTCAGTCGGCTCCCGACGACATCGCCCAGACCTTTCAGCTCATCGCCCCAGAGGTAAAAAGCGATCGCCTCCTGGCACGAAACTTACTCATGGCACAGTCGGATAAACCTGCCCTGATCAGTGCCCTCACGTCCCTTTTGTATCCTGACAGCATTCTTATTCTCGCTGAAGGCATCCCCCGCCACACCCAACGCCTCTACGACCTGCTCGACACCAATGCCTTACCTAAGCCCCTCTACAAACAGTTGAAATCTGCCGAAGACGCTATCTACGCCGACGAAAATGACCCAATGGTGAACTGGGACGCCGATGATCTCACCCGCTGGTTCGAGTCCTGTGGTCTGTCTGCCACCCTCCAGGTGGAATATACCCAAACCGATACCCGCATCACCCCCGCCACTCTCCAGCGTTGGTTCTCCTGTGGTCAGACTAAACCGAGACAGACCAAACCGAGCTACGGCGATCGCCTCTCCCAGATACTCGATGATGATCAGCTTGAAACGATAAAAGCAGCATTTGCTCAGCATCTTAGCAATACAACCGTGCAGTGGCAGGGGGCGATTGCCTACCTTAAAGCATCCCTGAAAGCGACATCTTCAACGCATCGTGAGCAATAAATTTTCTAGCGTTATTTTACACGACCTGGCAACGTTCTCAAATTCACAACGCAAAAATAGGGGTTTGGGGCGCGCGCCAAACCCCTATTTTTGCGTGAAACTTGCCAAGTCGTATATTTTATCGGGAATCCAGAGAATACTGAGAAACATAGCGTCGTCAGCATTGTCGTGTTAGGGATGATGCTGACTGGCCCCCTGAATCCCGTGCTTCGCGGCTATGAGGAGCAGCAACTCTCAAAAAGGGAAATGGCGATCGCTCCCATCGGCTCAAGTCAGCTCATTCTGAGGAATCCGCTATCTAACCGTTCGCATTCCCTCCGGCATCAGAGTATTTTTGTGATTACCATAAATACTGTATGCGGGTTCTTTTTGAAAGAGCCTCTGATTTTCTCAAAAAACCATAAAGACACTTATGCCTTTGAACATCTTATCGATTTCCTCATTCAAGCCGTCCATTCGGGTAACAGGCATCTTCTCTGCCTTAACATTGCTGGCGTTGGGAACAGTCGCTTGTAGCTCCAACAACCAATTAACGTCTAGCGATACAGCCACCTCTAGCGAGATGGATGCTGAGATGACCACGGATTTGCCAGGAAACGGCATCCCGGTCGTGTCCGCCTATGCCACCCTGGAAGAGCGCTTTCAGACAGAAGTCGTCAACATTGGGCTAGAGCGACTGGGCTACGAGATTGAGCCGATTGTAGAAGTGGACTACACGGCCCTGTTTCTCGACATGTCCAACGAAAATATCACTTACACCCCTGCCCATTGGAGTGTGAACCAGGAAGCGCTCTTTGAAAACAGCGGCGGTGACGAAAAGCTGGAGCGGGCTGG
The DNA here is from genome assembly GCA_964465285.1 of uncultured bacterium. Classification (GTDB taxonomy): domain Bacteria; phylum Cyanobacteriota; class Cyanobacteriia; order CAKZMO01; family CAKZMO01; genus JBCCWF01. The sequence continues at coordinate 23,275 of CAYXJG010000024.1, forward strand.
GTCTATCATTGCGGATTCTCTGCAAGGCTACATGATTGACAAAGCCACGGCAGATGAGTATGGCATCACGTCGATTGATCAACTATCTGACCCAGAGATTGCAGCTTTATTCGATAGAGATGGGAACGGGAAAGCGAACCTGACAGGGTGTGATGCTGGGTGGCTGTGTGCGTCCATTATTGAGCATCACATCGACGAATACGGACTGCGGGATACGGTGCAACAAGACCAGGGGCGCTACGTGACGCTTCTGGCAGACGTGACGACGAACTACGAGCAGGGTCAACCTGTCCTGTATTATTCCTACACTCCTTTCTGGCTGCAAAATGTTCTCAAAGAGGGAGAAGATGTGGTGTGGCTGGAGGTGCCCTATACATCTTTGCCAGAAGGTCAGGGCGATGACCTGACCGAGGCTGAAACCACTGTCGATAGCATCAACCTGGGTTTTGCTGTTCAGGATCAAATGATTGTGACGCATCAATCGTTTACCGATGCAAATCCAGCGGCGGCTCAATTTTTTGACCTGGTAAAAATCCCCATTGAGGATGTCAATGCTCAAAATCAATTGATCCAGGAAGGGGAGGACGATCCAGAGCAAATTCGCATCCATGCTGAGGCGTGGGTTGCCGAAAATCAAGCCCAGTTTGATACCTGGATTAAAGAAGCACTAACTGCTCAGTAGAGATTATTCTCCTTCCTTAATTGTTCAGTGAGTCAGACTCAACAGATCAAATCAATGAATGGTGGGGCGATCGCCAAGGTATCCATTTCACACGACTTGGTAAGTTTCGCGCAAGAATAGGGGTTTGGGGCGCGCGGAGCGCGCGCCAAACCCCTATTCTTGCGTTGTGAATTTGAGAACGTTGCCAAGTCGTGTTTGGTTTCACGAATTCTTTCGTTGCCATACCATTGATTATCAGTTTTTAGCTGCCAGTGAAGACCTGAATCGACAATTGAAGCCCATGATGAGCTTATGTTTGGTGTGGCGTTTAAGCCGTCCGGCACTGAGATTGTTTCGGTGAACTGCGATAGAACGGCAAAGCTGTGGGGTCAGGATGGCGCACTCCTACAACACCTGATGGATAATCCCGCCCGCCTCAATGCGGCTGCTTTTAGCCCTAATGATGAGTGGTTGGCGATCGTAGGACGTTAGGCTCCATTGAGGAAACGTGATAATAGCCGTTCGCGGTGTGTCTACTATCACATAGAGCACTTCTAGAAGAGTGGCTGCTTTAAAAGCAAAAGTTATCAAAAATGTTTCTTTTTGAGTGATGTCTGTCCGCAGTACAATTAATGTAATCGCATGATTAACACTCTTTATTCTCGAACACTCTAGAATACTGAACCCAGGGAGATATCCTTAGCGATGGATATAAGCAGTGAACATAATCAATCCAGTTCGGCTGAGCATACGATTGATCAGATCGATTCGAAGATTACTGCGTACTTGCAAGAGGATGGGCGTATTTCTTACAGCTACATTGCTCGGGAAGTCGGCGTACCGGAGGCGACAGTCCGGTACCGTGTCAAACGACTCTTAGACAATGAAATTATTAAAATCAGTGCGTTTATTAATACAGGTAAGCTGAAGTATGAGAACGTAGCGCAGCTGGAACTAGAGGTTGATCCAAGCTTTTTTGATAAGCTGCTAGGTACGTTGATTGCTATGGCAAAAGTCAGTTATATCGCCTCCGTTACAGGAGAATCTGATGTCATGATGGAATACATCTACGAAGATAATAATGACTTACTAGAATTCTTAAAATTCATGAAAAATAGGCAGGAGATCCGGCGGCTGAATTCACGGACAATTCTAAAAATCCACAAGGCTCAATATCCTATTCGCGTTAAGCCATAAGTAGCTCGGCACAATTAAAAACTAGATGTAGAACCCTGCGTCGCCAGCGCACCAAGCGGCGCCGGGTTCTACGGGTTTTACAATTTTGTACTTACTTACTTACTTACTTATAGCGGTGTGCAATTGGCTCAGCACACCCAAATGTGTTGAGTGGCGGCGCAGAGCGCCGTTACTCAACAAACTGTACTTAATGCGCTTGCACAGCGCTATAGATGTGTAGTGGCTTTTAGGTTGAATCATGATTTGGCAACGTTCTCAAATTCACAACGAAAAAATAGGAGTTTGGGGCGCGCT
>CAYXJG010000025.1:0-24789 GCA_964465285.1 uncultured bacterium
GCTCCGCGCGCCCCAAACCCTTATTCTTGCGTGAAACTTGCCAAGTCGTGCAGGTCCCTAAAGTGGTTTTGGTTTCACGAGTTCTTTCGTTGCTATAGATACAGAGGACAGGTGCAAACCTTTAATCCTGAAAAGGAAATAACAAGTTTTAGATAGGTTCAGATAGGTGCAGCGTTCTGCGATAAAGTTTTGGCGTCAAGATGTTGAGCATTCCATATTTTTGGCTGTAGTGCTTACAGTTTCGATTGCGATCGCCCTTATCATCTACCGAAACGTCATGTTCGAGCATATTACACTTCCCAATAACGTATTGCCGCCCGTCGCTCCCTATTCCCACGCCGTTCGTGCCGGAGATTTTCTGTTTGTGACCGGGCAGTTAGCCGAAGATCCCAAAACAGGAGAGGTTGTTCGCGGAACCATCGAAGAGCAAACGCAACAGGTCATGGAAAATCTAAAGCTCGTCCTCGACCATGTCGGGGCAGCCTTCGAGCAGGTGGCAATGGCTCGAATTTTCATCACCGATTTTCGATTTTATGAAGCAGTGAACCGTGTCTATTCCTCTTACTTCACGACAGAAAAACTCCCCTGCCGTACCACTGTCGGTGTCATTGCCCTGGCAGGCTATGGTGATGTTGAGATCGACCTAGTCGTGTACTGCGGTGAGTAATTCCTCCGGTTAGGGACTTGCAAGAAAAACAGAATATAGCAACCAAAGGGTTGGTTAGGACAAAACCATTTTAGGGAACCCGCGCTCCGCGCGGGTTCCCTAAAATGGTTTTGGTTTCACGAACTCTTTCATTGCTATACCAGGAGAGGGGGGACACGGCAATGCTGCGCCGCGCCGCTAAAACTTGGTTCAAATTATTTAATTTTCGTTCCTTAGCCAGTTCCGGTCAATTAGTCACATCAGACACTTACAGTTACACTGCCGCAGGCTGCAATTTTAATTTATGACCTGGCAGGGTATAGCCAGTCACGGTCGGCCAGTCACGGTCGGCCAGTCATCGTTGATTCGTGTTGATCAGTAACGTTAGATACGGACACTACGGGCTTTCCCGTCGTAGGAAAGCAACCATAGCCAGATGTCATGCAGTTGGAATAGTGCACAGAACCTCTATGACCCGTTCGCTCACCCCCCTCGGAACGCCCCCCAATGCCTGGTATGTAAATGAGGCGATCGCCGACATCACCCGTCCTCCCCTCCCTTCTCGTAGTATTGAACTACCGACTGACACCAAGCGATTGAGGCTCGACCTAGCAAAAGCCGCCATCGTCATCATTGACATGCAAAACGACTTTTGCCACCCCGATGGCTGGTTGGCCCATATCGGTGTGGATGTGACGCCTGCACGGAGCCCTATCGCCCCTTTGCAAACCCTGCTGCCCGTGGCGCGACACCATATGATATCGATTCTCTGGGTGAACTGGGGAAACCGTCCTGACCTGCTGAACATCAGTGCAGGGCTGCGCCATGTGTATAATCCCACAGGCGCAGGTGTAGGACTGGCCGATCCCCTACCGAAAAACAAGGCTCCGGTGCTCACCCAGGGGAGTTGGGCCGCAGCCGTGGTGGATGAGCTCGCGCAGGAACCGGGAGACATTCACATCGACAAATTCCGTATGAGCGGCTTCTGGGATACCCCCCTGGACAGCATCCTTCGGAACTTAGGCAAAACTACCCTGTTCTTCGCTGGCGTAAACGCCGACCAGTGCGTCATGGCAACCTTGCAAGACGCCAATTTTCTCGGCTATGACTGCATCCTGCTGCGGGACTGCACCGCTACGACTTCCCCCGATTACTGCTTTAAAGCCACTGTCTACAATGTCAACCAATGTTTCGGCTTTGTTGCTGACTCTTCTACCTTGCTGGATGCCTTGCCACCATCAGACTAGTATTCCTTGGACAAACTCCCAGAAACAAACCCCAGAGAAATGTAGCCCCAGAGAAATGTCGTGAAATCCCCCTTATCCCCTTAACTCTCCAATATCCCATCATCCACCCCCTGCTAACTCACGCACCCTATCCGGAGGTATCCTATGGCCGACTCATCCTGCGTTATCCCCGTCTTCAAGGAACCAGCGGATTACCAGGCATACCGCATCAGCCCCCATGACACGAATCGATTGGCGATCGTGTTCGATCCGACTGTGGCTTATGTATCCCTGACCTATTGTGTGGAAATCTTTGACATCGGCGGGAAAACACCTCCCAATCGCCACCAGATCGCAGTAGAAATGTTTTTTATCCTCAAAGGAGAAGGAAAAGCGACCTGTGATGGCAAGACAGTCAAAATCCAGGCCGGGGATAGTATTCTCGTGCCGCCCCAGGGCGTTCACATCATTGAGAACACTGGGGATAGTCGGCTTTATGCGCTGTGCATCATGGTGCCCAACGAGAACTTTGCCGAGCTGATTCGCAGTGGCACCCCCGTTGAGTTGGATGAAGAAGATTTAAACGTCTTGCGGCGGGCTGATGCACGGGTTCCAGTTGGTGTTCCAGGATAGGCATTAGGATTATCCCATTCAGTCTGGAGGCGTGATGATATTTTCTGTGCAGCCGAAAGAAACCGTTTCTATGCACACACGAGACGGGGTGCGACTTGATGCCGATGTGTATCGCCCTAATGCAGACGGTAAATTTCCTGTTTTGCTGATGCGGCAACCCTATGGACGGGCGATCGCCTCTACTGTGGTTTATGCTCATCCTATCTGGTATGCGGCCCACGGCTACATCGTCGTCATCCAGGACGTGCGGGGACGGGGCAGTTCTGAGGGGGACTTTGACCTCTTCGCCTACGAAATTGAGGACGGAGAAGATTCCGTATGGTGGGCAAGTACCCTACCTGGTAGCACAGGAGAAGTTGGAATGTATGGCTTTTCCTACCAGGGCATGACCCAGCTCTATGCCGCCGCCAATCGCCCTGCCCCGTTAAAAACCATCTGTCCCGCCATGATTGGCTATGACCTCTACGCCGACTGGGCTTACGAAGGTGGAGCCTTCTGCCTCCAGGCGAATCTGGGCTGGGCGATGCAGCTTGCAGCCGAAACAACTCGGCGCAAGGGAGACATTGACGCCTATACCACTCTCTACACAGCTGCCCGAGGGGCTCCGGCCTGTGACCCAGTGAGCGGCTATTCCAAGATTCTGACCACCCTGGCACCAGATTCCTTCTACCACGACTGGCTCCAGCACCCAGAGCCAGATGCCTATTGGGAACATCTGTCTCCGAAACAATACATTCAGGCTGTGGACATGCCCATGCTCCATATTGGCGGGTGGTACGATACCTACTTGCGGGGTACTCTTCGGTTTTACAAAGAGATGACGGAACGCAGCCAGCATCCGCAGCATCTATGGGTAGGGCCGTGGGGACACATTCCCTGGGGACGCAAAGTGGGAGCAGTGGATTTTGGAGACGAGGCAACGAGTCCCATTGATGCCCTGCAAATTCAGTGGTTTGACCAGTTCCTCAAGGGGAAGTCCACCGGAATGTTGGATCAGCACCCGGTGCAGTTGTTTGAAATGGGGAGCAATCAGTGGCGATCGCTTCCTGATTGGCCTCAGAAACCTGAGACGACTTTATTTCTCGCCTCTATCGGACTTGCCAGCATGAGTGAGCAGGCCGGCAAGCTCATTCCCCCACCCTTATCAGTAGATATCACCACCCCCAAGATTCCTGTCCCAGATGACCCCCTTCCAGACATTCCTATTGCCGACGTCTTGGTTCACGATCCGTGGCGGCCCGTCCTTGCCCAGGGAGGCCACTCCAGCCTGCCTTCCGGCCCCTTTGATCGGGCTGCCCTAGACTGCCGCAGCGATGTCTTAACCTACACCTCCGCTCCTTTCACCGACGACTGGCACCTCTCAGGAGATATCGCGCTAGATCTTGCCTGCTCTGCTGATGTCGAAAGCTTTGATCTATGTGCAGTGCTGTCAATACTTCATGCCGATGGACGCGCCATCAACGTAACTCAGGGATACACACGCATTCACCAGAACGATTCCAGCCGCCCCGATAAACCAACGGTCTATTCGATTCAGCTTCAAGCCACCTGCATAGGCATCCTCAAAGGTCAGGCACTCCGGCTCAGCATCAGCGGGGCCTCTTTTCCTGCCTACTCTGTGAATTCAGGACAGTCCTTGCAGCTACCCCATACCCACTTGATGGAAGCCAAGGTCATTACCCTTATGATTTGGACTGGAATGCCCTATGGCTCCAAGATTCGGCTCTCGACCCCCCGCTAGTGGTTCGCCAAGCGAACGCTGCTCAGTTATAGCAATACGCACTTAGGTTGGGACATTGGAGAAGAGTGTATCCCCCGCTGCGCGGGGGATACACTCTTGAACCTAAGCCTGTAGGGCCACGACTTGGCAAGTTTCCCGCAAAAACAGGGGTTTGGGGCACGCGGAGCGCCCCAAACCCCTGTTTCTTCGCTGTGAATTTGAGAACTTTGCCAGGTCGTGTATACCAAAGAAGAGGTCGTCTGGTGGGTGGGGTGAGCTTTGTGCGCCCGCTCAACCGGCATTCAGCTCTGCCAGGGCAGACGCTTGTGATCCTGCGTCATGGAGTTGAGCGGGTGGCTGCCTTAGCAAGCCAAATAACGAATGCTGTCCCCGGATACTGAGACGGTAAAGGAGGCCAATCGACGATGAGAGGGGTCTTATCTGCTGGGCTAAACACCTCAATCTGCCCACCCATTTGCGTCAGTAGGTCGCGGGCGATCGCCAAACCGAGTCCTGTTCCAGGAATATTTCCATCGGCTTGAACTCCACGGAAATGGCGCTCAAACAAGTGTTCCTGGTCAGCAATAGGGATGCCCAATCCCGTATCGGCTAAAAGTAGAGGTTGCTGTGAACCAGGGTGGACTGGAGCGCGCAGCAGTATCTGTCCATCAGCAGGCGTGTACTTGATGGCGTTATCAATGAGGTTCATCAGCACTTCTTGCAACCCCTTTGCATCTGCCATTACCAGGGAAAGCGAGGGGGCGACATCCACCTGAAACCTGATGCCATAGTCTTGGGCGATCGCCTGGGCCACGTCTAAAACAGAGGCTAGGACTGCTGACAGATCACAGGGCACTGTCGAAATATCATGCCCTGTTAAGTAGGTTGCGCTGGATGATACGTCAATGACGGGAGGGGCAGTTGGCTCAGGCGGAAGCACCGGAGGAACCCGATGCTCATCATTAGGTCGCTTCACAGGTTGCGTCGGTATCTCGCCAGCCGATGGCGTTCCACTTAATAACCGTAGGGTAGGTTCCGTTGCCCACTCCTGATCTTCCCCCGTTTCCAGGTCGAGGGCGATTTTGAACTGCTGGAGCAAGTCTTGGAGGCGATCGCTTTCCCGCACAATGCTTTCAGCAACCCCAAAATTGCGATCGCCCGGTTGCAGCCGCCGCACCAGCAGCTTACCAAAGGTGCGCAGTGCAGTCAGAGGGTTGCGAAATTGATGAATCAGGTCATCAAAGACATCATGCTGGTGAGTCTGGAGAATTTTTTGAGAGGACTGCTGGAGGGTTGATTCAAGCCATTGCGATCGCTGATCCATAACGCAGGCAATACTAATGGTTTTGGCAATCTGCTCAATCTGATGATGTTCTTGATCCGTCCAGATGCGGTCGGGCCGAGCTGTAACCAGCAGACCCACCACAAGGTCGCCATACATCAGCGGCAGTGCAATTTTGTGCTGCTCAGGTTGGGGCGTATCAGACAGCAGAGGGGCGATCGGCCCAGCTCCCTGCCTGGGCACCTTACTGTCCCCAAGGTTAGAAGACTTATCTACATCGTCCAAGGATTCGTCATTTCGATCCCATTGCACAGGCTGCAATGTATTCGAAGTCCTCACTTCTTCTGGATGACCGTTTTGAGTCAGCCTTGGCAGAGGAATTGCAGGATACCCGAAGCCATCCACATGACCCAGCCAGCTTAATAGTTCAGACTGCGCCCAAGCCGTCAAGTCCTCAGGATAGACAACGACTGGAATTAACGCACCCGTCTCTTGCTCAGAAGATGGCTCAGTCAAGTAAACAATACACAGAGATGCCCCTAACCCATCAGCCAACACGTCCACCTGGGCATCACATATTTCAACAAACTCTGAACTAACGGGCATCATTTTGAAGGTGCGTTGGAATCTCAGTAACAGGTCTTAGCAGACTGAGTACCCCAAGAATCTGCTCTTAATATAAATTAACAGTCCTTGAGAATAGGTTCAAAAAACGTTTCAGAAATTCTCAGAACTGAATCATACAGACTACTTTAGCTAATATTGCAAGGTTATTGCCTGTGTATCGAAAGATTAAATCAAGTTGAAATTTCCAGCTCAAATCGATATACTCGCTACGGTTAGTAATTTTTTGTAGCCATGACTACATCTGCCATATTGTTTTAGGAGGTAAGGAGGTTGGCTAGAAGACGTAAGCGGAAGAGCCGTCGCCGCCTAGAAGGACGTAGAATTCTTGAGCAAGTTCCTCAGTTTAGCATTGAAAGTGGTAAAGATAAGCCGGTAACGGCAGCCCGAAAATTTATAAAATCTGAAGGTATCCTTCCCCCCGCTCTGCTGTTGGTTAAGCGAAATGAGCACACAACGGATCGGTATTTTTGGGCGGAAAAGGGGCTTTTTGGAGCCCAATATGTGGAAGAAAACCATTTTTTGTTCCCAAGTCTTCAATTTGAAGATGAAGAGAACGAAGTTTTGGAAGAACTGTCTACAACGTCAGCAACCGTATAGCTGAAAGCTGAATGTTGTATCGTTCAAATTTCTGAGCTAAATATATCAATTTCGCTATTTCGGAACTTGCAACTCTATCATTTTCCTGCCTCTAGCGTAGAAGCATTGTGCTTTTACGTTAAAGGCGGGGTTTTTTTTGGATCTGACGCAATTGGTTTTGATTTAATCCCTGATCCTCGGGCTATAAACAACCTTTGTTCCCTTTCATTATGTTCTGTAAACACAGTGGTTCACAGGTAGTTTGGCGCGACACAATAAAGGTCAGAAATGACTTCCGCTGGATTCCTTGACCTGTACTGGTGAGATAGCAATGGGTACTGTGCATCACCCCTCCGCATCTGAAATCGAGACTCAAACCCGTGTTTTGAAGGCAGCGCAACGGTTGTTCGCTCATCGAGGGTATGCAGGCACAACAACGCGGGATCTGGCCCATGCCTCAGGAATTGCAGAGGGAACACTCTTTCGGCACTTCGAGAATAAAAAGGCTATTTTAGTGGATGTGGTCACTCAGGGATGGGTTGAGCTATTGACTGACCTACTTACAGAGCTGAGTGAAATGGGAAGTTACAAGGCCATCGAGCAGGTCATGCGCCGTCGTATGCTGAATATGCACAAAAATGCTGACATGATGCGGGTCTGCTTTATGGAAGCTCAGTTTCACCCCGATCTGCGCGATCGCATTCAGGCTGAAGTGATTGAGAAAATGGCAGACGTTGCAGAAGCCTTTTTCCAAACGGCAATGGATCGCGGAATTTACAGAAAAATGAGCCCCCGCATAGTAGCGAAAGTTTTCCTTGGCATGTTCATGGTGGCAGGCTTTAGCCAGGATACGATGATGGGCAGTGATGCTTCTCCCAAACAGATGAAAGAAATGGCAGAAGGCATTGCCGATATTTTCCTCAATGGGGTTCTCGCCAAAGCATGAAAAACGAGAATTAAGTAATATGAATCCAAACTTTAGTAGCGCGGCGCGTCGATGCTGCGCCGTGCCACTAAAATTGGATTTTATCTAATCTTTGTTCCTAAGTCCTGAGATGCTGTTCTTCTCAGCAAAATCTTAGGTATCCCTTAACTGCTTCAATTGACACGGCTAGAGCACTGGGTCACGATAGTTAACAGAATGTGACTCAATGTTACGGGCGCAGTTTTTAAATATGGAATTTGTTTCGTTGGAAACGCTACAGGAGGTTGCCCGTCAGTATGGCTATCTCGCTGTTTTCATTGGCATTTTATTGGAGAATGCGGGGATTCCTCTGCCGGGTGAAACGATTACACTAGTCGGCGGATTTTTGGCGGGCAGTGGCGAATTGCAGTTTTGGGGAGTGTTGCTGACTGCTCTGTGCGGTGCTGTCATTGGCGATAATATTGGCTACTGGATTGGGTTCTACGGCGGCTGGCCCCTGCTGATGCGGGTCGGTCGGCTCTTTCGCCTATCAGAAATACAGCTCGTCGGCATCCGCGACCAGTTTGCTCGAAATGCTGCCAGGGCAGTCTTTTTGGGACGTTTTGTAGCCCTGCTGAGAATTTTTGCGGGGCCACTGGCGGGGACGGCAAAGATGCCTTATTTCAAGTTTCTGCTTTGGAATGCGGCCGGAGCGTTAGCCTGGGCTTCTGTGATGGTTAGCCTCTCCTACTTTGTTGGACGGCTGATTCCGCTAGCTCAGTTAATTAGCTGGGTCGCCCAGTTTGCTGTCTTTGCCTTGGCCCTTGTGATCGGCTGGATTCTCCTTGCCATTTGGCTTGAGCGCCGCCCTACTGAGGCCCAAAAGTGATGGGGCGATCGCCCTCCTGACCGTGCTAGTCGCTTACCAGACAAACGTTGCTTAACACGATTTGGCAACGTTCTCAAGCTCACAATGAAAAAACAGGAGTTTGGGACGCGCTCCGCGCGCCCCAAACTCCTGTTTTTGCGTGAAACTTGCCAAGTCGTGTCAATAGGCAAGACTTGCGCAAATCCTAATAGTTTCAAGTCTATGGCTGTCACCCTAGAATTCTAGGACGCCCTTTACTGGATGACCTCCAAAAGCTGAAAAGACTCATTTTGCTCAATGACAGGGGTCAGCGTGTAGTCCAGATTCTCTGTCAGCATTTTCTCTAATTGGGGGGACGGGGCAAAGATGAAAATGTCGCTGAAAGTCGCCAGGTTATTATCAATATTTTCGAGGCGGTTTGGGCGCGTGACCAGATTTAACGTGACATCGTTCCGCAGCGATCGCCCCAATGCCAGCACATAGGTCGGAGATGAGTCGCTGATGACAACAGGATTCGCTGCCGCGTTGATGGTAGCGGCGATCGCCGGATAGTAGGCCCCCTTGTCGCTCTTTGTCCAGGTCACACTTTTGTTGGCGTCGAGCATGCTAGCGACCACCATTCCAGCCATCATCACAGCGAAGGTTCCTGTCCAAAACCGGGGGGAGATTTTGGATTTTGGATTTTGGATTTTGGATTGAGACGATATTGATAAGCCGTAAGCGAAGAGATGGGCGATCGCCAGTTGGATGCCTATGAAACTGGGGATGAGGTAGCGAATGCGGGTGGAACTGATGCCGCCTGTGGCTCCGTCGACAATCATCAATGGTAGGGCGGGCACGGCTATAAGCAGTAGGATGAATAGCCAAGTAGCGCGGGGAGTGTCGCAGTAGAGGCGATAGAGGGCAATGCCGACAAGAGCCAACAGCAGCAGGTTGGCGGTGCCCAGGTCGGTGCTGAAGAACACGCGGCTTAGATTGCGCAACCAAGCGTTTACTAAATAATTCAGGTCAAAGCCCCGCTGGGTGGCATCGACGGCTCGCTCGATTTGTCCCAGATGGCGGACGAACACAACGAGCCAGGGTGTAAAAGCGAGGAGTGCCCCACCGAAGCTGAGCAGGAAGTGTCTCCATTGCTGTCGCGAGACCCGGAGCAGCAGGAGATAGAGGCCGTGGACGATCGCCACCAGTCCAAATAGCAGGTGCGCATAAAGCCCGATGAGGAGGGTTGCCCCATAGCTCCTCCAGTCCAACGGGCGATCGCTCCGCAATGCCCTGAGTACGGCCGCACTGGCAAGTACCGTGGCTAGGGTGAAGAGGCTGTATTGGCGGGCTTCCTGAGCATAAAGAATGTGGAGAGGAGAGATGGATACAAGGGCGATCGCCATCCATCCCGTCTTGCCTACGCCAAACAGTTCTCGGCATAGCCAATACAAAGCAGGGAAAACGGCAAAGCTGATCATCACGGAAAGACACCGTAGCCCCAACACCCAATCACCCGAAGCCGACAGCCACCCTTTGAGCCAGACCCACCCCATCAGGAAATACAGGGGAGGATGTTCGGGGTGTTGCTTCAACGCTTGCCAGGTGTCATCAAAGGGCCGATCGTCGCCAGGAACCTGGTATTGGTGAAGGACTTCAACCTGGAGCAAGCCCTGATCGAAAATTTGCTCCTGAACATCACTGCGCGTGTAGCCCGCAATGCGAGTTGCAGTATGCACTTCGTCTACCCAGTACACCTTACCATCCAGATTATTCCATCGAAGAAAAATGCCCAGAAGAATAACAACCAGGAGGACATATCCTAAGGGACGCTTCGACAGCGAATTCACCCTAGAAATTAGGCGATTCCACATCATCTTCGGGGAGCATCGGTTCAATCACATCGATCTGGGCATCATTCTGGGCATCATTCTGGGCATCATTCGCTTCTCGCTCCAGCAATTCATTGTTCAATAAGTCATTATCCGGTGCACTATCCGGTGAATCGCCCTCCAGAGGGATAGCATCGATTCGACCTGCCTCTGGAGACGCAGTATCCAAAGGTTCAGCCTCTAAGGACTGTGTATCTAACGACTCTGCATCTGAAGACTCTGTATTTTCCGAATCCGGCACATCTGATGACTCATTCGTTCTAGGAGCATCAAAGGGCTCGGGAACCCCTGTCCAGTTGAAGTCACTAAGGCGCAAGCCCAGAGACCCAATCTCCCGATCGGGGTTGTAGTTCAACACAACCCCATAGGTGCGGCGGCTATATTCCACAAAAAAGCTACTATCAAACTCCTGATTCTGAGCCAGGTTAATCGATGTCCGTATGCCTGCTCGCACAGGGCCATAGATTTGAGCTGTTGCGCTTGCAGAGAAAACCTCCCGGTCATTCACCCGATCAAAGTTAAAGGGAGATTCGCTGCCCTCCGTACTGCGGCGATAGGCCAGACTGAACCCGAAGTAGTCCAGATAGGGACGGGAAAAGTGCCCAAATTGCCCCTGTAGAGTGACTTCTCCAGTCAATATAGGTTGACTATCGCCACTCTCATAGAAACTGGCAATCCCCTGCACCCGAGGCGTAATTCCGACGAATGGAACAACTGGGTTGGGTGTGTACCTCAATCCTTCTTCTGGCGTTGCTGGCAGCGGTGTGCCGACCCAGAGATAGAAGAATCTCCGAAGATCTGCGGCAACTTGGTAGCGGGTTAAGGTCGCTCGATTATCTTCTCGGGGAGGTGGTCCAAGCAGATCGTCAATAACATCACCAGAAACATTGGCGTCGATCCGCTGGATAGCCGCCTGATAGCGCAAATCGATGCCTTGGCCATAGATGTCGTCTTCAGTGATGCGAATCTTGGGTGAGGTGAGAACCAACCCATAAGTTTCCTGTACGGTTTGGAATCCCAGGGTGCCGTTAAAGAGGCGATCGCGGTAGCTGTATTCTGCCGTCAGCGTATGGAATGCTTCCCGATTACTAAAGGGCAGGCCAATCGGCAACACCTGGCGATTAAGACGAACGCTCCCCCTGACTTCGTTTTCAGTATCGCTAAAGTCCAGGCTGGTAAATTCCGCTTGCCCGTCTAGAGTTGTCTTTGGGTCAATATTGACGGTTAGATCAGCGGTGAACCCAAAGGCATCGGGCAGGGAAAACTCATCGAGGTCCTCGTCTGGTTCTTCGTCAAACCAGCGCTGGAGATATATCTGGGGTGTGAAGCTCAAGCGGGCAATGGGGTTGGCAATGACCTCAAACTCCCGCTCAACAAACAATCCACCCCGATCATCATTATCAAAGCCAAACTGCAAGAGAGCAGCATTCCGGCGTTCCTCATCAAAAACAAACCGCCGCCGAAAGAGCGGAATGGCTAAACCCTGGTCGAAGACCAGACGGGGGCGTCGTGCAATCAGTTCACTCCGGGTTGGAGACAGGCGACGGAAGGTTGCTGTTTCTGCCCGAAGTTCCAGCTCAGGCGGCGAAAAGGGATCGTTGGTAATGCGTACATTGGTGGCTTCCCAACCTTCAGGGTAAAAATCAATTGTGTCTGCCTCAAATCGGATCTGGCGGACTTCGCCAATGCCTGTTCCGCCGCTCTGAAGATTGCCCTGAGAGCCGACCGTTCCTCCAATTGTCAAGCCCCCAACGGACGTTGCCGTCTCTACAGGAGGCTGGTCACGGCTTAATTGATCACTCAGCGGTGGTGCATCTGAACGGGCCGAGGCATCCGTGCGCGTGGCTGCCAGGTCACCACTCACCCCCGGCAGGAAAATTTCGCCCCGTGCCCCAATGACCGAGCCTTCTGCCGATACCAGGTTGTATTCGATGCGATCGCCCCGGAGCACCTGCTCGCCTCGTGTAAAGAACACATCTCCCTCCGCAACCGCAATTTTGTTGGGCAGGTTGACTTGTACCCGGTCAGCATTGAGGACAGCCCCCCGGAACAGCATCTCTACATTACCCTCTGCAATGAACACACGGCGCTGGGTATCGTAAATCTGTCGATCGGCTGTCAGTTCAACGGCATCTCCCGTTCCAGCGGTCGTAGGAGTCACTTGGGCAGGGGAATCTGCGTCTGGGTCGCCTGACAGCCCATCAGGACCATCATCAAGCGGGTCGCCTAAATCGTCTCCCACATCATCTAGTCCGCCATTTGGCGGCAACGGCTCGGTAGGCGTCGGCTCAGGAGGAATAGGGACTGAGGGTGCATCTGAGGCATCATCGCTCAGGGGCATGTCGTCAGAAGGATTGATGGCAGGAGGAGGAGTATCCGTCGGGACGTTCTCTGCTGGGGCGTTCTCTGCTGGGACATCCTCTGTTGGAAGACCGTCTAAGGGTACCGTGTCCAGGGGCTGGTTAGGTGTAGCATCTGTGTCCTGTTCATTCGTGGAGTCGAGGGGGCCAAGCCCTTCGTCGTCAAAAAAGGAGCCTGATGGTTGCCCAGGAGGCCGTTCAGCGGGGGATCGTTGCGCGGTATTCTGCCTCTCAGCACTGGATGATGGGAAGGGTTGTGTGGAAGGGGTTGATCTCGATGCCGCTGGCGCAGGGATAATTTCTATGGGCGATGTCCGTAGCTCGGTGTCGGCCTCAGAGAATTGCTCGACCTGCTGAGCAAATGTATAAAGCTCATGGAAGGCATTTTCCAGGGGCAACAGCAGCTCAGATGCCAACGCTTTGAAGTCATCACTCATCTGGATAGAGCGGCGCGCAGCATCAGCATCAAGATCGCCGCCAGGACTCAGGGTGTCTTGATTGAGGGGCATTAAATCACCCCTCTCCCCGTTCTCGCTTTCCCCGTTCTCATTAGGGAATTGACGGGAGCCATCAAGGGGCATTGGTTCTAATCGACGGGGCCGTGGCGAATTGAGCGTTAGATGAAACGACGATTCATCTAATGATGCA
Source organism: uncultured bacterium (assembly GCA_964465285.1). Taxonomy (GTDB): domain Bacteria; phylum Cyanobacteriota; class Cyanobacteriia; order CAKZMO01; family CAKZMO01; genus JBCCWF01. Next base: position 13,362 of record CAYXJG010000025.1, read on the forward strand.
AGCGGCGTTGTGGTGAATATTCGAGATGCCTGGTACTCACTACCCGTGACTGATGAGTAGGGATCAATGCGTGATCCGCTGTTCGATGTACCGCTGCCTACAGTCCCGTTATCTAAAGAGTTGCTGACGCTGAACGTCCCCCACAGCAATGATGCATCGGATTCACCATTTCTGTAGTTCTCCAATCGGGTACCCGGGGCGATCGCCGATCGCCCTGAAAACTCACGGGCAAACACATCAGGGGCAGAAAGCAACGATGGCCAATGAGCCCTGGCGGATGATTGGGGGCTACCGCCCACCTGTCGATCGTCTGCTGTTAAATCAACGGATAGCTGGTTCACAGAGTCAACATCATCAGCCATAACAGGCTGAACCTCAACCAAAGCGGGTGGAGGCGGCAGGAAAACCGAATAGGGCATACTTATAACTTTTCACACCACACAGGCAACTATAGACCCTTGTAGGTTATCGCTGCCGTAAGCAAGCGCTAAATCAGGCTCAAACAAATATCTCTCTGAAATTCGCCAGAGTTTCCGAAATCAAAACCTCTGGCTGGGTTTTCAAGTAGGTTTTACGGAAAATATCAGGGAACAGCTTTACCTTAATCCAGATTCTGGGGCGCGGCGCAGCATCACTACGACGCGCCACCAAACCTGGGTGCGAGTGATTGAATGCTCGTTCCTTACTCAAAATCCCGACGGTTTGGGTTCCGAGCCGGATCATTTGACAAAAATCCGAAAATAAAAATCGAGATGAAGAACAAAACAACGATGTAAACAACGATTTTGAGAGTCAGCATGGCATTTATGGGTATCTAGAACTAAGCTTCCATCATAATACCGAAATGCGTCTCCTTTGCTGATTTTTGTACGGGTGCAGGGGGTGCTTACACCTGTACAAACAGAACACTCGAAGAACCCTAGCCACTGCTTAAATGATTTGCCAGCACGTGCTGGTGGATTAAGGCCCGATCGGATATGGCTTGAGTTTGAATAGACGACAGCCCCGTGCCATTGGCATAGTGTTCTAGCCACTGGGTGCAAATAGCGTTGGGATCGTCAGGAATGGCGGAAACGTGACAACCCGGCAGATCCAATTCATCCATGAGCTGGTCAACCTTGGGGTCATAGCTGATGGCGAAGCACCGACACTCCGCTGCTGCCGCCATGATCAGTCCGTGAAACCGCATGGCGATCGCCATTTCCACCCCTTTGAAGGCTCCTCGAAGCTGATGTGGATCATTCAGCACCAAAATATCCGACGTCTTGGGCATTGCCGCTTTAATCACCTCGGCAATGGGCAGGTCACGGCTGGGCTGAAAAGGAATCAGCAGCACATGGACATCCGTTGCCTTTTGAAAACTTTTGAGGGCCTGGATGATCAGGGTGAGTCGTTCAGGGGTCAAGGCGGGATGGGGACGGAGGGCTACTGCTATGCGGGGGGCGGGCAAGTCCCATAATCCGGGGACAGGAAAGGGGTCGAGTGCCCATACCGGATCAGGAGCAAGGTTACAGGAAATGCCCCAGGTTTTGAGGAGAGTGGCGGAACCGGGGTCCCGTACGCTAATCACATCACAACCCTGGAGCGATCGCCGTGTTAGCCAACGGGTGGTGCCTCGCTGCAAAGGGCCGATGCCCTGGGCCCAGGCGATGGTCTTCACCCCCATCTGCTGTGCCAGCAGCATCAACCCACCATAGTAGACCGGGCTCAAAGCACTGGTGGCGTCCTGCATAAGGCTGCCGCCTCCCCAAACAAACGCATCACAGTGCCGTAAGGCTCGAATGACAGACCGGATAGATTGACGGTTACAGGCTTCAATACCGTAACGGGCGCGGGTTTGAGAGGGGTTTCCCGACAGCACCAGCGGTGACACATGGTCGGGTAACATCTGGAGCAACGAGGCCAGCAGTGCCTCATCTCCCGCATTATCCATTCCGTAATAACCACACAACGCTGCTCGCATCGCTCTATCAAAAATATATGTATCAAAACGGACTTGTGTTATGAACGAGAATTAAATTAAATAACTTGAGCCACATTTTAGTGGGGCGGTGCGGCGATGCCGCGCCGCCCCACTAAAATTGGATTTTATTTAACCTTCGTTCCTTAAGTCCTGTCAAAAGCGGCTCAATAGGGTGGGGCTAGGGCAGTCTATCCCCAATGAATTGGAATAAACTCAAATGCTTGAATCGTCTGCCCTTACAATAAGTCAAAAGGGACCCCGTAATGCGTCGCTGCGAGGCTACGTTTCGGAAAGCTACTATTAACGGCTTCTAAAGGCAAAAGGCTTGCAAGTAGCAGGCGCAATTAAAAGCTAGATGTGAAACCCTGCGCCCCCTGCGCAGCAGGCGGCGCAGAGGGCGCAGGGTTTTATAATTATTGTGCTCACTGACTTCGCAGGCTTTGATGATGTTAAGGGGCATGACGCCTCTGGAGAATGCTATGAACGCCCTCTCTCTACCCACCTGGATTATTCATGTGTCGAGTGTAATCGAATGGATTGCTGCCATTTGGTTTATTTGGCTCTACGCGGATGCCAGTCAGTCTCAAGTGTGGCGATACCTGGCGATCGCCATGTTTCCTGCCCTGGTCAGTGCCATGTGTGCTTGCACCTGGCATTTTTTCGACAATCCCCCATCATTAGAGTGGTTGGTGACGCTCCAGGCCGCCATGACCGTTCTGGGCAACTCCACCCTCTGCCTTGCTGCATTCCTCATTTGGCGCGATAGTCGCCAGGCGGCTGCCTCCCCAGCCGAGCCTCCTTCTGATAGCTAAGGAGATGGTAGCTAAGGAGATGGCTGAGGAACACGCATTAAGTCATTGGAACCGCGTAGGGTGGGGCAGCGCGACATTACTGCGCCACTCCACCCAAATTCGGTTGATTAAGTTCTTGCTCTTAAGGGACCTGCAAGAAAATAAAGTATCAGGAAAGGGGCGGCGGGCGGTGCCCGCTGCCCCTCTCCTCCGGTATGTTTATTGAGCCGCAGATCCCTAAGCTAATCTATGCTACGCCAGCGAGGCAGCAGTTTTGACAACAATTCTTAGGTGGCCGTCCAGACACCCCAGACCCAGAACCTTCTAGATAATAACGCCCAGCAGCATCTATCGCTCAACGTCGAGGTTTGTACCCTATGTTTTCAAAGGACAATCTGTTTGCCATTTCCCTGTTTCCCTACCTGGGCTTCCTGTGGTTTCTCACCCGGTCTGGAAAAACACCCCGCTTAGCGTTGATTGGGTTTTATGGAACGCTACTTTTCGTCGCGGTCACTATTCCAGCAGGTATTTACGCGAAGACTGTCTACGGGGAGTCTCTCGCCAACATTGACGTACTCCATGGCGGGGCAGAATTCTTTTTGACCCTCTCCAATATCCTGGTTGTCCTCGGATTTCGACAGGCGTTTATCAAATCCAGACAAACGGATACTTCATCCCTTCCCGGCAAACGATAGGGAATTGCAAATGCCGCTCCCGGTTATCCATTCAAATCAAAACTTGCTTATTCACACTGTAGGAATCCCGACTTGGCAAGTTTCACACAAAGATAGGGATTTGAGAACTTTGCCAAGTCCTGTAGGAGTCCTATTTGATTTCTGAAAATATTTCTAAAGGTAGGGGCGGGCTGCGCCCGCCCCTACCTTTAGAAATCAAAAGGATCGCTATATGTCCTACGCTGTTAGGATGTGTCTCTACCACACTTTGTCATGACGATGATGTGAAGCAACTATGATTTGCTGCCTCAACCCCAACTGTTCTAACCCCATCAATCCAGACACGGCAAAGATTTGCCAAAACTGTAGCGAACCTCTCATTTCAGCCCTGCGAGGACGCTACACGCCGAGTCAGTTGCTAGGGCAGGGGGGGTTTGGCAGAACCTATCTGGCACTCGATCGCGATCGCCTCGATGCTTATTGTGTTATCAAGCAGTTCTCCCCCCAGGTCCAGGGAACCAAGTCCATCGATAAAGCCATTCAGCTTTTCAACCAGGAAGCTGTTCGGCTATATGAATTGGGCGAGCATGGCCAAATTCCAACCTTGCTTGCCTATTTTGAAGAAGACCAGTACCTCTATCTGGTACAGCAATACATCGAAGGCCAAACGCTTCTTCAGGAACTCCAGCATCGAGGTCCCTTTAGCGAGGCAAAAATTCGCGATATTCTCCTTTCTCTGCTGCCTGTCCTTCAGTTCATCCACGACCACCAGGTAATTCATCGGGACATCACACCGATGAACATTCTGCGGCGTAAGAGCGATCAGCGGCTCATGCTGATTGATTTTGGGGTTGCAAAGCAATTTACCACCGATCTGGCAGAACAGTCGGGAACCCGCATTGGCACAGAGGGCTATTCGCCGATCGAACAGTTTCGCGGAGGCCGTGCCTATCCAGCTAGCGATATATACAGCTTGGGGGCAACGATCATTCACCTGATGACCAACATCAAACCGGAGAATCTATATGATCCCCTCAGCGGCGATTGGCTCTGGCGACAGCGGCTAGCCGACCAGGGAACCTTCGTCAGCGATGGATTTGCCAGGGTGTTGAACCGGATGCTGAAAGACTTAGTCAGTGAGCGCTATCAGTCTGCCCATGACGTGCTGCGAGATTTGCAGGGCAGCAGAACGGTTGCCCATCAATCCAGCGATGGTGACGCTGAATCGGCCTCGGCTTGGCCACCGACATCACACCCACCAGCCGGGCGCATCTCTCAAAACCGCAGTGAAGGTCAGGGCAATGCCCAAGAGGAAAATCCCCAGCAAGGTTCTCTGTCGCCTCGTCGATCTACCCCCCAGGGGGATCAAAGGGCATCCTCATCTTCCCGCCCACCCTCTTCCCGACCACCCTCTTCCCGACCACCTTCTTCCCGACAACCCTCTTCCCGCCCACCCTCTTCTTCACGGCCACCCACTTCGCGCCAGCCGTCTTCGCAGCCACCTACCTCACGCCAGCCGTCTTCGCGCCCGTCCACATCTGGAACCCCGACGCGCCAGTCGGGCACTTACCGATCCCAATACTGCCGCTGTGTTTACACCATCACAGGCCATAGCTCCTGGGTCACAGATGTAGCACTGAATCCAGCAAACCCCGCGTTTGCAACAAGTAGCCTAGACGACACCATTAAGCTGTGGAATCTGAAAACGGGCGAACTGATGACAACTCTGGAGGGCCACAACCGAGGCGTCAATGCGATCGCCTTTAGTCCCGACGGAAAGTTTCTCATCAGCGGTGGAGATGACCACACGGTGAAGCTTTGGGATGCCACTTCGGGAAGACTGGTACGAACCCTGTCGGGCCACCTGCGTGACGTAACAGCTCTTGCGGTTAGTCCCGACGGACAATTTTTGATGACGGGTGGCGAAGACCGCTCGATTCGGGTTTGGCAACTGGCGACAGGCAAACTGCTTAAGACGCCCTTCGGCGTTGTGAGCATGGTTAAGTCACTGGCATCCAGCCCCGACGGTCAACTGTTTGCCAGCGGCGGCCTCGACAAGATTATTCGTCTATGGAGTATGCAAACCGCTGAGCGGGTCGCAGAACTGCCGGGCCACGCTGGCGCTATCCAGCACCTGGCGTTTAGCCCCAATAGCCAGTTACTCATCAGCGCCAGCAAAGACCGAACTATCCGCTTCTGGCAATTGCCCCAGGGTACTGAAATTAAGACTCTCAGAGGCCACAGCCGGGATGTGAATGCCCTGGCAGTGGTTCCCGATGGAAGACTGTTGATCAGCGCCAGCAGCGACAAAACCATTCGCATCTGGGACATTCCCACTGGCAACCTGATTGATACGCTGACCCATCACCTGGATGCCGTAAATGCGATCGCCGTTCACGCCGACAAGAAGACCTTTATCACCTGTAGTTCAGATAAAACCATCAAAGTTTGGCGGTTGCGCACCCGTTGATCCTAGAGGTCAGCCTGAGGTCAGAGCAGGAATTTTTCGATGGCGATCGCCACTCCGTCCTCTTCCACATCTGCTGTTACCCAATCTGCACAGGCTTTCACGTCATCGGGGGCGTTGCCCATTGATACTCCCACACCGCTATAGTGCAGCATCTCCACATCGTTGAAGTTGTCGCCAATCGCCATGACGTTAGCGGCTGTTAGCCCTAGCATGTCCTCTGCCAGATACCGAACAGCCATGCCCTTATTCACCTCAGGATTTGCCGCCTCAAAAAACGTCGCCACAGATTTAGTGAAATATAGTTCCGCTGGGGTGTACTGCTGCCGAAAGGAGTCCAGCAAGTAGGTAATCACGTCCGTGTGGTAACTGAGGGCAAGAACCTTTGTTGGGTCCCGGTGGAGCACGGTGCGCAAGTCGCCCACAGGAATGGGCTCTACTCCTGACCGTTCTCCGTACTCGATGGTTTCTGGGGTTAACTCTCGGACATAGAGTTGGTCGTCAATGTAGAAGTGGATGGACAGCAGGTGCTTGCGGTCGGGATGCTCAAAATCATCCAGAAGGCGCGCTGCAATGTCTCGGGGCACAGGCCAATGGCGATGCACCTCCTGAGTTAAAGGATCTTTGATCATTGCACCCTGGTAAGCCATCAGCGGTAAAGATAACCCAAGGGACTGATGAAACCGGAGAGCAGATCTGTACATTCGCCCTGTAGCGATCGCCACCTGAATACCCTGCTGCTGAGCCGCCTTAACGGCATCCATCACCGCTGGACGAATGTGATTTGACTCTCCGGCAATGGTACCGTCGATGTCAAGCACGAGAAGGCGGATGTCGCCCGGAGAGTATTCTAACGTTCGTAGGTCTAAAGAACGGGGTGGGTCTATGGGGTGGGTCATAGGAGTATGAAAGATGCTGGGCAGACACGCCATCAATGTCCGCCATTACCCTAGCACGAGCGAACCCTTACAGCCGTCACTAAACGGCTTCCAAATCAAGCGACAGTAGCCTGTCGATGCGATCCTCTGCTGATTCTGGCGGAAACTCCCACCGGAGAGGTTCATTAGCATCGGTATCACCATCAGAATACTGATTAGGCGCTGCGCCCCCCTCTCTAAAAGAACTCGATGGGGCCGTGGAAGGCGATCGCCAATTTGCAAGGACGTGGGCGATCGCATGGTGCCGCCGCACCTGCTCCGCAGCCGCCCGTTGTGCCATAATGCTTCCGGCACCTCCTTCTCTCTCAGTGCCTACAGTATCAGTGCCTACAGTATCAGTGCCCACAGTAAGAACCATACGGGTGCGTGCCCACTCAATTGCCTCTGATGCGTCCATGCCCCTTTCATAGGTGAGCCTGAGTAGAGCCACAAACCCATTATTATTGCTCAGCGCTGCCTGAGGAAACTGGTTCACGACATCCAACCCGTGGAGTTGCGTTTCCATGGTCCACGGAACGGCTTGCTCACGGGCCTGCTGCTGAAGATGTCTTGCATGGTCTTGGAGCTTTGTCAGGTGAGCCTTATCAGCATCCTCAGGAGATTCACTACCTTGCTGCAACGAGAAAGTCCCTACGGTCCAGATATCTGTCGTGGGGTCGGTGTGTCCGTAGTAGGCAAAGGTTTTGCCTCCATCAGGAATGCGTGTCCCCTCGGCGGTGCCCAGGGCGATCGCCACCAGCGAATCACTCCCACCCATAAACATTGCATTCAATCGATCAAACTCAGGAGCAGGCGGTGGCGGCGGCAACTCCTGCATCATCAGGGCATCTTTCGCCATCCCCGTCGGCGGCTCCATTCCCCCCATTGGAATTCTCAGTAGCTTTGGGAACGAATGATTATCGTCCCCGGCGGCATCCCCCCCACCGACTCTCTCGCCCGCCCCATTGAGCGATGCGCTGGGTGGAGCAGGTTGCATTCGCTGGATAGGGGTACCCCGCGCTGACGAGTTTGCCCCAAATCTGGACGCTGAGCTACGACTTTGCGGCTGAACCTCAGACAGCTCAAACGACAATCCCAGGTCGGCGATCGCCTCCCTGTCTAACTCGGCTGAGTCTGGATCTAACAATGGTTCACCCGCCGCCCCAGAAGCATCAGCCATCACAGCAAACACACCCAACACCAGTAGGGAAGACCAAGAAATAGCTACCATCACATCCCTTATCCAAATAATCGCTACGGAACGAAAACAATGCCCTACCAGGCTATGGACTTAATGGGGAGGCAGCAGGGCAGCCCAGCAGTGTCGCCCCAACACAGTTGGACGCCCTTGCGTCCTGGGTTCAGGGCTTTGCCAAAATGCTTTCCAGCATTGAAACAGATGGCTCCACCATTGCCCATTGGCCGCTGGGCTGTTTACGAAGGACGGCAAATTGCAGCACTGAACCTCGACCCAACACCTCCCCCCGCCGAATATCCCCTAAATTTGCGTGCTCCAGGCCGCAGAGCCGAAACAAATAGGCAGGTATCTCAGGGCTAGAGTAGATGAAGCAGTCATGGTCATGGGGCTGCACCTTGCCATCGAAGGGAGCGTGAATGGCCCCCCCTTCTAAATCAACCGAGATATCACCTAGCCCCCCGATGATGCGCTGGCCGCTTACGACGCTACCGGGCTGCAAGTCCCACTGCTGCTGCATCTCCAACCGTCGGGGCGGCACTTCTTCTGCCTGGCTGGAACATCCAATAAGAGCAAAGGCGATCGCCCCTACTTTCATCCATCTCAGCAAACGCCACCGTCCTGAACGCAACCCAGCAGACCTTGGACGGATAGAGCCTAAATGCACATAGTTTGAATGGACGGCGCTTGAATAGTCAGAGCCTGACTGATTAGGGCTTGAAACTAAACGCATAGCCCGCGTATTCTTCTCCTTCGTACAACAGCACCACCCATGTTTGGGGGTCGAATGCCAGGGGATAGGCTTCTCGCTCAGCTTGCTGACCCGCACGGACTTCAATGTTCGGCAGCAGGCAATAAGGTTCGCGGACGACCTCCCGAACCTCTGTCTTGGGATCACGTTCGGGAATCGTAATGAGTTTTGACAGATCATCTCGAGATAACCTTGCATCCGGCTGCACGACTTCCTGGCACACGTCGCTGACGGCTTCAGGCTGGAACAGTGTCCCCACATCTCCGACGAGAACAACGCCTGCCAGCAATGACCCGCCCGCAACGAGATAGCGAAAATCAGGCGATCGCACGCCTTGCTTGGGCGCATTTTTGCGTCCACTCCCGCGTCTGGAGGAGAATGCGACCTTCTTCGGCACCCATCTAAACAGGGAACGAATGCCACTTGCTGCGTGTCGATTGTGAGTCGAGGCGTGAGCTCCAGACGCACGCTCTCCGAACGGCTGCTCACCCGAATCCTGCTGGCTGAAGGACGATCCTAAGAATTGCTGATTGGCAGACTGAACAGGGCTAGATGAATATAAATAAGTGGCTTGGGCCCCATTTTCCCGCCTTGCCGGAGCGACAGGATTAAAGGGAGAAATGCCCCCAGCCTTGGACGCCGCCATGCCAGATGGGTGAGGCGTCGGCGGATGGAATGGCTGAACGTGGTTGCTGCCAGCAAAGGATGCTCCCCCCGAGTTCCCGGCAGAGGGTGATGGTGGATGAACAGCGGGCGACGGTGGATGGACAGCGGGCGATCGCCGTGGGGCTCGATGGGGATCAAACAGGTCAATCTGCTTGCGTGGAGCCACTCTGCCCGCATGAGATCCCTGGGAATTAGAGTGCGCCATTATCGTCACCTCCGCTTGACATCATGAAACAAGACAGCACGAATGCAATCCACGCAACACCGAGAAATAGCGTCGTTATCATGAGAATCCTCCAATCTTTCCACCGAGCAGTAGTCCTGTCATCACAATGAGACACCGATAGCCCAAGATAAATCCTTGCTGAGGTGAGAGATGCGTCATCCAAATTGCTGTAATGGCAGGTAAACAGGCAACCATCACACCGAGAAGCCAAAATTGGGACGACATCGCCATAATTCCGTTGATAGCGAGCCGCACCAACACGGCTCCGGTTAACCACAGCAGAGCGTCTAACACTTTGCCCAGCGTGCTTCTCCGGAACCGCGCCTTAGAATACAGTCTGTCAGGAGAATCCTGGGGACACTGACGACAAGACGCCCTGCGGCGAGACACCGCTTTACGAGATGCCCTATATTGACGAGAATGAGTCCGAGATTGTCGCAGCAATTTCGATTGCATTCATTACTCCTCTCGGGAACAGTGAAAACCTGGAAAAACTTAGTACAAGTGAACTATATCTAGAAACACTAGATTTGGCAAGTAAACCGCCGGTCTGGTTCCTGGTCTGTTACAGAAATTAGTACGTATGACTGAAACTCTCTCAGCACCGCCCTCACCAAAGCCGGGGCATTCCTATACTCCAGCCCGACGATGGGACGGTCTTACCCCCTATGTCTTCTTATTGCCTGCTCTTTTTATTCTTGGCCTGACCGTGATTTGGCCTGCGCTCCGGGCCATTTACCTCAGCTTTACCCGGTACGACTACGATATTACGCAGCCCCCGGAGTGGGTGGGACTGGAGAACTTTAAGCGATTGCTTACCGATGAGGTCTTCTGGCAAACCTTGGGCAACACACTGATGTACCTAGTCGTCGTTGTTCCCATTTTGGTTGTTCTGCCACTGGCTCTCGCCATTCTGGTCAACCAGAGAATTCGAGGCATTCGCTGGTTTCGCGCTGCTTACTACACACCCGTGGTGATTTCAATGGTGGTGGCAGGCATTGCGTGGCGGTGGCTCTATGCCGAAACCGGGCTATTTAACCAGGTGTTAGCAGGACTTCGGCTTTCTGAAGAAGGAGTTCCCTGGCTGACCAGCCCAGAGGTCGCTCTGTTTAGCGTCATGGCAGTCACGGTCTGGAAGGGGTTGGGCTATTACATGGTTATTTATCTAGCAGGACTACAGGCAATTCCGGCAGAGCTATACGAAGCGGCATCCATTGACGGGTCGGATTCCTGGTGGCGGCATCTAGACATTACGGTACCGCTGATGAAGCCGTATCTATTTCTTGTAGCGGTGATTTCATCCATTGCTGCCACCAAGGTATTTGAGGAGGTCTACATCATGACCCGTGGCGGCCCTCTGAATAGTTCCAAGACAATTGTGTACTACGTCTACGAGCAGGCGTTTGATCCTACGAATTTAGACATCAGCTATGGATGTACGGTTGGACTGGCGCTTTTTTTGCTCATATTGGCGTTATCAATTCTCCGGCTTTTGCTCAATCGTCAGCCTACTCCTCTGGTTTAGTTACTACCTGGCTGAGCCTATTTCATGGCTTTTGTCAGGGTGATCCCCTAGAGGCTCCGGCTCTGGTTTGCTGTAGGGCAGAAAGCTATCCCTGGCATTGCCAACGTTTTAATGACAATAAAAAGCGGTGGGTGTTGGACACGACTTGGCAAAGTTCTCAAATTCACAACGCAAGAATAAGGGTTTGGGGCGCGCTCCGCGCGCCCCAAACCCTTATTCTTGCGTGAAACTTGCCAAGTCCTATGCTAAAGAC
>CAYXJG010000026.1:0-24765 GCA_964465285.1 uncultured bacterium
CTCGGAAGGCAGAAGTCAGCAGGATAAAGGTAGAGTGGGGATTCTTTATGTGCCAGGAGTTCTGCCTATCAAAAACAGTGGGGCTATTTACGCCGTCGAGTACTAGCGCTCTGTCATTTCTTGAAAATAGGGTAAATCTCTCAGGGATTGACCCTATTTCTTAATTTTGACGCTGCACTAGTCGTTCTGGCAAAAGGTCCATGAAGGGTCGGAGATTCCCTTTGAATTGGGGAGATCCTGGGCAGCGCAGGATTTCCCCAATTCAAAGACTAAATTTATGGCCTAGCAAGGTATAGCTGGCTCAATTTTCAGATTTGCGGGAACACTGAACGAAAGTGCATCAACATTCGTTTGTTCAGGGACTTGCAAGAAAATAAAGGACTAGGAGCAGGACGGCGAGCGCCGCCCGCCGCCCCGTTCCTCCGGTATCTTTATTTAGCCGCAGATCCCTTATTACATAAACCGTATCGTTTTATCAGGGTGTTTCTCAAATGCAGGTGACACGGGGATATCTCCTGTGCCTGGCGTATGTGACTGGACTGCTGTTTACCGGATTTACGGGAGATGTCTTCGGAATCCCTGTGGGGGCGATCGCCCTTCTTCTGGGCAGCTTTGCGATCGCCATTGCTCTACCTCGACTATGGCGCATGGGGCCTGACGCCAGGTTTTGGATTGTAGCTGGACTTGTAAGCAGTCTGGCATTTGTATACTTACAGATTCGTACGCCCCATGCAGGATTAAATGATTTCAGCCGCTGGCAGCAGCGCATCACACCAGAGGCGATCGCCACCGTCTATGGAAAAATTGACGACGACCCCAGGCTCACCTCCAGCCAGCGGGTGAGGTTTGTCCTGAAAGTCACCAATGCGATGGTTGCAGATGGCTCCGGCATTGGAGTTGATGAAGAACCGGCGACTGGGAAGGCTTATGTAACCGTGGGACTTCTGCAAGGTACAGGACTGCACCCCGGACAGTCCATCGCGGTCACAGGCGTTCCCTATCTCCCTAAACCCGCCCGAAATCCAGGGGGATTCGACTTTGCCGCATACTTGCAACGACAGGGTATCTTCTCCGGATTAATGGGAGAACGAGTAGACATCATCAGCGAGTCGTTCCCCCTGCTCTGGCAAATGCGCCAGAGCATTGTGCGGGCGATTGTCCAGCGGTTGGGCACGCCAGAGGGAACGCTGTTGAGTGCAATGGTGCTAGGGCGGCGGGCGGTTGATTTGCCCAATGATGTCCGGCATAGCTTCACCCAAGCAGGACTTGCCCATACGATTGCTGCGTCAGGCTTTCATACTTCCCTTCTGCTTGGTGTGGTACTGTTTCTCACCCAGCGGTTTGTTCCCCGCACTCGCTGCCTGATTGGAACGGGAGTTCTGCTCGTTTACGTTGGGCTAACGGGGGCACAGCCTTCTGTAATACGGGCTGGGCTCATGGGGCTGGGAGCGCTCATCGGCTCAACCCTGGAGCGTAAATCGAAACCTGTGGCCATGCTATTGCTGATTGCTACATTTATGCTTCTAGTCAATCCGCTCTGGGTGTGGGATCTGGGTTTTCAGCTCAGCTTTCTGGCGACCTTGGGGCTGCTGGTGCTTGCTCCAGCCTTGATCGAGCGACTGGACTGGATGCCCAAAGGAATTGCAACCCTGGTGACTATTCCTCTCGCCGCATGTCTCTGGACGCTGCCGATTCAGCTAGGAAATTTTGGGGCGGTGCCGACCTACAGCATTTTGCTGAATGTACTGGCCACGCCTCTGATCTTGGTGATTAGTTTGGGGGGCATGGTGAGTGCGGCGATCGCCCTCCTGATTCCACTGCTGGGCGGATGGATCGCCTGGTGCTTGCAGGTGCCCATTCTTACCTTGCTCGCTCTAGTAGATGGCTGGAACCGTCTCCCTGGCAATATGGTCATCACAGGAAGCCTGACTGTCCTGCAAATCCTTTCGCTGTATGGAATCTACGGGCTGGTGTGGTGGCAGCCCTGGTGGCAACGGCGATGGTGGCTTGCTGTCGTCATGGCGATCGCTCTGATCACGGTGCCTGTCCTCTCTACCCAGGCCACTCGTCAACACATCACCGTTCTTGCGGCGTCGGAAGCCCCTGCAATTGTCGTACAGGAAAGAAACCAGGTAGGACTCATTTTTGGGGGAACCGATGCCGATGCCCATTACACCGTCCTCCCTTTTCTCCGATCTCAGGGGATTCGCAGCCTGGCTTGGGCGATCGCCCTTGATACTGATAGCCCCCGCACAGGTTGGCCTCGCCTTGCTGAAACCCTGGCTATCCAAACGTTGTACTACGCCAACATCAGCCATGACCAGCGCGCTGCAGAACCGTCTACCCAGGCACAAGCATCAGGCGACGTCCAGCAAGTAGCAACATCAGCGCTTGTTCCCACTGTTCCCGCAGCATGGCTCGACCGTCCAACCCATACCCTCGCCTTTGATGCTGGACAGCAAACTCATGTAGGACCACACCTTGTTCAGTTCTTAAACAAAACCCCTACTATCCTCAGAATTCAGATGGGAGAGCAGATGTGGCTGATTTGCGATCGCCAGCAGTCTGAAATTCCCGCGCCACTGTATCCACCCGAGACGGCCCAGGTAGTGTGGTGGAAGGGAGATGAAATGGATGCTCCCTGGATTGAAGCACTGAAACCGCAGGTGGCGATCGCCCCTACCCTCCAAGGCGACGTCAGAACCCACGGCAATACTCCTGAAACTGTCACCACCGAATTCATCCAAGTGTACGAAACCGACCGCGTCGGCGCACTCCAGTGGACTTTACAAAAGGGATTTGAAGTAACGTCCTTGAATACAGAAGATTTTTGAGGCGTTCTATAGCCCTACGGGCTTAGGAACGAGAATTAAATAGTTTGAACCCAATGTTGGTGAAGCGGTGCGGCATCGCCGCACCGCTTCACCAACATTGGATTTTATTTAATCCTTGCTCCTTAGGTTCAAGAGTGTATCCCCCGCAGTGCGGAGGATACACTCTCGTCCAATGTCCTAACCTATAGCGCTGTGCAAGCGCATTAAGTACAGTGTGTTGAGTGGCGGTGCTCTGCGCCGCCACTCAACACATCTTGGGTGTGCTTAATCAATTTGCAGATCCAAGATTTACTGAAGAAACCCGACTGATACTTAGGGATCTGCGGCTAAAAAAGATACCGGAAGAGAGGGGCAGCGGGCGCAGCCCGCTGCCCCTCTCTTGTGGATACTTTATTTTCTTGCAAGTCCCTTAAGGAAATTGAAGCATTTTCCCGATAAATAAATGTGACGGCTAATTTTTCCCAGAATTTCCTAGCAGAGTCCCTTTGTCCGAATGCACAAAACAGTCTAAGGTTAACGAGAGTTATATCTGGCATATTCAGTTGCCGCCTATGCAGTAGCGCGTATTTCACAAGGAGGGATCTTGAACATATCTGTCATGGACTCGCATTGGCGGGAGATGTGTGCCTTCCTTGCCAATCGCTTAAAAGACACAGAAATCGTTTTAGCCCCTGATGGATTAAAACCCCTGTTCAATACACCAACGTTTGAACATATCATCTTCCAAAATTACCTTGCTACGACCTATTTAGAAGCTGAAGATTTTGATTGGGCAATCATTCATAAAGGAATGGTGTCAACGGTTGACGAAGTGTTTCTCGACCAGCTAGAGTCCAATTTATTTCCTGTCTTTGCCAACCCCGTTTTTGTAATATTTGCTAAACGATATAAATGGCTAAGCCTGTGGATAAAATATTCATCTGATCTAAGAACCTATTACGCAACACGATCCGAACTGAAGACGTCTCGTCAAGGGTCGAATCCTGAGCTGGCTGACATTAACAAGCGTGAGAAAGTCTTAAACAAAAAGTTTCTGCGTCATGCCGACGCTCTGCTATGTTCTTATCCAAAATGTGGCAGGACATGGTTTCGATTCATGTTAGGGTGCTATTTTCATCAATTGAATCATCTAGAAGATTCAATGAGTTTGAGCCTAATGGCACAGCTTGTACCTGCAGTTGCCACACGAGATAAGGTATTAAAAAAAGATCAACTGGTTGCAAAGCAAATCCAGCGTCAGGATGACAGAATCAAAACACCCTTGATTGTTGCAACCCATTCTGCCTACTCTAGTCATAAAAAGAAGTTAATTTTCTCCTCAAAAGACATCATTTTCTTAGTGCGAAATATCTATGATGTTCTGGTATCGCAATATTTTGAACGCGTTCACCGAAAGGGGGATGAGGATACCGATGATATTTGGGGATATATCTGCAAAAGGGGATTGCTTGAAGCCTATGTCTCTTATCTCAATGGATGGGCAAAAAATTTGGCGCTTGAACGCCATTCCAAGCGTTGCATCGTGCTGACCTATGAAAGTCTTAAGAAAAATACCGAGCACGAACTGGTGCGCGTGCTTCAACTTTTCAATCTAGAGGTTATTCCAGATTATGTTTCTCGAGCTGTAGAGATGTCCTCCTTTGAAAATATGCAGAAACTTCAGCTACAGGCCCGAGAACAGCGAGGTATTAATGATGCCCAAATGCACTATGCTGGGTTGCGAACTCGGCGAGGAAAAATTGGAGGATACCGCGATTATCTGAATGAATCATCCGTTCGCTCAATTCATGATTACTGCCAGAATCACTTGAACAGGTCGGCTCAAGATTTGCTAGTGCGTAACGGCATTCAGCTTTGATCTTCATTGCAGCCTGATTGTCTGGCAACACAATTTGGCAAAGTTTTCAAATTCACAACGCAAAAGTAGGGATTTGGGGCGCGCGGCGCGCGCCCCAAATCCCTACTTTTGCGTGAAATTTGCCAAGTCGTGTGGCCAATTTCTTGAGCCTCTTATTCTGCCATCGGTTGGATATGGCCTAGCAGCATAGCTCCGCTAAGGGGATAGCGAAACCCAACGCAACCGCTCAGCAGATTGATTTGGATGATGCACGTTGTCCCCCCCATCCCAGCAATTCTCATTTTAGGAAGCTTCGCGCCCTACAGGCGCTCACTTGCAGAAATTTAGGGAGCAAAAAGGTCGCCTCAGGCGACCTTTTTGCTCCCTAAATTTCCATAATGAGAATCGCTGCCCCCATCCCAAACTTTGCGTTAATTTCACGTCAGCTTTGAAGGCCCTAACGTCTTCTTCGAGACTTCTTTGAGGCTTGTCTGGCACTGGAATTCACAGAAGGTGATGTAGGCGATCGCCCACCATTTCTGCCATTCCCATGGTCGCTGTCTGCTTCTAAAACAGCCCGATGTGGATTGTCTGCCGCTGACTCATCTGAAGGAGGCTCAAAGACTTCAAGCCTTACCCCACCAATTACATCCCAAAGCAGAGCAGGCCCCTCCGCTGCCCCCACTCGGACGGTGGCATGCAGGTGATAGAAACCTGGATGGATGCCCTGTTGGTCTGGAGATTCTAGCATCAAGCAAGGGGCATATACCTGTTGACTAGCAGCGGTAGGCTGCTCAACGGTTCCCAGGTCGATGCTGTGTCCTGCCCCTACTGGCTTGATGTAGAAATCGACTGCGAGAGAAGGTTGGAGCATCAGTAGGGCAATCGCTGCACTGCCCAACCACTCCACTGTGACCTGGACATGAAAAGGGCGATCGCCTGTGAGAACTATTTGCATTTCCCAGTAATCAGCGTTCGTACCTCCCCTGGTTCCATCGCATTGTTCATCAGCTATCGCGGTGGACTGACAAACGCTCAATCCATAAACGCGGCATCGCACGGGGATGCTTTCAAGGAAAATTTCAGGTTTTGGCATAACCATCATCACGGGTCAGCAGAGGCGATCGCTCTAACCCTAAGCGCCACTCCGCAATTTGTCTAGCACCGATCGATCTTCCAGGGTCGAGGTGTCACCAGACACGTCCTGCCCCGCAGCGAGCGATCGCAGCAATCGCCGCATGATCTTGCCAGAGCGGGTCTTGGGCAGGGCATCACTAAAGCGGATATCACCAGGGCGGGCGATCGCCCCAATTTCCTCCACTACATGCTGCTTCAGCTCATTCTTCAGGTCATCGGTGGGTTCGTAGTCCCCCTCTAGGGTCACAAAAGCGAAGATATCTTCCCCCTTGATTTCATTGGGACGCCCTACCACTGCCGCTTCCGCCACTGAAGGATGGGACACCAGTGCCGACTCAACTTCCATGGTGCCGAGGCGGTGACCGGACACGCTGATCACGTCATCGACCCGGCCCATAACCCAGAAATAGCCATTCTGATCCTTGCGGGCACCATCCCCAGCAAAGTAAAGATACTGCCCGTCCCGAGGCGCAATGTGTTCCCAGTAGGTACTGCGATAGCGGTCAGGATTGCCATAGACCGTCCGCAACATGCCGGGCCAAGGATGCTTCACCACCAAGTAGCCCCCTTCGTTCTCGCCTACGGAATGCCCCTCCAAGTCCACAATGTCCGCAAGAATGCCAGGGAAGGGAAGAGTGGCAGAACCGGGTTTGGTGATTGTGGCTCCTGGCAGGGGAGTAATCATGACGCCGCCTGTCTCCGTCTGCCACCAGGTATCCACAATGGGGCAGCGCTCCTTGCCAATAACTTTGTGATACCACATCCAGGCTTCAGGGTTGATGGGCTCCCCCACGGTGCCCAGCAGCCGCAGGGAGGACAGATCCCGCGCATTGGGCAAATCATCGCCCATTTTAATGAAGGCACGAATTGCCGTAGGAGCCGTGTAGAAAATATTCACCCCATACTTTTCCACCACATCCCAAAAGCAGCCGGGATTCGATGGGCGAGGCACCCCTTCGTACATGAGGCTGGTTGCCCCATTGGACAGCGGGCCATAGACGATATAGCTGTGTCCGGTGATCCAGCCCACGTCTGCGGTACACCAGTAGACATCCTCATCCTTCAGGTCGAAGATCCACTTGCTGGTCACGTGGGTGTAGAGGCTGTAGCCACCTGTGGTGTGCACGACGCCCTTCGGTTTGCCTGTACTGCCAGAGGTATAGAGGATGAACAGCATATCCTCGCTGTCCATGGGTTCGGGGGGACAGTCTGCGGATGCAGTCTCCTGGAGGTCATGCCACCAGTGATCCCGTCCTGTCTCCATAGAAACGGGCTCCTTCGTGCGCTCCACCACCAGCACATGTTTCACCGTAGGGGCGGCGTTGTTCTCTAATGCCTTATCCACCTGCTCCTTGAGGGCGATGGTCTTGTCTTTGCGGAAGCCCCCGTCTGCCGTGATGACCACTTTCGCTTTGCCATCCACCAGGCGATCGCGCAATGCCTCAGCACTGAAGCCCCCGAACACCACCGTATGGGGCGCACCAATGCGGGCACAGGCCAACATGGCGATCGCCGCTTCAGGAATCATCGGCATGTAGATGCCCACCACGTCACCCTTTTGAACCCCGAGTCCCTTGAGCATGTTCGCTGCCTGACACACTTCCCGGTGTAGTTGGGCGTAGGTGAGGGTGCGAGAATCTCCGGGTTCCCCCTCCCAAATAATGGCGGCTTTGTTGCGACGCCAGGTGGTCAGGTGTCGATCCAGGCAGTTATGGGAGATATTGAGCCTCCCGCCCACAAACCATTTTGCAAAAGGCGGCTGCCAGTCGAGCACCGTATCCCATTTCTTAAACCAGTCCAGTTCCTGCTCAGCCAACTCTGCCCAAAAGCTCTCTGGGTCAGCTTTTGCCTTCTCGTACAGTTGCTGATAGGCATCAAAACTTCTAATGTGTGCTTGCTCCGCAAAGTCGGCAGGGGGAGCAAACACGCGATCTTCGTGGAGGATAGATTCAATCGTCTGTTCGGTCATAACCACCTACATCTCGAACTGGGGGACTGTTAAACAGTGACAGGCACGTTCCAGTCACTTAAGCGCAATACAGCGCAAACAATACAGCGCAAATAATACAGCGCAAACAATACAGTACAAAAATACAGCACAAACAATACGGCAAAGCAGCCCAGCAAAGAGTTACCATAGCCTGTTTCAAAACATTACCGAGTTTAGTAGTCCTTTGACCAGGAAATTAGTTTTTCTTTAGCTGAATCAGGAAATTAGTTTTTCTTTAGCGCTTGGGAAGAAGAGGGAATAAGGACTTGTACTCACTCCCCACCTCACTCACTCCCTACCCCACCCACTCCCCACCTGCCCATCCACAAGGTATCCAGCGAAACAATGCCGACTCGATATTGCGAGATATACTAATAACTTTACATAAATTCATCTCAAAATTGTATAAGTTTACTTAATTTCCAAAGAAAGGGATGCTATTTCCATCCATTTTTTGGACCCATGAGTTAAAAAATCGCATTACAATCCATAACTAGACTCTGAAAAGGTAAACCTGTTATGCACCTGAGTGAATTGACCCACCCCAACCAGCTACATGGACTGTCGATTCATCAACTGAACCAAATTGCGCGACAAATTCGGGAAAAACACCTGGAGACTGTTGCCGCCAGTGGTGGGCACCTTGGACCAGGGTTGGGAGTCGTCGAACTGACTCTCGGCCTCTACCAAACGCTAGACCTAGACAAAGACAAAGTTGTATGGGACGTTGGGCACCAAGCTTATCCTCATAAGCTGATTACCGGACGGTACAACAACTTCCACACCCTTCGCCAGAAAGATGGCGTAGCGGGATATCTGAAACGCTGTGAAAGCCCCTTCGATCACTTCGGCGCAGGCCATGCGTCAACCAGCATCTCGGCAGCGCTGGGTATGGCGCTAGCACGCGATCGCCGGGGCGAAAATTTCAAAGTGGCGGCGGTCATCGGAGATGGCGCACTTACCGGAGGGATGGCCCTTGAAGCTATCAACCATGCCGGACACCTGCCCAATACGCGGCTGGTGGTGGTTCTGAACGATAACGAGATGTCGATTTCGCCGAACGTGGGCGCGATTCCCCGGTATCTCAACAAGATGCGCCTCAGCCCGCCGATGCAGTTCCTAACCGATAATTTAGAGGAGCAGTTTAAGCATTTACCCTTCGTGGGCGATTCCCTGTCCCCTGAACTGTCACGGGTGAAGGAAGGAATGAAGCGCTTAGCCGTTCCTAAGGTCGGCGCGGTCTTTGAAGAACTGGGCTTCACCTACATGGGGCCGATTGACGGTCACAACCTGGAGGAGCTGATTGCGACCTTTAAGCAAGCCCATAAGCATGACGGCCCGGTGCTGGTGCATGTGTCCACGACGAAGGGTAAAGGCTATGCGATCGCCGAAAAAGACCAGGTCGGCTACCACGCTCAGTCTCCTTTCAACCTGGCGACGGGTAAGGCGGTTCCGGCGAGTAAGCCCAAGCCGCCGAGCTATTCCAAGGTTTTTGCCCACACCTTAGTGAAGCTAGCTGAGAATAATCCTAAAATTGTCGGCATTACCGCTGCTATGGCGACGGGAACGGGGCTGGAAAAGCTGCACGCGAAGCTGCCCGATCAGTACATTGATGTGGGCATTGCCGAGCAACATGCGGTCACCCTGGCGGCTGGTTTAGCGTGTGAGGGTATCCGTCCTGTTGCTGCGATTTACTCGACCTTCTTGCAGCGAGCCTACGACCAGATTATTCATGATGTTTGCATCCAAAATCTTCCGGTCTTCTTCTGCCTCGACCGAGCAGGCATTGTAGGCGCAGATGGCCCTACTCACCAGGGGCTGTACGATATCTCTTACCTCCGTTGCATTCCCAATATGGTCATCATGGCACCGAAGGATGAAGCTGAACTTCAGCAAATGGTTGTCACTGGGGTGCAATACACCGATGGCCCCATCGCCATGCGCTACCCCCGAGGCAGCGGTTACGGCGTTCCCTTGATGGAGGAAGGCTGGGAACCCCTGTCCATTGGCAAGGGCGAAATTCTTCGTAACGGCGACGACATCCTGCTGATTGGCTACGGTTCTATGGTGTATACCTCCATGCAGGTGGCTGAAATCCTGAGTGAGCATGGCATTGAAGCCACAGTTGTAAACGCTCGGTTTGTAAAGCCGCTGGATACGGAGCTTATCCTGCCGCTGGCTCAGCGCATTGGGCGTGTGGTCACCCTGGAGGAAGGCTGCCTTATGGGTGGTTTTGGCTCTGCTGTTGGTGAAGCCCTGATGGACAACGATGTGCCGGTGTCTCTCACCCGCATTGGTGTACCAGATAAGCTCGTTGACCATGCGAAGCCCGATGAAGCGAAGGCGACCTTGGGCTTGACCGCATCCCAAATTGCAGAACGGTTGCTCCGTAAGAGCGCTCAAGCCATACCGACCCCTGTGAAAGCATAGCTGCCATTCAGCTGCCATTCACAAGAATGCAAGGCGTAGGGGCATGGCAGGGTCATGCCCCTATACTTATTGGTGTGAATCGTATGGATATTAAAGCTGCAATTTCGTCGCCTATCTTACCACCCTGGATCGTGCTCGATCCGCATCTCCAGGGGTGGTTGCGGGAAGACATTGGCAGGGGCGATCGCACCATTCAGGGACTCATCTCGTTCGCTCACTCCGGCAGTCCTACGGGTAAAGCGGTCTGGACTGCAAAGGCACCCGGCATCATTGCGGGACTTCCCGTAGCGGCACGGGTCTTTTACTTGCTGAATGCCCAGGTGAGGTTCCAACCCACGGTGGCGGACGGGGAACCGTGCGATCGCAACACCATCATCGCCCACCTGGAGGGGCCACTGGATGCAGTGCTCATGGGGGAGCGAGTAGCGCTGAACCTCGCCATGCGGCTATGCGGCATTGCTACGGAAACCTGCAAGTATGTGGAGGCGATCGCCCCCTTCCACACCCAATTTGTCGATACCCGCAAGACCACACCGGGACTACGGCTGCTGGAGAAGTACGCCACCCAAGCCGGGGGAGCCACCAACCATCGGTTCGGCCTGGATGATGCGGCGATGATTAAAGATAACCACATTGCGGCAGCGGGGGGTATTGGACGGGCGATCGCCCAGATCCGGGAGCGCCTCCCCTATCCGCTGACCATCGAAGTGGAAACGGAAACCCTGGAGCAGGTTGAGGAAGCATTGCACCACCGCGCCGACATCATCATGCTCGACAATATGGCATTCGAGCAGATGACGTCAGCCGTCCAGATGATTCGGGAGGCTGCGCCCTCGGTCAAAATTGAGGCGTCGGGCAACATCACCCTGGAGACCATCGCTGCTGTTGCCGAAACGGGGGTGGACTACATTTCCAGTAGTGCGCCCATTACGCGATCGCCCTGGCTCGATCTCAGTATGAGGATTGTGTAGGCATGACTGTTTCCCAACGTCTCGCTGGAGAAGCCCACTGGAGGCTCTGCCTCCCGGATGCTGGAGCCAAAGCCTCCTACCCACAAATTCATACCCAGATTAAAGCAACGTCGTTTTTTAAGGGGTCATACACACGACTTGGCAAGTTTCACGCAAAAATAGGGGTGTGCAAGCGCATTGAGTACAGCACGTGTGAGGGGCGGCGCGCCGCCCCTCACACGTGCTGTACTCAACTTGCACACCGCTGTGGTATTACGAGGGTGGAATATGCGTTAATGCCGTTTCAACGACTTCTGCGCCCGCGCTAGGTTTGCATGACCGCTCCGTCAGATACCGTTTCCAATAGCGGCTACCCGGTTGCCCGGTGAAAAGCTGGAGCATGTGGCGGGTAATCTTGTTGAGCTTCAAGCCTTTGCCCGTCCAGTAGTCAATGTAGGGAAGCATAGCCGCAGCAACGTCGTGGCGGGTTGGTGATGGGAGGCGATCGCCAAACACGTCTTGATCGGCTTTAGCAAACAAATAGGGATTGTCATACGCCGCTCTGCCAATCATCACTGCGTCCACGCATTGGAGATGCTCGTTTGCTTGTTCAAGGGTTCCAACGCCACCATTAATCTCGATGAAAAGATGAGGAAAATCTTGTTTCAGTCGATGTACGTCCCCATAGCGGAGGGGCGGCACTGTGCGGTTTTCTTTGGGGCTAAGACCCTGTAACCAGGCTTTGCGGGCGTGGACGGTGAATCGTTCACAGCCCGTTTGGGCGACAGTGTCTACAAAATGAACCATGTCCTCGTAGCGATCGCACTCATCGATACCAATGCGGTGCTTCACAGAAACGGGTAAGGATGCGGCTGCCATCATTGCCGCTACCCCCTCGGCAACATGGTCAGGCTGCGCCATCAAGCACGCTCCAAAATTGCCATTTTGAACGCGATCGCTCGGACAGCCCACATTTAGGTTGATTTCGTCGTAGCCAAAGTCTTCGGCAATGCGGGCACACAGGGCTAGCTCTGCCGGGTCATCCCCCCCCACTTGTAGCACTAGGGGCTTTTCTTCGGGAGAGAACCCTAGCAGGTGAGCGCGATCGCCATGCAAAATGGCTGCACTGGTGACCATTTCGGTATAGAGCAGGGTGCGCTTCGTGATCTGCCGCATGAAATACCGGAAGTGGCGATCCGTCCGATCCATCATTGGAGCAACACTGAGGGGATAACCAATGCCAGGAGGCGAATTTGGGCGATCGCCTTTGGGTGAAGGGGAGCGATCGCCCTGGTCAGGATGGCGAGACAGGTGTGGGCGTGTTTCAGTGAGTCCAGTCATGGAGCTATGGTATCAATAATTTTTTAGGGGTGGCATAGCGCTGCTAAGTAGCTTGGCATGATTAAAAACCAGGCGTAATACCCTGCGCCGCCCACGCAGCGGGCGGCGCAGGTTTATAGTTAATTGTGCTTACCGTTCATTGTGCTTACCTATCTAAACCATCCCTAATGGCCTCTCTAAAACTCACCCGCCTTGGCAAAGTTCTCAAATTCACAATGAAAAATAGGGATTTAGGGCGCGCTGAGCGCGCCCTAAATCCCTATTTTTTCGTGAAGCTTGCCAAGTCGTGAAACTCACCCGCCAGAGTCTTCATAGAGTCTTAGGGACTTGCGGGAAAATAAAATACCCAAAATCCGAGAGAGAGGGGCGGCAGGCTCAGCCTGCCGCCCCTCTCTCTCGGATTCTATTTTCTGGCTAATCCCTTAGAAGCGACCAAAGCTAAGAATCCAGGTGCCCACATACTGCGGAGGGAGCACATCACCAGGGGCGCGGACAAGGGCGTTGAAGTAGTGGGTGCCCGTGCGACGGGGATTGGTCACATGGGACATGACAATCTCAACGCGGCTATTGGCCGGAACAGGCTCTGTTGGGTAAATCTCAATGAAGTGGTTCTCTTCGTCCCAATTCACCTCATCCAGGGGGATGCTATCGCCGCTGATGCGAATTTCGATGTCGTCGGGGTCTAAGTCACCTTCGTAGGTGTCAGGGTAGGTAATCACAAAAAGATCCGTCGCCAAATCCAGTTTTTCAGCAGGAATTCTCAAGTAGTACCGATCTCGGCGGTTCAAAATGCCCCCGTTTTGGAGCCGAAAACCTAACTCATACTCGCGATCGACTCCACCGAAAATCGTTAAGCCTGGCAGTCCTTGGCTCAAACCAGAGGTTGCACTGGCAAGCACAACACAGCCTGATACGGCGATCGCAGACAACGCTTTGCGTAAGTTTTTCTTCAGACGTAAATTTTTCTTCAGAAACATAGGGCAACGACCTGGTAAACATGAATAGTTCTAGCAGCCTATTCCAAAAACTCTGGCATGGTTTCGGATAGGAGCTTGCATAAGTTAACAGCGCGAGCTGATGAATGAGAGGTAACGCCGCCTTGGCGTATTACTAATGAATGACTTTACCAGAAACTGTTAGGTTCGTGGCAGTCCGTCATCCGATTCTCCTGTCAACCACCCATTGGCACAGCGCCAAGATTCTAAAGAGGGATCAGGCTATACTCACCCTACTGCCGAAACGAGGGGTCAGAACCGAAGAGTCAGAACCAGAGAGTCAGAACCGAAGAGTCAGAACCGAAGAGTCAGAGAGGACATGCTCAATGGATGTGATTGTGTTTGGCAGCATCAACATGGATTTAGTCGCTCGCACGTCTCGCTTGCCTTCCACCGGTGAAACCATTATTGGCAGACAATTTGAGACATTGCCAGGGGGCAAAGGGGGCAATCAGGCTGTTGCGGTTGCCCGGTTAGGAACCCCAGTCACCCTAATCGGAAAAGTTGGGGCTGATGCATTTGGCCAATCTCTGATTCGGGATTTGCAGGATGCGGGTGTAACGGGCGATCGCATCGTAACTGTGCCTGGTGAATCCTCTGGGGTCGCCGTGATTGAGGTGGACGATCACGGCGAGAACCGTATTATTGTGATCCCAGGGGCGAATAGCTGCATGAACTCAGAGGATGTCCGCTGCCTAGGGGCATGCGTTGACCGAGCAACTCTGCTGCTGCTCCAGCTTGAAACTCCCCTCTCTAGCGTAGTTGCTGCTGCGGAGACAGCAGCAGCAGCAGGCGTCACCGTCATTCTCGACCCTGCCCCTGCCCAAGCAGCACTGCCCGATGCATTGTTCAAGGCCGTTCACACCATCACCCCCAATCAGTCAGAAGCAGCCTGGCTTGTTGGATTTCCCGTTGAGACACTGGCATCTGCAGAGCAGGCAGGAAACATTCTCCTGGGAAAGGGGGTCGAAAGATCTATTGTCACAATGGGTGTTCAAGGGTCACTCTGTGTCACGGCTGGTGAGGTTATTCATACGCCCTGTTTTTCAGTGGATGTCATCGATACGGTGGCTGCAGGAGACGCCTTCAATGGGGGCTTAGCCGTTGCCTTAGCCGAGGGGCGATCGCTGCGGGATTCACTGAGATGGGCGACGGCGGTGGCGGCCCTTGCTGTAAGTCGCCAGGGGGCTCAATCAGCAATGCCTACACGGGCTGACCTTCACACATTCTTTACCCTGAAAGGCGAAACTCTTTAACAACTCAGAGCCATAGAACTCGTATTCTTTACGTATGCCAGTTATCTTGGTAATGGTTCTGACAGAGGAGTAGTCTTTCTAACTGAGGTACTGCGGACAGTTGTTAGAGCACTTTATATTTAGAGTCGAGGCTATGGAAATTACGTCATCTATGCTAAAAATCTTCAAACCATCCCAATTTGTCACCGAAGTTAATGCCCAAGAGATTCGTGACTGGGTTCGCGAAAGTTTGGCTTCCGGCGCAAGCAGTCTGCTGATTGATTTTCACGATGTTCAGTTCATCAACAGCAGCGGTTTAGGGGCGTTGGCGCTCGCCCTCAAAATGGTTCGTGAACGAGGGGGCCGTATGGCTCTGTGCGCCCTTAGCCCCCAAGCTCGGATGACCTTGGAAATTTCCGGCATGGACAAGGCGTTTGAAATTTATGCCAACAAAGATGAGTTCGAGACGAGCGCACCCGCTGCAGCTTTGCAGCAAATCGCATAATGACCGTATCGCTGATGCTAGCCAGTCATGACAGGCATGGATTTCACCCAAATTAACCTGACGAGGCATTGATTTAAGTTGACATATTTTTGCAAGAACGTACACGGTTCTGCCCCCTCGCAAAACTGTGTACGTTCTTTTTTGTTACGACTTTTTTGTTACGACTTGGCAACGTTCTCAAATTCACAACGAAAAACTAGGGGGTTGGCGCGCTCTCCGCGCGCCCCAACCCCCTATCTTTGTGTGAAACTTGCCAAGTCGTGTCTGCAATTCATTTGCGGGCGGAGGTGACGAGTGAGTCTGGCATGGTATCGAGTTCACGCTAGTGCAGCATCACGATTTAAGATGAGGGCTATCTCTCAATCCCAGCTTTGGACACAGGCAGGCGGCAGCGGTTGTCAAAGCATCCATTCAAGCCCTAAGCCAAACCGCGTGTCCTGACGATCGCCCGTTACCTGAATCTGGATGTCGCTGGATACCCGGAGATGCGGAGTCAAGGCATAGCCAGCGGTGAAAGTCGTGAGGCTGGCTTCTTGGCGATCGCTCCCCGGATTCACCCAGGTGTGAGATACCGATAAGTCAGATGCCCCTGGGCGCGAGGGAACAAGCAACAACCGCAGCCCCAACTCAGCCCCATTTGTGTGATCATCAGGGGTTGCTAATTCTCGATAGCCTACCACAGGAGAAATATTGACGCGGCTTCCCAACGGTAGGGTGTAGTAGCGCAGATTAACTCCCCAGGATTCATCGTCACTCCCATCTGCAGAGTGGTAGTCTACATTTAGCGTTAGTCCCGTATCCCCTAAAAAAAAGTCTTCGACGCCAAGCTGGAAGCCACTAACATCATCCACCTGGGCGTAGCCTACCCGAACCCGCGTCCGAAAGGCGGGGTCGTGGCGAATATCATCCATCAGATCAGGGGGAGTATCGAGCCAGCGCTGAAGAACGGGACTATTCTCCAGAATCTCTGAGTCAACGTCCAGGCGATCCGCATCTAGCGTTTGCGCCAGGGGAGAGGATGACTCGCTTCGCCCGCTGGGGTGGGGCCAGCTTTGATGAAGCTGGTTTGACGCTAGGAGATGTGATGGTTCCAAAGGCATTGCCTGGGCGTGGAGTTGGCAGAGTAGCGCGGAGGAGGGAGCGATCGCCCAGCCTAAAGATCTCACAGGGTGGAGAAATAACGGATGGATTTCCATACACAGTTCAGCGATTTTCGCCTTCGTTTTTATAAGCGGCCCACCCCCCATAGTGGGAAATGTCAGGCCAGTCATATTCGTCGATTAACTTTTTCGGGTAGAGAAAAGCGATCGCCCGTCCCCCATCGTTGAGTTCGACGTCTTCAGGGTACATGTGAGGTGGTTCATTGGCCTTCAGGTGCTCATATTGCTCGGCGGTCATTTCGTAGAGTTCGCCCGGAATAGAGATGCCGTCGGTGTCAGTGGCATAGATGCCAGGATGCCAGCCATCTTTCACCGCATGGAGCCGATACTTGGGTGCGGTTTGAGTCGCCCGAAGAAACGTCGCGTTTTGGAGATTCTGGTGGTCGGGTTGCCCCCGTAGAGCGGAGCCACAGATAAAAACGACGGTCGATGATGCTGTCATGGAATGGGTATGGTTTTGAACAAAACTAATGCAGAGTATCTTAGCCCACGACTTGGCAAGTTTCACGCAAAGATAGGGGGTTGGGGCGTGCGAAGCGCGCCCCAACCCCCTATCTTTGCGTGGTGAATTTGAGAACGTTGCCAAGTCGTAATAGCCAGGGGCTATAGCAAATCCCTACCCACAAATTCATGCCCAGATTAAGCAACGCCACCTTAAAACTTATAAACGAGTATGCAAGAACGGGCGATCGCACGGTACATTTGAGGATTAGGAGTTGGGATCATGCAGGCTCCCTGGGTTCGATGCAGGCTTAATACTGGCTTAATGCAGGCTTAATACTGGCTCACTATGGCGCAATGCAAGGGTTGGATACAGCTACAAAAGGTCATCTTGGGAGCATGGCTGGTCAGCATGTCACTCGTTGCCCCTGCCTCTGGCCTGTCCACTGTCCGAGTAGGAGTGTATGAAAATAAGCCCAAGGTGTTTACCGATGCTCAGGGTCAGGCATCAGGGTTCTTTATCGATATTCTTCGGTACATGGCAACTCAAGAGCAATGGACGCTGGACTATGTGCCCTGCGAATGGGATGAATGCCTGGCGGCTGTCGAGCAGGGCGATATTGATCTTATGGTTGATGTGGCGTATTCAGAGGAGCGCGATCGCCTCTTCGACTTTAACCAGGAGGTTGTACTGTTCAACTGGTCAATCGTCTACGAATCCCGACGGGGGCTTATTCATTCTGTTCTAGACCTTGACGGGAAAACGATTGCCATTGTCGAAGGCAGCATTCAGCAGGAACTATTAGCCGACAGTCAAGCCTTCAACATTCAGCTAGAACTGGTAGAGGTATCCAGCTTTGACCAGATCATGGAACTGCTGCACACCGACCAGGTGGATGGGGGAGTGGTGAATCGGTTCTATGGCCTGCAATTTGAAGACCAGTACGATGTTCATCGCACGAACCTGTTGATTCAACCTGTTGAGCTGTATTACGTCACTGCTGAGGGTGAAAACCCTGACCTGCTGGCAGCCATTGACCGACACCTGACGGATCTCAAGAATCAGCCCGACTCGGTCTACTACAGCGCTACCGACCAATGGCTTGAACCGTTAACAGGCGATCGCGCTGACTGGAGTGAGCTGAGAGCGGCGATGATTGTCTTGAGCCTGGGGATGTTCGCTCTCATTACAATAAACGTGCTGATTTGGAATCGTCGGCTCACCAGAGAAATCGCTGAACGCAAGCAAGCTGAAGCGTCCCTCAACACCAGTGAACGCCGCTACCGCCAGGTGGTGCAGACTCAGTCCGACCTGATTTTGCGATCGCTGCCGGACACCACGATTACGTTTGCCAACGACGCCCTGTGTAAGGTGCTCGGTCTACCCATCGACCAGTTGCTTGGCCTCCGTTGGGACGAGCTTGTTCCTGCTGAGGACTTGGAGATTCTGCACACCAAAATGGCCACCCTGAGCCTGGATACTCCCACCTTCGAGAACATTAATCGGGATTACCGTACTGATGGTCAAGTGGGATGGACTCAGTGGATCAACCAGGGCATTTTTGACGATCACGGGAATCTGGTTGAAATTCAGTCAGTTGGCCGAGACATTACCGAGCTTCGCAGCGCAGAGCTGGCCATTCAGCAAAATGAAGCATTCCTGCGCGATGTCACCCGCAGCATCCCCGGAGCCATTATTCGCTACGTCCTCCATCCTGATGGCTCCGATGAGGTAGCTTATATGAGTCCGGGGTGCGTGGATTTATGGGAAGTGGAAGCCCATCAGGTCGAGCAAAATCCGCACCTCCTCTGGGACGCCATTCACCCTGATGATGTGCCCAGAATACGGGCATCAGTGATGGAATCCGCTCAAACCCTCACCCCCTGGACGTATGAATGGCGTATCACTACCCCTGGTACCCATCAGCAGAAGTGGGTACAGGCGACCGGACAGCCCAAACGCCTGGATAACGGAGACATTCTCTGGACAACGGTTCTTTTAGACATCACTGCTCAAAAGCAGGCTGAGAAACGTCTACGCCAGAGTGAGCAGCGGTTTCGGCGGGCGATCGCCCTAGCTCCGTTCCCCATCATCATCCACGCAGAGGACGGGGAAATTCTGCAAATCAACGACACCTGGACAGAACTGTCCGGCTATACCCACGCCGATATTCCAACTACATACGCCTGGGCAGAAAAGGTCTACCAGAATCGGGCCAATGAGATTCTTGCCAACAACATTGCAGGAACCTACACATTCACCGCGCGGGTTGACGAGGGCGATTTTACCATCCTCACCAAGGCAGGGCAGCAGCGCATTTGGCAATTTAGTACATCACCGCTGGAAGTCTTGCCTGATGGCCGTCGAACGGTGATCTCCATCGCTGTGGATATGACCGAACGCCGAAAGGCTGAAGCTGCTCTGCGGGAAAGTGAAGCCCGCTGGCAGTTTGCCCTAGATGGTTCAGGAGATGGCGTCTGGGACTGGGATGCTGAAACCAATACCGCTTTCTTCTCGCACCAATGGAAAGTCATGCTGGGATACGACGACGATGAAATCGGCAATGCCTTTGATGAATGGGATAGCAGAATCCATCCCGACGACAGAGAGCAGTGTTATGCCGACCTCAACCGGCATTTCAACGGAGAAACGCTTTTTTATCAAACTGAACATCGGCTTCGGTGCAAAGACGGTAGCTACAAGTGGATTCTCGATCGCGGCAAGGTGATTGAGTGGGCAGAGGATGGAAAACCAAAGCGAGTCATCGGCACCCACACCGATATCGATGATCGTAAGCGGATGGAGGCCGAACGCCTGCAAGCTGAAAAACTCCGCTTGGAACTACGGCTGATTGAACAGTTATTTGACACCATATTGGCAGGCTACTGGGACTGGGATATTCCGAACAACCGCAAATATTATAGCCCTGGTTTCAAGCGCATGTTTGGCTACGAAAACCATGAGCTGCCTAACGTTCCTGAGACGTGGGAACAGCTGATTCTTCCAGCCGATCGACCCAAGGCAGTGGACTGCTACAAGCGGCATGTCGCGAGCCAGGGGGCGATTCCTTACTACAATGAGGTGCGCTACCGCCATAAAAATGGTTCAATCCTTTGGGTCATCTGCTCTGGGCAGGTGATTGAGTGGGACGACAAGGGACAGCCTCTGCGGATGGTGGGCCTTCACCTCGACATTAGCGATCGCAAGCGGGCGGAACAAGCCCTTGCCACCAGCGAAACGCGCCTCAAAACCCTGATCAATGCCCTGCCCTTCGGGATTTGGGTTAGGGATGCAAGGGGTCGCCTGATTCTGCAAAACACTGAGGACATTGTCCGCTTTGGGGACATTGTTGGCACTGACCTTTCCGATGAAAGTATTCCGTCAGAGTGGGCCGCCATTTACACCGAAATGCAGCAGCGCTGCCAGGTGGAAGGCGTTGTCCAATACGAGCGCTGTGAAATCATTAACGGTGAAGAGCGAATCTTTATCCACATCGATGCTCCCCTGCCTGAAATTGATGGCGGCACGGGCCTGTTTGGAGTGTCCATTGACATCACCGATCGCAAACGTGCCGTGGAACAAATCCAGCAGTATGCCGCCCAGCTTGAAGCCACCAACAATGAACTGGAGTCTTTTACCTATTCCGTGTCCCATGACCTCCGCGCCCCTCTTCGCCATATTGGGGGATTTATTCATGCCCTCCGGCTTCGGCTCCACAACACGCCCGCCATAGAGGATGACAAGGTTTCCCACTACCTCAATGTTATCGAGGGCAGCAGTCATAAAATGGGTGCTTTAATTGAAGGGCTGTTGACCCTATCGCGGGTGGGGCGGCGAAAAATGCAGTTGCGTCCCGTCAATCTTCAGGAGCTGGTTCATCAGGCCATTCAGGATGTTCAGGGCAAGGAACCAAACCAGGATTCCCGCGAACAGCCAAAATTTCATGAATCACTCTCTTCTCTCGATCGCCCTGAATTCATCGTCCATTCTCTCCCCACGGTCAAGGGCGATGGGGTACTCCTCCGCCAGGTGTTCTACAATCTGATTGAGAATGCTCTGAAGTTTAGCGGCGATCGCCATCCCCCCCGCATCGAAATTGGCACTGTCACATCCCCGACTGAGTCCCCGTTCGATTCCTCGTATCGCAACGGCACTCAGACCCTTTTCATCAAAGACAATGGCGTTGGCTTCGACATGAAGTACGCTGATCAGCTCTTTAAGGCTTTTCAGCGGCTCCACTCTGAACGGGAATTTAGCGGGACGGGCATCGGCCTAGCGATCGTCCACCGCATTATCCATCGTCACGGCGGCGAGATTTGGGCCGAAAGTCGCCCCGGCGAGGGAGCCTGTTTTTACATTCAGTTTGGCAAGCTATAGAGCAATACGCACTTAGAGATCTGCGGCTAAAAAAGATACCGGAAAAGAGCAGCGGGCTGCGCCCGCTGCTCTTTTCCGGGTACTTTATTTTCTTGCAGGTCCCTTAGGTTAGGACATTGGAAGAGAGTGTATCCCCCGCGCAGTGGGGGATACACACGACCTGGAAAAGTTCTCAAATTCACGAAGAAACAGGGGTTTGGGGCGCGCTCCGCGCGCCCCAAACCCCTGTTTCTTTGTGAAACTTGCCAAGTCGTGACATACAAGAGGTTTCCACTGTGCTGCCGGTTACTTTTGAACCCGTGGTTTGGATGCGATACCAACTGCTTCCTGGAGCGATGTCAATTGCTGCTCCCTCAACTTGGCGCGTAGCCCCTCCAAGATTTTTGGGATCATCCCCGGCCCTTCGTAAATCCACCCGGTGTAAGTCTGGAGCAGACTCGCTCCTGCCGTAATCTTTTCCCAGGCATCGTCCGCCGTGAAAATTCCGCCAACTCCAAGAATGGGCAGTGTTCCCTGGGTGCGTTGATAGATGAAGCGAATCACCTCCACGGATCGCTGCCGCAGCGGTTCGCCACTGATACCGCCTGCTTCGTCAGTAACAGAATGGCCTGTTGACTCAATGATGGTTGTTTTCAGCCCCTCTCGCCCAATGGTGGTGTTTGTGGCGATGATGCCTGCCAGTCGGCAGGACTGGGCTAAGTCAGTGACTGCGGCGATCGCCTCCCAGTCGAGATCGGGGGATATTTTCACCAACAGCGGCTTCTGCCCGGCGTTTTCGTTCTGGAGCGCTGTGAGAATGGGCTGAAGTTGCTCAACCGATTGGAGCGATCGCAGTCCTGGGGTGTTAGGCGATGAGACATTCACCACGAAATAATCTCCCCGTTCCTTGAGCTGGCTGAAACTTGCCACATAGTCAGACACCGCATCGTCCAGGGGCGTCGCTTTGGATTTGCCCAGATTGATGCCAATGGGAATGGTTAGAGATGCCTGAGACGCGACCTGTTCCAACCGATCTGCAAGCGCCATCGCCCCTGCATTGTTAAATCCCATTCGGTTGAGAATGGCGCGATCCTCCACCAGTCGAAAGAGCCGGGGTTGTGGATTACCTGGTTGGGCATGGCGCGTCACCGTCCCCAATTCGGCATAGCCAAATCCCAAATATTGCCAAATGCCCGCCGCTACACCATCTTTATCAAACCCGGCAGCAAGCCCCATTGGATTGGCAAAGCGAATACCCCATAGGGTCTGGGCAAGGGATTCGTCCTCAACACAAAATGTTGCCGTAAGCCACCGTCGGAGGGCTTGTGATACTACGTCCGAACGCGCTGCTCCCATCCATTCCAGTAGGCCCAAGGCGCGCAGGTGTGCCCACTCGGGGTCGAGCTTTAATCCCGAAAAGATAATGGGTCGGAGGATTTGTGTATAGATGTCTGCAGGCATAAGGAAGCTTCCATCAATGCTTAGGAACCGGACTGGGAGGATTAGATAAAGTATGATAAGGGATCTGTGGCTAAAAAAGATACCGGAAGAAAAGAGCAGCGGGCGCAGCCCGCCGCTCTTTTCCGGGTACTTTATTTTCTTGCAAGTCCCTAAGCGCGATGGCAAAACCCAAAACGATTATCTTATACCTTGCCAGGTCGTAAACTTAGTCTCACGACTTGGCAAATTAGTCTCACGACTTGGCAACGTTCTCAAATTTACAACGCAAAAATAGGGAGTTGGGGCGCGCTGAGCGCGCCCCAACTCCCTATTTTTGCGTGAAACTTGCCAAGTCGTATAGTCTTTTGAATTGGAGAAAGCCTGCGCGCAGCGCAGAATTTCCCTGGCTTGGGTGACGGGCGATAGTTGGTATTCGAGCCTTGAAAATTTGCAGTTTCTCAGAGTTTTTAACTAATCCTTGAGTGCTATTCCGGGGGATGATAGCCAAAGTGCTGAATTTCCAGGTCATATTCCTGCGAGACCCGCTCAATGGTTTTGGCATCGTAATACTCGCTCAGCGCAAACTGCCGTGGGCGTGTTCCAGATTTGAGCCGCATGATGTTGTCTGGCTCGAAGGGCATGCCTAGGGTGTCACATACCTGATGAATGTCATCTTGCAGGGACTCAAAGCGAATGAAGAAGTCCATGCAAAACTCATCACCAATCATGTACTTGTTGCGATCGCACAGTCCGCCTCCCCAGGCAACCCACAGTCGAAACCGCTCAACATCAGATTTGTTCTGAATTGCGTCCAGGAATGTTTCGCCCTTTTCCCCCAGGCGCTTGATGCGGGGGAAGCGATTTTTGCGCGGGTTGTCCTTGTGCTGCTCAAACTTCCACTCAAAGAAATGAAAAGCCGAAACCAGCTTGTCAAAGGGGTTGCGAACCACGCAAAACTTAAAGTAGTCGTTCCAGACGACAGCGCCAATCTGATCTTTGATGGCCTGAGCGGGCATGTGGTTGAACCAAGCTTTCCCCGTGCGGTCTTTTCCACGGCGTCCGACAATTCCTGTTTCGCCCACATATTCATCGCAGTCGTGGGAAAACACCCATTCTCCTTCGGGCAGACAGTACGGTTCGAAATAGGCTTCTACGGATGTCCCTGCTGTCTTGACCGTTTTTGTGTAAATGAACCGCTTTCGATGGCTAACCAACATAGTTTATTTCGGCGTGCAGAGGCCGTCTTACCAAATCAGTGAAAGAATTCCACGCTGTTCCCACAGCATAAAGGCTCCGCTCATCGCAACAAAGGTCAACACCACTTGACGAAACTGGGCGCTACTCATGCGCTCTAGCACTCGGCGACCCAGCCAGTTTGCCGGGACAGCCGCTAGGCCGATCAAGAGCCCGTAGGCAAAGAAGGTGGGAGTAAATGCCCCAAACGCCAGGTAGGCAATCATCTTTGCAATGTGAACCACCAGCACATTAGCAGATTTGGTGGCAATCATTTGCTCTTTTTCGAGGCCATAGTTGAGGTAAACCGGGTTCATGACTGGCCCCATGCTGCCGATGAGTCCCGATCCGAAGGCATAGAAAAACCCGTAGACTCCAAAGTGCCAGGGTTGTATCAATGATGATGATGGATCAGGGGCTTTGCGACTCATCCAGGCATCAACCGCCATCCACAGGAGGGCGATTGCCACAATCAACTGCAGCCAATCAGCATGGATGCGGGTAAAGGCATAGGCTCCAAGCAAGGCTCCAGTCATCGCCCCAGGAAGATACCACCAGGTCACCGTCCAGTCCACGCTTGACCAGAAAAATACGGCCCGCTGGGTATTGCCCACCAGCAATCCCGTTGTCAGAACTGGGGCGATCGCCTGTGTCCCCAAAAATAAGCTAATCAGCGGAATCATGACAAAGGGACTCCCTCCCCCTGCCAACATGCTCAGAAACCAGGCGAGAAAGCTCGCTACCCCAAGAACCAGAACTGCCATACCTAAAATGCCGTCAGTTAAAAGTGCCGTCAGTGTTGCGCAATGTTAAACAATCTTCCTAAATCTTAACTCACACGACTTGGCAAGTTTCACGCAAAAGTAGGAGTTTGGGGCGC
>CAYXJG010000027.1:0-24676 GCA_964465285.1 uncultured bacterium
CCGTCGGGGTGTGCCCCTAGGAAAATGTGTAAATAATTTTGCTCAACTACTTATCAACATACACGACTTGGCAAGGCTCTCAAATTCACAACGAAAAAATAAGCGTTTGGGGCGCGCGCCGCGTGCCCCAAACGCTTATTTTTTCTTG
Organism: uncultured bacterium; assembly: GCA_964465285.1. Classification (GTDB taxonomy): domain Bacteria; phylum Cyanobacteriota; class Cyanobacteriia; order CAKZMO01; family CAKZMO01; genus JBCCWF01. Next base: position 149 of record CAYXJG010000027.1, read on the forward strand.
GAACTTGCCAAGTTGTGAATGTACACGACTTGGCAAGTTTCAGGCAATCAGACCACTGCACTAGGGAGCAACTGAATCGCGTCGGGCGAAATGACAGTACCCATAATGCTCCTCGTTTCAAAAAGATTGAGGTGCTAGCGCAGGAAGTGTAGCGCTTTGCAAGCGCATTAAGTACAGCACGTATGAGGGGCGGCGCGGGGCGCTGCCCCTCACACGTGCTTAATCAACTTGCACACCACTATATATCGCCTGGTGTGGGATAGAGCGTGATGGGGCAATCCCAACCTCACTCATGAAGGCGCTATGCCGCAGAGCCTTTATAAGGCTACAGCCGAAAGCCGATTAAAAGCTGATTAGGGATCTGCGGCCAAAAAAGATATCAGAAGAAAAGAGCAGCGGGCTGCGCCCGCTGCTCTTTTCCAGATACTTTATTTTCTTGCAAGTCCCTCAGTAGGATGATACAAGAGAAAAACTGGGGCGCTAGGATTCGAACCTAGGAATGGCGGGACCAAAACCCGCTGCCTTACCACTTGGCAACGCCCCAACAATTTAAGCTTTTCTATACTAGCAGGCTTCTACAAAGTTTTGTCAACTAATTTTCGTGCTCCTTCAAGACTTCTCTTAGACTCACGACTTGGCAAAGTTCTCAAATTCACAACGAAGAAGCAGGGGTTTGGCGCGCGCTCCGCGCGCGCCAAACCCCTGCTTCTTCGTGAAACTTGCCAAGTCGTGTAGACTGATAAGTAGGTGAGCGCAATTAATTATAAAAGCCGTAAAACATGGTGCCGCGCGCGGCACAGGGTTTTACATCTGGCTTTTAATGGTGCCAAGCTACTGAGGACTCACGCAAATTTCCAGATGGTGGCAGGCGTAGTCCACCGCCATCCCCAAAATCCTGTTCCATATAGAGGGCTTGCGTACGTTCTGACTTACCCGGCACTCCAATCACAAAAACCAGAACATTTATCCTACTTTGAATAAGAATAAAGCACTAGTGCTCTGTCATTTCTTGGAATTAGGGTAAATCCCTCCGGGATTTACCCTAATTTTTAATTTTGACGCGGCACTAGTACTCGGCGGCGTAAATAGCCCCACTGTTTTTGATAGGCAGAACTCCTGGCACATAAAAAATCCCCATTCTGCCTTCATCCTTCTGAACTCTGCCTTCCGATACTAGCCCATGCCCATCGCATACTAAATCAGTGTTGTCTAACCCCTAAAAAGCCGAAAGATGACACAGGGTTTTATCGTTCATTGCGTTCATTGTGCGCTCACCCGCTGATTCAATCATATCAAACTCCTGTGGAGCAGCGCGGTGATGCCTTACTGCTCCACAGGAGTCAGATTCCAATGAATTTAATCCTCGTTCCTTAGTCGCCAGGCATCCGGGTTAGCAGCACCGGGCAGGGAGCATAGACTCGGACGTAATCGGAAAGAGACTGTCCCAGTAACTTATCTAAATCTACCAATCCCTTGGCAATGGTTGGGCGGCGATCTGGTGACCCCATCACCAGAAGATCAACATCCAATTCTTCTGCTAAAGAACAGATACGAGCACCTGGTTTGCCAGTAGGGGCTTCGCAGCGATAGTTAATGCCCAATTTTTTTGCCTCCACAACGGCAGGAGCCAGGACAGGATCTGTTTCAGGCTTGTCCATCGGCGCATCAGGAATGGTCTTTAGATCTGGGTTTACATGTACCAAGATCAATTGCCCGCCTTTAATGTCTTTCAGGAACGTGAGAGCAAGCTGAAGGGCTTGTTGGGATGACTCCGAGCGGTCCATCGTCACCAGAATTTTGCGGATACGCTTGACATAAATGTCATCTTTAATCAGCAGCATAGGGCGAGATGCTAGCTGAAAAACGTATTGACTGACCGAGTTTTCAAGGATGGATTGAAGCCGCTTGAGTCCACGGGACCCCATAATGATTAAGCCTGCATCGATCTCTTCAGCAACCTGGCAGACAATGGTTTTGGGGTCTCCTTCTCGCAGCACAGCATTAGATTTAGCCGGGTCGAGCTGAAGGGACTGGATAGCTCGGGCGAGGGTTTTTCCCCCTTCTTCCCATTTCAGGGTCATGCCCTCAGCCGTGACCTGGGGGGGCACCACATGAAGCACCGTAATGTTGGCACGCTGAAAGACAGGAATATCCATTAAGAACTTCAGCATGGCTTCTGTCTGTCCTGTGCCGGAGTCTGCTAAAAGAATTTTGTCTAATGAAATCATTACATCGCCTCATTTCTAAAAGTGGGAATTATAAATAAGTAGGCGAGCACAATTGATGATAAACCTGTCAAACCCTGCACCTCCTGCTGCGCGGGGGGCGCAGAGTTTGACATCTAGCTTTTAATTGTGCCAAGCCATTTAGTGTTGCGATCGCCCGGTTAAGGCATTACTCATGGGTGAATTAACGTGCGCTCTGTGTCACATGAATTTCTAAAACACAGATTATCGTTCCGGATAATTTTCACCGGGTCAAGGGATTGAGACATTCCTTAGAGAAAACGCTGCAACTCAACAGCATCATACATCTGAACAGAGGACTATAAGGCACTTTTGAACGATCTGTAGCGTAAGATTTTATTGCGAATTGTAAAAAGGCAACACTGATATGATGGAACCAAATCACGATAAAGAGCTGGAGTTTTGCCACAGGAATCATTTCAATTCTTATGCTAAGGGACTTGCAAGAAAATAAAGTACCCGGAAAAGAGCAGCGGGCGCAGCCCGCTGCTCTTTGTCTTCCGGTATCTTTGTTTAGCCGCAAACCCCTAAAAACGAGGGTTACATCCTTGGCTTCATGCGCCTTCACCGCTGACGTTAGGCTGTGGTGACTGGTCATATAGGAGTAGCCCATCTTCTCACCACACCCGATTTGGGATTGCTATAAATAGGTGAGGACAGTTAATGATAGATTCTTTAAGCTCTGCGCCGCTTGCGCAGCAAGGGACGTAGGGTTTTGCATCTGGTTTTAATGATGCCAAGCTATTGAGTAGCGTGTTGTAACCTTAGCGGAGGGACGAATGCCAACGGAATTGCCAATTCGTGCGATTCAAAATACAAAACACATTTCCTATGAAGGATGGTTCGAGTATCCGATTCGAGTGCAACCACACCACACGGACTACGCCGGGGTAGTGTGGCACGGGACATATATTGCCTGGCTCGAAGAAGCCCGTGTGGAATGTCTGCGATCGCACGGCATCAACTATGAGGATCTGGTTGCTCTGGGCTGCGACCTTCCTGTAGTGGATTTGTCCATTCGCTATCAACGCCCCCTCTCTCTGGGGAAGCGAGCCGTCGTTAAGAGTCGCATGCTTCCCCTGGACGGCATCCGTATCACCTGGGAACAGGCTGTCGTTGCTCAGGATGATCAGGGCTTGCATATCGCCGCCCAGGTCGTGAACGTTACGGTTGATCGGGAGAAGGGAAAAATTCTCCGGCGGCTTCCCTCGGATCTCAAAAATGCCTTAGCAAAGATTTACGATATTAATCCATAGAATTGAGGCCATAGAATTGAGGGGTGCATAGCACTATATCTTCGACACTTTCCGGTAGTCTGCCAGGCGAACTTTGAAGAGTGGCTCGATGAGTGGGGCGTGCCTCACGCGCCCCGCTCACACACACGACTTGGCAGATTTCACGCAAAAATAGGGGTTTGGCGCCCGCTCCGCGCGCGCCAAACCCCTATTTTTGCGTTGTGAATTTGAGAGCTTTGCCAAGTCGTGTCATACAGGCAAAATTTATTTCGTCAACTGCTAATTTGCCGTGAAGTCAGGCATTTGGGGGACAAAAGCGTCACTTTCATAAGCCCAGGCTATCCCGTCGGGATCTTGCCTTGAAGACCACTCTGCAAAGTCTGGGTCAAATTTCCGGCGACTGATTGTACTTTTGCTAACGCCTAATCGTTCAGCGAGTTCCTGGCCTGACACAGAACCTTCGGGTGCCGCCTGTGTTGCAAGGGCCGTATAGATTTGCCAAATGTATAGAACGATTGCAAACAATAGAATAACGAGCGCTTCAGGGCGCTGCATCATGTCTTGAAAACGAACCGATTCCTCTTGCTCTTCAAACAGATTCTCATTTAGATCCTCATTAGCGATGGGAGTGTCAACCATGTCAGGCGTATTTGTTTCCATAGAACTATCAACGTCTTCGCTAGCGGAATTTGCCTCGGCAGGTTGACCAGAAGCAAACGCATCCATTGTATTCGGTTGCCTGTTTGTTACGAGTGCGTTATCTGACACTCCTTCGTCTTCTTCTGATACTCCTTCGTCTGATAAGGCTGACGAGTCTGATTCTCCTGCATTAACTATTTCTGTCTCTGTTCCTCCATAGTCTGTTCCTCCATAGGTAGAAGTAGACAGGGCGGCTTCAGAGGATTCCGATGAAAACGATTCCGTTTGGGGTATTGGCGACAGCTCGGCTTGAGAGGAGGCAGTTGGAGCAGCTTCCGATGGAGATCGACCAGTTGAAAACGGGCCAGATTCCCTTGAAGCTGATTCGGATTGGAGGGAAGCAGCCTGAGATGGCTCCGGCTGAGGCGGTTCGGGTAACGGCGATTCTGAGCGACGGGAAACAGGCTGGGAAACCTCTGGTTGGAGGCTGGCCGATGCAGTCGCCTCAGTTACAGTCGCCTCAGTTACAGTCGCCTCAGTTACAGTCGCCTCATTCGAAGGACTCCAGGGGTCAATATTCCAGGGGTCAGGTGGGGGAGTAGAGGGAACGGGGGCAGCATCTTCGTTCTGGAGAACAGAAGGATCACGTGGCTCTATTGAATGCTCAGGGACATCAGAGAGAGTAGCCTTCGTAGGTTGAGATGGTGCCTCATGGTCAGGTGATGCCCCATCACCGGAGGGCACCCACGCATCAATTTGAGATTCGCTGGAGCAGGAGGTGTTACTGGAAAAGGCGTCAGGAGATGGATTCACGGTCACTGAGGGATGAGCGTCATTGGAACTGTCGGACATGCCAGATGGATGCTGATGACTTTGGCGATGAAGGTATTGACTCCATGCGATGGATTTCTGTCCGTGCTGGCGGCCATAGACTCTTACGGGCAGATCGGGATTTACATTGAGTTTATTAAGGCTCCCTTCTACAAAGGTGACAAGAGATGCTGAGTTGGCGATCGCTTCTCCCTCTAGCAAGATATGCAAACACCTCTGTTTCTGAACCACCCGAACACGAATGCCGTGGGACTGCGTTGAACGGTTCATGATCGCCGTCAGGATTTTGGGATTTCCTTGTTTTGCAAGGGCTAGGACTTCATCTGGCGTCATAATTTGGCGTCATTTAGACATGGGTATCCATTACAGCTAATACAGCTAATCTAAACCAAATCCAGATCAAGAATTGGAGTTTTCCTCAAAGCATATGGGACTCGAAAGCATATGGGATGCATTCTGCCTGCACTAACACACATTCTGAGTGCGGATGCCTTGAGCCTACTACCAATTTTTCTGAAATCAGTCATGATGTAAAGAAATATCGCATTTGCCCAGCGAACTATGGCACAGCTTCAGGTTAAGGCTCCCTATGAACCCACTGGCGATCAGCCCCGGGCGATCGCCCAACTCTCAAAATACATCACCGAAGGTCATCGGTTTCAAACTCTCCTCGGCGCGACGGGAACGGGAAAAACCCACACCATGGCTCGCGTCATCGAGCAGATTGGCAAGCCAACCCTGGTTCTTGCCCACAACAAGACTCTGGCAGCGCAGTTGTGCAATGAGCTACGGGAATTTTTTCCCAATAACGCCGTCGAGTACTTCATCAGCTACTACGACTACTATCAGCCGGAAGCTTACGTTCCGGTGACAGACACCTACATCGCAAAAACAGCATCCATCAATGACGAAATTGATATGCTGCGCCACTCCGCGACGCGATCGCTGTTTGAGCGCAAAGACGTGATCGTGGTGGCGTCTGTCAGCTGCATTTATGGCTTGGGGATTCCCTCCGAATACCTGAAGGCATCCGTGCCGTTCCGCGTCGGGGAAGAGGTCAATCAGCGACAAATTTTGCGGGACTTGGCCGCGATTCAGTACGACCGCAATGATTTGGATCTGAGTCGGGGACGGTTTCGCGTCAAGGGTGACGTGCTAGAAATCGGTCCTGCTTATGAAGACCGCATTATCCGCGTGGAATTTTTTGGCGACGAAATTGACGCCATCCGCTACGTTGATCCCCTCACCGGGGAAACCCTGCAAAGCTTAGAAGGCGTTAACATCTATCCAGCCAAGCACTTTGTCACCCCGGAAGAACGGCTAGAGGCGGCTTGTCAGGCCATCGAGGACGAACTGAAAGAGCAGATTGCCCTGCTGGAAAGCGAGAACAAGCTGTTGGAGGCTCAGCGGCTAGAGCAGCGCACCCGCTACGACCTGGAGATGCTGCGGGAGTTGGGCTATTGCAACGGCGTGGAAAACTATGCCCGCCACCTGGCCGGACGACAGGCAGGGTCACCACCGGAATGTTTAATCGATTACTTCCCGAAGGATTGGCTGCTGGTGATTGACGAATCCCATGTATCCATTCCTCAGCTTCAAGGTATGTATAACGGCGACCATGCCCGCAAAGTGACGCTGATTGAGCACGGCTTCCGGTTGCCGAGTGCGGCAGACAACCGCCCCCTCAAGGCAGAGGAGTTTTGGAAGAAGGTGAACCAGTGTGTTTTTGTCTCTGCAACTCCTGGCACCTGGGAATTGGAGCAGTGTGAGGCTGAGTTTGAGGTCACCGGAGAGGGCAAGAAGCAGGGCCGCTCTTACAAGCTAGGCACAGGGAGAGTTGCAGAGCAAGTCATTCGTCCTACGGGCGTACTTGATCCTGAACTCTTTGTCCGTCCCACGACGGGGCAAATTGATGACCTGCTAGGCGAAATCAGGGAGCGGGTCAACCGCCAGGAACGAACGCTGGTCACAACGCTGACAAAGCGCATGGCGGAAGATTTGACGGAGTATTTGCAGGAACACGCCGTTCGGGTGCGCTACCTCCACTCGGAAATCGACTCTATTGAACGCATCGAGATCCTCCAGGACCTGCGGGACGGCAACTTTGATGTGCTGGTGGGAGTCAACCTGCTGCGGGAGGGGCTGGATTTGCCAGAAGTCTCCCTGGTGGCGATTCTGGATGCGGACAAAGAAGGGTTCCTGCGGGCAGAGCGATCGCTCATTCAGACCATTGGGCGAGCGGCGCGGCACGTCCGAGGGCAAGCCATTCTCTATGCCGACAACATGACCGACAGCATGGCAAAGGCAATTCAGGAAACCGAGCGGCGTCGAGCCATTCAGCAAGAATACAATGAGAAACACGGCATCACGCCCCAGCCGCTCTCCAAGCGCAAGGTGAAAAACTCCATCCTGGCGTTTTTAGAGGTGTCCCGGCGGCTCAATGCCCAAGAATTGGAGGATGCCTATGAGCAATCTGACGATCTATCTCTGGAGAATATTCCCGATCTCATCGTCCAGCTCGAAGCCCAGATGAAAGAAGCAGCAAAGAAGCTGGAGTTTGAGGAAGCCGCAAAGTACCGCGATCGCATTAAGCACCTGCGTGATAAGCTCGTTGGAAAACGCGCCAGTTAGATTGCTGTCCAATGTCCTTACAATGGAACGTGTGAGCGTAGTGCTGACAGATCCATTCGACGGATGCGCTAGATGGCTAAAACGGATGCTTCCCCTCGATCAACCCCCGCTGGAAACCTACCATCTTCCAGCAAATTATCGATTCTCTCTCGCTGGCGCTGGCTTGTAGGAGCCGTTTTGATTGTGGCAGGTCTCCGGCTGGCGGCTGGCTTAGCATCAGAGATTCTGTGGTTTCAGGACGTTCAATATCTTCAGGTCTTTGGCCTGCGGTTGATGGCTCGCCTCGGATTGCTTGCTCTGGTATTTGCCATCAGTTCGGTGCTGTTGCTCAGCAACCTGCGAACTGCCCAACGTTTCGCATGGAGTCGGCGTCCCCGCTCTGTCAATCAGCCTGACTCCCCTTCCTTGAGGGCCTCCTATCCGCGTCCTGGATCTCAGGATCTGAGGAAGTCAGCAGATGCCATAGATCTCGTTCAACCTGTTTTTGGTGCCATGCCGCTATGGGCGTTATTGCCCCTGTGCATTGCCATCATTGCAGCGATCGCCACTCTGGCTATTTATCACGGTCAAGTTGCCTTTAGCCATTGGCATCCCCAACTCAGCCTCTACCAGGTTCCGGCTCCCGTCCCCCTCAGCTTTGAGGCCAGCGTCATCGGTCGTATTCTCTTGAATGCACAGCACGTTCCTGCTCTGCTAGGAGTGCTGATTGCGTTTAGCATCGCCCTGCTGATTTATCCCCTGTGGATGCTACGGGCGATCGCCCTGCTAATGGCAATTGGGTTTGGTGTCGTGATGTCAGAACAATGGTCGCGGGTGCTGCTCTATTTCAATGCCACGCCTTTCGACCAAGTTGACCCCCTGTTCCAGCGAGACATCAGCTTTTATGTCTTTCAACTGTCCCTATGGGAGTTGATGACATTTTGGATTGTGGGCATGACAACTCTGACCCTTTTCTCATCTGCTCTCCTCTACCTTCTGTCGGGCGATAGTCTGAGTCAGGGCAAGTTTCCCGGATTCAATGCTTCCCAACTGCGGCACCTTTACCGCATTGGCAGCAGCGTGATGCTAGCGATCGCCCTCCACTACTGGCTGGATCGGTATGAACTCCTCTACTCTGGGCAAGGGGTCACTTTTGGGGCAAGCTATACAGATGTCGCCATCCAGCTTAGGGCATATACGGTGTTGAGCGTAGTAGCATTTAGTTTTGCCCTGGTGCTGCTCTGGCAATCGATCCGGTTTCCGTTTGCTGCTCCCCTCAGCACGTCCCTGGGCATCCGGAACTCCAGTCGCCCCTTAACCCAGGGAACCCCCTCCCCCCCTCGCATTGGAGGAACCCGGCAGGTGAAGTTCCCCATTCTTCGCCCCTACTGGGTCTTCTATGGCCTGATAGGGTTTTGGGCGATCGCCCTGCTGGGTGGTACAGCTCTGCCAGCAATCGTCCAGCGAGTCGTGGTTCAGCCCAACGAACTGAAGCTTGAAACCCCCTTCATTGAGCGCACCATTACCCTCACCCGGAATGCACTAAACCTCAACGCCATCAATTCCAATACCTTCGTCCCGGAGTCGGCTCTCACCTTTGCAGACCTAGAAGAAAACGCCCTCACCATCAACAACATTCGACTGTGGGACACGCGACCTCTTCTGGAAACCAATCGTCAACTCCAGCGCATTCGCCTCTATTATGAGTTTCCAGACGCCGATGTTGACCGCTACATCCTCACCTCCGACACGGGGGAATCTGCCCGCCGCCAGGTTCTCATTTCGGCCCGTGAACTGGAATACGACGATCTATCCGACGAAGCAAAAACCTGGGTAAATGAGCACCTGATTTACACCCACGGTTATGGGTTCACCATGAGCCCCGTCAACACTGCTGTGGCAAGTGGACTACCGGACTACTTCATTCGTGGCATTGAGCATGTTGCCAGCAGCGATGCGGTTCGCCGTAGCATTCCCGTTGGCAACCCCCGTATCTATTACGGGGAACTAACGGACACCTACGTCATGACCCAGACTCTCGTGCGGGAACTGGACTACCCCAGCGGCAGCGAGAACGAGTACAATACCTACGATGGCAGTGGAGGCATCCGAATCGGCCAGGGGTGGAAGCGGCTCCTGTTCTCTAGCCATCTCAACGATTGGCGAATGTTGCTGACGAGGGACTTTACGCCGGACACACGGCTGCTCTATCGCCGCAATATCCGAAACCGTGCCCAGGCGATCGCCCCTTTTCTCCGCTTTGACAACGATCCGTACCTGGTTGTTGCCGACATTACTCAACCTGCCCCAGAGACCGCAAATGTTGTGGCCAAAACCAATGTGAATATCGCCGAGAGTAGGGCCGACCCTTCTGATGCCGGGCAGGGGGGCGATCGCCTCCTTGCAGGACTGGCCCAAGACCCGCCCAACTATCTCTATTGGGTCATTGATGCGTACACTACCACCAATCGCTATCCTTACTCTGACCCGATGGATCGGGACTTCAACTACATCCGCAACTCCGTCAAAGTGGTGATCGACGCCTACAACGGCACCACAGCATTTTTTGTGGCAGACGAATCAGACCCTATCATTCGCAGTTGGGAAAAGGTCTTTCCAGGCATGTTTTCGCCCCTCAGCGCCATGCCTGAAGCCTTGCAAATTCACATCCGATATCCCCAGGACTTTTATCAAGTGCAGTCCCAGCACCTGATGACCTATCACATGACGGATCCCCAGGTGTTCTATAACCGGGAGGATGAATGGCGGGCACCCAGCGAGATTTATGCCAATGAGCAGCAAGTGGTCGAGCCCTACTACCTCACCATGAAGCTGCCCACAGGCACCTCGGAGGAATTTATTCTCCTGCGCCCCTTTACGCCCATCCAGCGCCGCAATATGATCGCCTGGCTTGCCGCACGATCCGATGGAGAATATTACGGCAGCCAGTTGCTCTACACATTTCCTAAGCAAGAGCTGGTTTTCGGCCCTGAGCAAATTGAGGCAAGAATTAACCAGGATCCAGTCATCTCTCAGCAAATTTCTCTGTGGAACCGGGAAGGCTCCCGTGCTGTGCAGGGAAACTTACTGGTGATTCCGATTGAGCAATCACTCCTCTATGTTGAGCCGCTATACCTGGAAGCCGAGCAGAATCAGCTCCCAACCCTGGTGCGCGTTATCGTTGCCTTTGCCAATAAAATTGCAATGGCTCCCACCCTTGACGAGGCTCTTCGTGCCATCTTTGATCCCGACGCTGAAGAAGATGCACCCACTATTTTGCGGTCGGTAGATGAGCCTGAGTTACCTCCCCTTAGCGAAGATGGAATTCTCAGCCCCAATGCTCCTCCTAGTGCTCCTCCTGAAGAGGCTGATGGTTAGGATGCTCCCTCTTGGGGCGGGGCTGCTGCTGTTGGGTTGGAGATTTCATACTCAACATTGGGAGGCTTGCTGTCTAAATCGCCAGTGTAGCGCTTTAGGAGGGTATTAAAGACGTGGTCTACGAAGCGATCGCTAAATCCGATTAAAAACGACAGAATTAGAATGACTTCAGTCTTGATATGGCTTGGGTCACCATCAGTGCCATCGGAAATGAGGAACAGCCCCGAAATTAACACCAGGTAAAAAGCCGAACTCAGGATAATGCCCTGGGCATGGCGAGTCAGCATCCACTTCCACGGATCATTGAATTGGTAAACGGGCCGGCGGTTAAACCGGAGCACCGTCGCGGCAAAGCTGCCGATAAAGCTCCAAATCATGACCGAAATAGGAATGATATTCAGAAATGTCATCGACTGAATCGTGCTAGGGTCAAGCCAAAGAATCGGCGTCAGGATAAGAGCGACCAAGCCAATCAGGATATACGCCGTGACAAATTTAGTCGTTCGGTAGCGGCGAGCCTGATCCATATTGGCGAGTTCTTCAATGCGCAGGCGGCGGCGCTCAATCATCGTCATCGCACCAACAATGGAGATCATCCGAGGATCGAGTACATCTAGCTTTCCAAGAGCTAAGCTCAGGTCAGAGTTGACCCGTTCCTCAATAGACTCAGACGGCTTGTGAGTCACATCAACCATGTGGCTAATGGATTGGAACAGATCCGTGATGATTTCCCGATTAACCACGACTTCTTCATTCAGGTCAGCATATTTGGTTTTAGAGACCAGTATTTCTACAAGCTGCTCTCGAATCAGAATTGGAATAATGGAATGCTGAAACAGGCTATTGATTTTGGTGTGAATCAGGTTCAACCGACTCTCCAGATCTCTAAACGTTTCCCATGCCTCTGAGCGAGGGTCATTCAACTGGGAGATGGACAACTTCCGTAAGGTTTCCTTGATGGCATAGAGCGCATCTGGCTGTACTGACTCCAGCAGGAGCATCAATTGATGATCAAGCTGCTCCTTCTTTGCTTGTCTAGGCTTGGCGCAGTATTCCGATTTACCCCGCAATTCAACTAGCGTTTTCAGCACATTGAACACAGCAATTAGCCGATCCGTTTTTTCATGCATCTGCGTCAAAGGCGTTTGTTTATTTTCATGGCTGGGGAATGCCTCGTTTATAGGGCGCACACGACGATCCTCAGGATGCTCTTCATGGTTTGGAAATGCAATGATATCTGAAGCTCTGCTGTTGCTGCTCATAGCTTTACGGGAAATGCGTTGGCTTAGTAAAAGCATGGCAAACAGCAAGCCTTCCAGTCATTCCCCCCATGTGTACTTTTACGACTTGGCAAAGTTCTCAAATTCACAATACAAAGGTAGGAGTTTGGCGTAAAACACAAACAGCCGGAAGAGCAGATGAAACGCACACTCAGTCAGTGAAACAAGAGGCTTAAGTCCCTTGCCTGATGTTCTTTGCTGGCAAATCACTGAGGTTGGACACACTAAGAAGCGTGGTTGCTGTCCACTCTGCGTCCTATTCATAAGCAACCTGTGCTAAGCTTCTCAGATATTTTTTATGGTTTGATGCCTACAGTCAGAGAAATTTCTCATGTGATCCCTGGAGATGGGTACGCCTCTGGTCGAAGCGAGTGCCTTGCGTATGCAAAGCATTCGGTATCTAGAGACGTCTGGGTAGAAACCTTTCGCACCGTAAGTAGCCCAGCATAAGTAACCCTAAAACCTAAAAACCGGGGGAGCGCCCCTCCGGGGCGCTCCCCCGGTTTTTAAGTTGAGTTTATTAGTACCGACCTACTTAGCATCATGCTTTCTAAATACGTTGCCCATATATTAGTGAGTGAGCACAACTCATTATAAAACCCGTAAAATCCTGCGCCGCCCGCTCAGCAAGCGGTTTAGGGTTTTACATCTTGTTTTTAACTATGCCAAGCTACTGATCGGTAGATTTTTTCATAGGGGTTTCCTGAAAGGAACCTGGTTCGAGAATGATCTGGCTGGTTAGCCGGATCATCCCCGTCCACCACTGTTATCTTAAAAACGTCACGCTCCTGGTTGATTGAGTCGCTATGCAAACATCTGATACTCAAAACGTTCGTTTTCGCTTCGATCGCCAACTTTGGAACCGCTTCGTTGAAACGGCCCAACCCTACTTTTATCCGACAGAAAGGCGGGGGACTCAGACTTTTCTGGGTCTACTGCTGGTTGTTTTGTTCCTGGTTGTCAGCGTCACCTTTTTCATCACCGTTGGCCTGACCAAAGCAGGGCAAGTCATCTTTCCAGAGTTTTTCACAACCCTCGCTGCTCCTCTTGTGGAACGCATTGATGGCCTTATAGCCTCTCCCGCATTACCCGTGGCGCTGGGTGTCATGGTGAGTTGTGGATTGATTCTCTACGCACTTCGGCAAAAACTTCAACCTCGGTGGCGTCAGTGGAGCCTGCTGTGGCTTCTTCTATTCCTGTCATTCGTGGTGAATGGCATGAACGTGACGATTAGTTATGTTTTTCGCTTTGTTGACAACGCACTAAACCAGCGTGACGAACCTGTGTTTTGGCAGTTTCTCTTTATCTATGCCGGTATTATTATTCTTGCTATTCCGATTCTTGTTTTATACCGTTACACCCGCCTGAAGCTGGCGCTTTTCTGGCGGGAGTGGCTATCAAAGCTTTTCTTTAACCGATATTTCTCGAACCGAGCGTATTACGAGTTAGACTCCAATGCTGCTAATACCGAGATTGACAACCCTGACCAGCGAATTACTGAGGATATTAAATCGTTTACTGAAACAACGCTGTCGTTCCTACTCGATATCCTCGATTCGATTCTGACCCTTATTTCATTTACGGCAGTACTGTACAGCATTTCTAGGGTGTTAACCCTGGGTTTAGTCATTTATGCAGCGTTTGGAACCGGGGTGGCTATCATCGCAGGTCAGCGGCTCATAAAGATAAATTACAATCAACTGAGACTTGAAGGTAACTTTCGATATGGCATGGTTCATGTGCGTGACAATGCAGAGTCGATTGCTTTTTACCGGGGTGAAGGGCTTGAACGTCAGCAAGTCACTGAGCGGCTCATGGCTGCCATTCGCAATTTTGACATGCTGATCATCTGGCAGTCGATTATTGACCTCTTTCAGTACGGATACAATTACTTTACGCGCATTGTTCCTTATGTCATTGTGGCTCCTCTATACTTTGCGGGGGAAACAGACTTTGGAACCATTGGCCAGGCATACTTAGCATTTAGCCAAGTTTTAGGGGCATTGTCGCTGATCACTAACCGCATCGATACGATTTCCCTATTTGCTGCAAGCATTAGCCGCTTAGGAGCTTTTTATGAGCGCCTGGATGATCCGGAAAAATTATCGGCATCTGATACACAGCATCGGATTCAATCTCAGATGGACGGACAGATTGCGATTAGGGGTCTGACACTGTTTACACCCAATTATGAGCAGAAGCTTGTTGAAGATTTGTCCCTTGAGGTTGAGCAGGGCGAGCGATTGCTCATTGTAGGGGCGAGCGGGTGTGGGAAGAGTTCTCTCATGCGGGCGATCGCCGGTTTGTGGACGACGGGTGAGGGCACCATTATTCGACCAGACATCAGCGAAACGTTGTTTTTGCCTCAGAAACCTTACATGCTTCTGGGTACTCTGCGAGAACAGATTATTTACCCTAACACCCACGCCAATGTCAGCGACGACAAAATTTATGAGGTGTTGAAGGAGGTAAATCTTGCCAACTTGCCGGAGCGGGTTGGCGGGCTAGATGTTGAACGAGACTGGCCTACGGTGCTTTCCCTAGGAGAGCAGCAGCGGTTGGCATTTGCCCGTATTATGCTGAGTGAACCTCGCTATGCCATGCTCGATGAAGCTACCAGCGCCCTGGATGTGAAGAACGAACGAGAACTGTATGCCCTCATTCGCAAGATGGGTGTAGTGTATGTCAGTGTTGGTCACCGCCCTAGCTTGCTCGACTATCACGAAAAAGTCCTTGTGTTGGGAAGTGAGGAGGAGGGATGGAAGTTGACTAGCACCCAGGAATATCAGTTTGCTTAGGAATTCGCCAGAAAATAGAGTACCAAGCAGCAATTCTCATTTTAGGAAGCTTCGCGCCCTACAGGCGCTCACTTGCACAAACTTAGGGAGCAAAAAGGTCGCCTAAGGCGACCTTTTTGCTCCCTAAATTTCCATACACGACTTGGCAAGATTCACGAAGAAACAGGGGTTTGAGAACTTTGCCAAGTCGTGTCCATCGTGTCCATAATGAGAATTGCTGAGCACACTAGGAGGGGGGCGGCGGGCGCAGCTCTTCTCCTGGTACTTTATTTAGCCGCAGACCCCTCAGCAAAATTGGATTCAAATGATTTATAGCGCTGTGCAAGCGCATTAAGTACAGTGTGTTGAATCAATTTGCACACCGCTGTAACGTTCGTGCCTAGTTATGAGCATGGGTAAAATTCGTTACTATCAATGTAGTGCTGAGCAAGCGCATTCAGTACAGCTTTGTGTGTAGTGGCGCTCTGCACCGTCACACAAAAATTCTGGGTATGCTTAACCAGCTTGCATACTGCTATAGGAATCCTATTTGATTCTTGAAAATATTTCTAGAGGTGGGGGCGGGCTGCGCCCGCCCCCACCTCTAGAAATCAAATAGGACACTATATACGAATAAATTGAGCATTATTCTATGACTCTTGTTTCCCCTTCATTGAGGGACGGTCTTCCGGCAGGACCGAACCTGTCCCCGACCCTGCAACTAGTGAACTGGATTGTGCGTCCGTTTCCGTTTCTTGATGGCTGTGCTCAGCAGTACGGCGATGTATTCACAGTGCAGTTCAACAGTTTTTGTCCGATGGTATTTTGCAGCCATCCCGAGGGTATCCAAGATATCTTCAAGGCGAGTCCTGAGCATGTTGCTTCGGGTCAGGTGAATGGTCTGCTACGTCCCTTGGTTGGCAATGAGTCAATTTTGCTGCTGGATGGCGATCGCCATCAGCGCCAGCGCCAACTCCTGATGCCTCCTTTTCACGGCGAACGGATGCGAGCTTACGGCACCCTCATCTGTGACATTACCCGCCAAGTTTCTGCATCCTGGGTAGATGGTGCGTCGTTCTCAGTGCGTCCTGCCATGCAGGACATTTCCCTAAAGGTCATTCTCAGAGCTGTTTTTGGGATAACTGATGAAGAAGATCACACCGAAGACCTCCGCGAACTGGTCAGTGGGTTGCTTGACATGACTGGCTCACCCCTTAGCTCTAGTCTGCTGTTCATTCGTTCATTACAAAAAGACTGGGGCGCCTGGAGTCCCTGGGGCCGATTTTTGCAGAAGAAATCGCAGGTCGATGCCATTCTTTATGGTGAAATTCATCGCCGCCGGAATGCTCCGAACCCAGATGGGAAAGATATTCTGAGTTTGCTCTTGGCCGCGCAGGATGAAAGCGGAAATTCCATGACGGATGTCGAGCTGCGGGACGAACTGATGACGCTGCTGCTGGCAGGCCATGAAACCACGGCTTCTGCGCTCTCCTGGGCACTGTATTGGATTCATCAGTTGCCTTCTGTCTATGAAGCCCTGAGTACTGAACTAATGGGAGTAGACCTGACAGATGAAATGGCGATCGCCCGACTCCCCTATCTGAATGCGGTGTGCCAGGAAACGCTCCGTATTTATCCCATCGCTCCCATCGCTTTCCCTCGCTTGGTGATTGACCACCCCTACACCATGATGGGGTACCGCATTCCCCCAGGGACGATGATGGTTCCCTGCATCTACCTCACCCATCGCCGCCCTGACACCTATCCCGACTCCCATCAGTTTCGCCCTGAGCGGTTTCTAGACCACTCATTTTCTTCATACGAGTTTTTGCCCTTTGGCGGCGGCAATCGCCGTTGCGTCGGTATGGCCTTTGCACTGTTCGAGATGAAGCTGGTTCTGGCAACTCTGATAACTCGCTTTAAACTAAAGGTTGTGGGCGATCGCCACCCCAAACCGACTCGCCGGGGCGTCACCATTGCACCACCGCGATCGCTCAAAATAAGAGCCGTTAAGTATAGCGTTCCTAAGTGATTTGTGAAATAAAATGTGAGAGTTGGGGAAGTCCTTCGCGCAGCAGAGAATTTCCCCAATTCAAAAATAAAAACTGTAGTCTGTGGCAGTACAGAAGCGATTTTGCAGGTCGCTTCGGTCAAATCGTGGAGTGACTGAAAACACGACTTGGCAAAGTTCTCAAACTCATAACGAAGAAACAGGGGTTTGGGGCGCGCTCCGCGCGCCCCAAACCCCTGTTTCTTCGTGAAACTTGCCAAGTCCTGTGAAAAATTATTTGAGTTTAATCAAAAAAGTGACGCGCTTGTATGTAACAAGCACGCCACTTTTAGATATACAGGTGTACTCAGGCAATCCATGATTACCAACAGGGCACCTATTTCGCCTCACGGCTTGCAGTCTGAATATAGAGAATTAAAAGGAAAACGGTTGGAACCAAAACAAACAAGATGCTTGCGACAAATCCTAAATCGTTAACCTGCATTGAACCCAGCCTCTACAAAGGAATAATCAACAGATATAGCTAGGATATCACTTCAATGCACATCACATAGGTGAGCACAATAAATGACAAAACCTATGGGCTCCTGTGTCGCCTGCTGCGTGGGCGGCACAGGGTTTTATATTCGTTTTTTAATTGTGCCCAAGTAAATATTGACACGACTTGGCAAGTTTCACGCAAAAATAAGGATTTGGCGCGTGCTCCGCGCCCGCTAAATCCCTATTTTTGCGTTGTGAATTTGAGACCTTTGCCAGGTCGTGTATTGAGTATATTGAGGAGATATCAAGTTACACACCATCAGAGGGGACTGACGCCCTCTCCGTATTTAGAGTTGCCCAATCCAGCGCCGCCCACCACTATATTGAGATTGAGTCGCGTTTTCTAGAATGAGAATTCGATAGCAACCACGCGATGCAAATGCTTAAGGTCGAGCGATCGCCCCTAAGGTCCCCTGCGCTGCTGACATATAATCGTTGGGAGCAAGGAAAAGCATTCGGCCTCTCACGCCGGCTGAGACAGCAATTCTATCAAAGTGCTGGATGCTCTCGTCCACATAAGTCGGATAAGGCTTTTTACTTCCAAGTACAGTCACGCCGCCGCGAATATATCCAGTTAAGGGCTGTACGTCCTTCAGGGGAACGGTGACAATTTTGCGATCGCCACTGACCTGAGCAAGAGCCTTAAGATTCAACTGGGTGCCGGCTGGGATCACGCCAAAACAAATACCGTGGCGATCGCCCCTCACTACGAGGGTCTTAAAAACCTGTTGGGCTGCCAATCCCAGTGCTGCCGCCGCATGTTGAGCATCCAGGTTGCTGGGATCAACGCCGTACTCCAGAATTTCGTAAGGAATTTTAAGCTGATCCAGAATACGGGCCGCATTGGTTTTCATAGCTTGCTCTCACAGGCTTTTGATCTGAGTAACCGATTACCCCACTCGATAAACGAAGCTAAGAGATGCATAAGTCTGCATATTGAGTGCATAGGCATCAGATGAGATATCGGCTCCTGGAACTATATCTTTACGAGACGCTTCACTCAGATCCATCAGCAATGCTTGAACAACATTCATTGGGTTAGAGACTAGGCTCAACTGCCGAAAGTTACCCATCGGGCGCATTTCCTTGCTTAAGGCTTCTGTCGTTCGCTCTAGAGGCTCCCGGCTAAACACTGCGTAGGTTTCGATGTAGGTATCCGCTAGCCCCACTGGGCCGCCCACAACCCATTTAGCAGACTGACCCGCCTGGGGCATGGTGAGAATGCTGCCTGGAAGAATAATACTGTCACTGGCTTCAGGCGCGTCTCCTGCCCCCTTACTCATTCCTATGGACGGAGAAATGGCGATGGCATTGCCTCTGGCATCTAACCCCAGCAAAACACAATACACAGGGCGATCGCTGTAATTTTGCAGCCGGTAGCGAATGGTACTGCCAGCCGAAAGCAATGGCACAACACCATCTCCCGCAAACAGTTTTGCTAAGCGGTTATCAGGAGCATCCCACGGCGCACGAAAGGTGGTTTGCTGGATGAGAATGCGTTCTTGGGGAGCCAGGAGTTCTAGGGTAGCTCGCACTCCAAGCTGCGATGATCCCTGATTATCGGTGAGCCGTAACAACTTTAGGGCAAGGAGGTTCCGCAACTTAGGAGCTAGACGGTTGACCGCCGTTTTAACCGCTTCCTCGTTGCTTTCAATCGTATTCTGAATCGGTTCGTGGCTTAGATAGAACAGTCCATATCCCTTCCCCTCAGCAGGACGAGTATCTAATGAATCCGTCGGATCCCCTTCACTCTGAACATCGCCTGGAGATGCTTTAGGTTTCGCTGAGATCTTAGATGATTTTGCCTTGCCAAACAAAACATCGGCTGGCTGCTCCCCTGCGACCACTGATGACATCCTTGCAATGCCCGATAGAGCACTGGTGGCGTCTACCCGCTCAATTCGCTCAAGTCGGGAATCAAGAGCAACAATAAGATTGATATTCTTAGACAGTACCCGGGTACGTTCACAGGCAAGTTGTCCAACACTGACGCGAGCCCCGCCTTGCTGAGTGTGGAAAGGCTTCGCCCGAACAACCAGTCCATCGCGCAATCGAACCTGAACTATCATGGCCTCCGGGGACGATTGCGGCTCCGCTCCTGAGGGCTCCGGATCTGCTGACGCCTGCGGAGTTGACACCACCGAGTCTGAGTCACCAGATTCAGTGTCATCGCTTTTACTGGCACCATTGCCTTTCTTAGCGCCATTATCCTCATTAGCGCGACCGTCGGGCACTGCATTACCAGGTTGGGCGCTTGAACCAGAAGCGTTTGAACCAGACGTCTCGTTTGACAGGTCTAGGGAGTAATTGCCATAGCTGACCTTGGGTATTGCGATACCCGTGGAGGAGGAAGTACTTGCAGCCGCTGCACTTGGGGGCGATTGGGCGTTGTCAGAAGGATCAAATAGTTGCAGAAGAGACATAACGCCATAATTTTCGAGGACAGTCGCTGGCAAGCCCCCCAGAAAGATTTGAACCCCTGCTGTCTCAGTGTTGGTGCCCACAACTACGCCATCAGCTCCCATCGATTGAATCGGCTGAAATCTATGGTTTTCGAGGGCAGGCTTGTCGCTGCTTTGCCCTGACAACAGAGGCTGACGCTGGCTACCAACGACTTGCTCGACTTTTGCTCCTGCCAAGCTAATACTCGCGGCTAATGATGTATCAGCCGTTAACCACCATAGCTGCTGAGTCAGGGCATAAGTAAATAAGCCAGCACTAAATCCATTCCAGTGGTATTCAAACGCTCCCTGAGGAGAGGGGGCAGCGTTTAGCAATAGCCCTGGAAATAAGCTCGGTTCGATAATTTCTTTTTTCCCACGACTACGTTGCGATAGCCGAGTTTGAAGGGCAACTTCATCGTCTGCTAAATACCCTTGAGGAATCGATACCCTAGAACGAAGCCTTAAGCTACTGCTTAGTAGAGTTTCTGGAGCCCCGAAGCTGATGTCTAGGCACGTTACGATATGTTTTGTAGGGAGCGATCGCAACAAGAGCAGCAGGGTGTCCTCTAAGATGTCATTCAGGACAGGGCGTTCCCCTGAAGAGGCGTTCCCGTCAGTGGCAGTTGGAAGCACACCATCAACAGGAACCAAGCTATTCTTCAACTGAGGTTCTGCCTTAGAGTCATCATCAAGTACGCTGACCTGACTGCCCAACCCGCTGAAATGGAAGACGACAACATCCCCCGGCTGTACTTGCTCAACCAAGTGAGAGAGGCATGATTCTTCAATGGCCTGACGAGTTGCATCTGCGTTTAGAAGAGCAACAATATTTTCGGGGTGAAAGCCAAATCGGTGGATTAAAAGTTCTTGCTGGAGCCGGACATCGGTAACACAGCCCGACAACTGAAGCTTGTAAGGGGATGGATAGGAGCAAACCGTTTGAGGATACTGGTCAATCCCTACCAACACAGCAAACTTGCGAGGTGTTGGTTTCGCAAGGGCTTGATAACAGCGACGGGCGGCGGCAGCCATCATCGTTTGGCTCACACCGATAGAAGCTAACAAAACAGCTGCCTGCCGTAAGAATACCCGTCGCGTGTAGTTCACCGAGATTATCAGTCCTATGTTGAAACTTTCATCGCCTTCGCGAGTTCTGCTGCAACCTCAGGTCGAGAGAATTCCGGAGGTGGCAACTCACCCCTACGTAGCATCTCACGCACTTTCGTTCCCGACAAGTGGATCCGCTCTTCTTTTGTGCTGGGACTGGTCTTGCTGGTGGCCATGGTCTGGGTGCGTGTGCAGTAAAACGCGTGCTCAAACTTCATAGGCGTGATTCCCAACTCGCCAGGCTTAAATTCGTTGAAGATGTGCTGGGCATCATAGGTGCCATAGTAATCCCCTACCCCTGCATGATCACGACCTACGATAAAGTGTGTGCAACCATAGTTCTTACGAACGAGGGCATGAAAAATAGCTTCTCGAGGGCCTGCGTAACGCATCGCAGCGGGGTTAATTGCAAGGATAACCCGTTCTTTCGGGAAATAATTATCCATCATAATTTCATAGCAGCGCATCCGAACGTCAGCAGGAATATCATCGCTCTTGGTGGCCCCAACAAGCGGATGCAAGAACAACCCATCAACGGTTTCAAGGGCGCACTTCTGAATGTATTCATGGGCCCGATGAATGGGGTTTCGGGTCTGAAACCCAACGACGGTTTTCCACCCTCTTTCTTCAAACATCACCCGCGATGCTTCGGGATCAATCTGGTAGGCCGGGAAGAGCGGGTGAGGCTTGCGCTCAAGCATCCACACGGGTCCAGCGAGATTGATTGCGCCCTGCTCATAGACGACCTTCACACCAGGGTGCTTCTCTTCATCGGTGCGATACACATTGACCACTTCCTGAGTTTTGTCATACTCATACTTTTGCTTGAGTTCCAGGACTCCTACAAACTCACCGTGTTTATCGTTGAGGCGTACCAGAGTTCCTTCCTTCAAGGATGCAGCTTCTTCTGGAGTAACTGACAGCGTTACGGGAATCGACCAGGGCAACCCGTTGGCTAGACGCATGTCTTTCACAACTGACAGGTAATCTACCTGCTCCATGAATCCCGTAAGCGGGCTGAAGCCACCAATGGCAATCATGGCTAAGTCAGACACAGCGCGGTCATCTAAGGTGATTTGAGGTAAAAAGCCAGCTTTATCAATAAATTCAGCCTGCTGCTCAGAGCTAGCTAGCCGATTAATTAACGTTCCACCGTGGGCAGGAACAAGAGTTGAATATTGGTTCAAGGTTATAGTCTCCTATATATCGAATGTTGATCGTCAAAGGACAGGGGATAGCCAAGACGAGCGGGAACCTCTAAAATCTCTTCCTACAAAGTTTCCATTGAAGCACTTTTACAGTGCGTTCCCGACATTATCCTATTATGCCCGCGCCGCTATTCATGAATATAAATGGACTGCATTTATGGTTTCTTTACGGTCATTTCATGGAATCAGGACTAACCTGCGAGTGGAACTCAGCCAATGTAGCGCTCCATCATCCTCAATGTCCCAAAGCGGCGAGCGGCGAGCGGCTCTAAGATAAAGAACATACTCCCCTTTTCCCATAGCGTGAAGCATATGGTCTGGCACCTTGCCGAACTGCGGCTGCGCAGAGAAGAGACACGACTTGGCAAAGTTCTTAAATTCACAATGAAAAATAGGGGTTTAGGGCGCGCTCCGCGCGCCCTAAACCCCTATTTTTTCGTGAAGCTTGCCAAGTCGCGAAGAGAGGGACATGGGCATAACTTCTGCAGTTAAAAAGTTGCGGCTAAAAAGTTGCGGCTAAAAAGTTGCGGCTAAAAAGTTGCGGCTAAAAAGTTTCCTGACGCAAAGGGCATTGGGTGCAGCTCGACGCCCTTTGCTCTGAAGATTTTATTTTCCTGCAAGCCTCTGCATTTTGAATACATCAGTCTTGAATCTATTCAAATCATTGAAAAGTGTCAGGCAACGTATCAGATTGTTACGCTCTGTATCATTCTGGTCACAACTTTAAGCATTTTCCAAAACGGGCAAAAGCTTACGTGATAGGATTCACTCCGTACATAGCAAGACTTTGGGAGAGTTACCGTTGGCACTACGGGTTGCTGTTGTCGGATCCGGTCCAGCAGGTTCATCCGCTGCTGAGACTCTTGCAAAAGCAGGTATCGAAACCTATCTGTTTGAGCGCAAGCTAGATAATGCGAAGCCTTGCGGTGGGGCAATTCCTCTCTGCATGGTTGATGAGTTTGAGCTACCTCCAGAAATTATTGACCGTCGCGTCACTGAGATGGAAATGATTTCTCCATCAAACAAAGTGGCAGAAATCAGGATTCGCAATAAGGGCGAGTATATTGGCATGTGCCGCCGTGAAGTTTTGGATGGGTTTATGCGCGATCGCGCATCACGGTTGGGTGCGAAGCTCATCAACGGAACCGTCCACAGTCTCGATATCCCCAAGAGCGAAAAAGACCCCTATACCCTTCATTACAAAGACCATGCCGATGGCAACCAACAGGGTAACTTCAAATCTCTAGATGTTGATGTTGTCATTGGTGCCGATGGTGCAAATTCTCGCATTGCTCGAGCTATCGATGCTGGGGACTACAACTATGCGATCGCCTTCCAGGAACGCATCCGTCTTCCTGAAGACAAAATGGAGCGTTACCAAAACATGGCAGAAATGTACGTGGGTGACGATGTGTCTACCGACTTCTATGGTTGGGTTTTCCCAAAATATGACCATGTTGCTGTCGGCACAGGCACCATGAAGGTCAACCAGGCAGACATCAAGAAGCTTCAGGCAGGTCTTCGGACTCGGGTTGCCGACAAAATTGAAGGCGGGCAAATCATCAAAGTTGAAGCTCATCCTATTCCTGAACATCCCCGCCCTCGCCGTGTCGTGGGTCGGGTGGCTTTAGTGGGTGACGCTGCCGGAACAGTCACAAAATCGTCTGGAGAAGGTATTTACTTTGCGGCAAAGTCCGCTCGGATGTGTGCTGAAACCATTGTCGAACTCTCTGAGAGTGGTGCTCGCATTCCCACAGAAGATGACTTAAAGGTTTATCTCAAGCGTTGGGACAAGAAGTACGGCATGACTTATCTGGTTCTGGATCTTCTCCAGCGAGTGTTCTATCGCTCAGACGCGACCCGAGAAGCTTTTGTCGAGATGTGTTCTGACTTAGATGTTCAGAAGCTTACCTTCGACAGCTACCTTTACAAAACCGTTGTCCCAGCTAACCCCTTGACCCAGCTCAAGATTACGGCGAAAACGGTAGGTAGCTTGCTCCGTGGTCATGCCCTTGCCCCCTAGGGAACTTGCCTAAGAGAGAAGCCCACAAGAAGGGCAGTGGGTGAAGCCCGCTGCCCTAGTAAAGCTGGATGCTAAGGGACTTGCAAGAAAATAAAGTACCTGGGAAAGAGCAGCGGGCTGCGCCCGCTGCTCTTTTCTTCCGGTATCTTTTTTAGCCGCAGATCCCTAAGTACCTATGCAGAATTAATTGCAAACAAGT
>CAYXJG010000028.1:0-23577 GCA_964465285.1 uncultured bacterium
GGCGCAGCCCGCTGCTCTTTTCTTCCGGTATCTTTTTTAGCCGCAGATCCCTTACATAGATCCTTTCAAGTGGAGCCGCAGCCCTGACCAGCCGATGATGCCATACCCAACCGCTAGCAAGACACTACTAAGGCCAATGCGGGAGAAAGCTTTGAAGGCGTTGGTTTGGGCTTCTTGTTGGGCTTCTTCGCGGCGCACGCCAATTTCGGTTTGCTGTTCTGTCCGTAGTCCTGCTGCCTGGTCTTCCAGACCTCGGAGGAAAGCATTCAGTTGTTCCGGGTCATCTTGAAATTCTCGGAGTTGCTCAATATCTTCGGGAGAAATAAGCCCCTGGGCGATCGCCTGTTCCCGCAGTTGATCATTGGTCAAAAGCTGCTCGATTCGCTCACGGCGCTGACCAATTTCACTGTCAATGCGTTGCTCAAGCTGCTGTTCTGCTTCTGCTGCTCGCTCGGCAATTTCGCTCAATTGCTGGTTCTGCAGAGCGAAGACATTGCTGATGTGTACGACAGTTAGCAGCATATAAACAGCCGCAAGCACCGATGCTAAGATAAGCGCCCAAAATTGGAGACTACGCCAGGATGGGCCAGGTTCAGTTGCGTTATTGGCGAGACTATCGACCCAGTTGCCGGTGATGATGAGAGCGATGCCCAGCATTGGAATGATACCGCGATCGACCACTTGCGTAACAAACCCCAGGAGCCATTCACGGTTTTGAAGCTGAAACGGAACGGGTAAAATCGCCATGTCCACAAGAGCCGCCAGGATCATAATGATGCCAGCGGTCTTAAAGGCAATGGAAACAAGGGAGGAAAGTTGGCGGCTATTCAATGCTTTCATGGGAAGCTCAACACCATAAGTTTACGTCAGTCTCCGAAAGCGATGGTGGTGAATGCTCCATATGGATACTATAGACATCCCACACTCACCAGCATCGCAAGAAAGCAATAGAATGCTCTCTTAAGAATCGAGGAATAAATAAAGTCTGAGGCTTTGTGTAAGGCACGACTCTGCTGTACCTTACCCAAAAACTTATTCAGGACTCACGCCAGTCCTCGACCCTAACCCAACGCCATTAAACATGACGACTGCCCATCTGACTAGAGCTAAGCGATGGATTTTGCTGATGCTAGGGTATCTGGCACCATCGATTGGATGACACCTGACCCGGAGAGATCGTGTCTTGGCGGGATTGTCGGGCAGCGGCGAGGCGGCGCGCTTTGCGAATACTCCAGATGAAAAAGAGGATGACCAGGCCAACGGCGATCGCCGGAGCCATCAACGCTAATAGCGAGAGCAGCGTAGAACTCAGTAATTCACCAATGGACACCAGCCAGTTTGCGGTGCCCGCCGTCGTGACAGTGGAGGCGAACCGCAGTCCGGTAGTCAGCACCTCCACGCTTCCCGCCGCAGTACCTCCGGCGATCGCCGCCAGTGACCACCGCAAGAATGGGCTGACATCCGTCACGAAGGATGCCGTAATCACTGTGCCCGCAATCACCGCCACAGGAACAGATAGTGCTCCCATCAGGTCATCCACCCAGGGAATAAAGTACACCAAAACTTCTAGGAACGCGGCGATCGCAAAGGCTGCTAGAGCTGGATGCGTTCCAATCCATGCCATATCTGGCGCAAGGGCAAGATGTCCTGACAGAGATGCCAGGCTCATAACCAAAAATGGCACGACCAAGCGAAAGCCAGAAGCCGCACTCAGCCCCACTCCAATCACTACACCAAGCAATGTTTCCATAGCATTCAAATCCCAAGGCTACGCAGAACCCGCTGTGGACGATCGGATGTGGACGATCAGACTGGCGATCGCACCAGGCATCTAAAGCCCAAAATTGGTTCGGGTCATGTCTACGCTAACCGATGTTCTAGAGGAATGCCCAACCGTCACCATCGTATAGCGCTCCGCGCTTGGACGAAACTATAGCGGTGTGCCAGTTGGTTACACGACTCGGCAACGTTCTCAAATTCACAACGCAAAACTAGGGATTTGGGGCGCGCGGAGCGCGCCCCAAATCCCTAGTTTTGCGTAAAACTTGCCAAGTCGTGTCGATTCCAAACTTGGGAAAAAGGGCTGGGGGATGAGGGCTGAGCTAAGCGGCTGAGTAGTGCATCTAAACCAAATTCTGCCGTGCCGCCAACATTGGATTTGATTGCATCCTTGATTCTAAGACGAAGGTAGGATTCTAAGGGATCTACGGCTAAAAAAGATACCGGAAGAAAAGAGCAGCGGGCGCAGCCCGCTGCTCTTTTCCGGGTACTCTATTTTCTTGCAAGTCCCTAAGACGAAGGTGGGGAATCCCATGGCACGGGCTCTTCTGCTGCCCGGGGCAGAGAAGGGTGGGGCTTGTCCAACTCCAGTTGCTCATATCCGCCCTTATCAGAGCGTTTGGAAAACGGCACTACGGATGGTTTTGATTTTTTCGGTGATTTTTTTCGTCGGCGGGAAACCTGTTCTTCTGCAGTTTCTTCCGCGATGACCTCGTAGAGCCGGGCTATCTTGTTGCCCGACCCCCTCCTCAGAACGCGGCCCAACCGCTGGATATATTCCCGCGTAGACCCAGTTCCCGATAGGAGAATCGCAATGCTTGCTGCTGGAACATCAACCCCTTCGTTCAAAACATGGGAAGCAACTAGCGTGCGGTATGTACCGTCTCGAAATCGCTGGAGAATATCGTGGCGCTCTTTCACCGGAGTTTGGTGGGTGATGGCAGGAATGAGGAAGTCTTTGGAGATGCGGTAGACTGTGGCATTGTCGTTGGTGAAGATGAGGGTCTGGGCAGGGTAGTGGTCAGCCAGCAAATCTGCCAGGACGCGGAGCTTGCCTTCAGTGCCTAGGGCGATCGCCCGAGACTCTCGGTGGGCAATCATGGCGCGGCGGCCTGACTTTGACTGGGCACTGGCTCGCACAAATCGCTGCCATCCTTGCAGGCTGCCTAACCAGATGTTGGCCTCTTGCAAGAACGCATTGCGGGTCTGAATGAGTCGATCATAGCGATCGCGCTCCTGCGGAGAGAGTTTCACCTTAATTTGCACAACTTCATGTTGGGCAAGGGCATGGCCTGCCAACTCGTCAGCAGTGCGGTGATAGACGACTGGCCCCAGCAGAGAATCCAGATCAACATGGCGGCCATCGACACGGTCTGGGGTGGCGGTGAGTCCCAGACGATAGGGGGCGATCGCATATTCTGCCGTGACCCGGTTAAAGTCGCTGGGCAGGTGATGACATTCATCACAAATCAGCAGGGCATAGCAGTTGCCAATGGTTTCAGCGTGAATGGCGGCACTGTCGTAAGTGGCGACAAGGATAGAGGTGCGATCGCGGGAGCCGCCTCCCAGTAAGCCGATGTCTATGTCAGGAAATGCAGCCTTAAGGTGGGCATACCACTGGTGCATCAAGTCCAGGGTAGGCACAGTAATGAGAGTACTGCGGGGAGTTGCCTGCATCGCCATCTGGGCCAGATAGGTCTTTCCTGCGGCGGTTGGCAACACCACTACCCCCTGGCGACCTGCGGCAATCCACGCATCCAGTGCTTCCTGCTGGTGGGAATAGGGCGTCATCTCCAGACTTGCCTTTAACTCCAGCGGGTCGAATCTTCGGGCGTCGTCTTCAAAGCAAGCAGACTCCGACTGGAGAGTTTCTACCAGACGCCGATAGTGCAGGGCAGGAACACGAAACCGCTCAATTCGGTCATCCCAGGTCGCATAATCAATCCACTGCTTGCCCCTGGGGGGTGGGTGTAGAATTAACGTTCCCCGGTCAAACTTCAGCTTGGGGATGCGGGCCATAGGGTTTAGGAAAAAAGTTCAGGAAAAAAGTTCAGGAAAAAAGTTCAGGAAAAAAGTTCAGGAAAAAAGTTCAGGAAAAAAAGGCTGAGGTAACGGGCTGAGAAGCGAGAATAGAAAAGGTAAACAAAATATTGATGAGGCAGTGCGGCGTCGCTACGCTCCCTCACCCCAATTGGATTTTATTTAACCCCCTATCTGAACACAAGGTCAATTCAGGCTAATTTCAGAAACCGCATTTTCACGACTTGACAAGTTTCACGCAAAGATAGGGTTTTGGGGGCGGATGCACCGCGTCCGCCCCCAAAACCCTAGTTTTTCGTTATGAATTTGAGAACGTTGACAAGTCGCCTATAGGGCGCGAAGTTTCCCAAAATGAGAATTGCTGATTTAGTCCACGGTCTTGAGCAGGGTATTCAGAATGAACGTAGCGGCGCGATCGCACGCTCCGGGTTCGCCCAGTGCTGCCCGCATTCGGTCGTAGCCTTCCAGCATGTGGCGACACTCCTCAGGGTTCAGCAGGAGTTCAAGGGCTGCACTTGCCAAAGCGTCCGGTGTTGCCTCTTCCTGCAAAAATTCTGGCACGACAGGCTCCATGTTGACTAGATTAGGAGGCGACATAAAAGGAATCGAAAAGTTCAAGACCCGCCGCGCAATCCAGGCAGTGATGGGATGCACTCGATAGGCAACAATTTGAGGGGTGTTAAGAATGGCGGCTTCCAGATTAACCGTCCCTGACTTGGCGATCGCCAAATCCGCTGCCGACAGTACCAACCGCACATCGTCCGTCACAATTTTTGCCTGGAGCCCATTGTCCTGGATTGCTTGTTTAATGGCACTCCGGTAGGTGTTCAGGGAGAGGGGAATCCAGAACTGCACCGAGGGCAGCCTTTGCTGAATGCGGCGAGCGGCGGCAAACATGACAGGCATGAGGCTGTGGAGTTCCTGACGTCGAGAAGCAGGGAGCAGGGCGATCGCCGCTGCATCGGCAGCCATACCCAACCGCCGACGAGCCTGATCTCGGCTAGGCACCGCTGCCATCCGATCAACCAGGGGGTGTCCCACCCAGGTGACGTTCGCTCCATGGTCAGCGTAATAGCGGGCTTCCTCAGGGAAAATCGCCAGCAAATGATCCACCAGGCGCACCAACTGCCGGGTGTTTCGTTTGCCAAAGGCCCATACCCATTCCTGGGGGGCAATGTAGTACACCAGCGGCACAGAGGAAAAGGCTTGCTTGATAAAAGTGCCCATGCCCAGATTTGGCCCGAGATAGTCCATGAGAACAGCTATATCAGGGGGATGGGCGCGCAGGAATTGCTTCGCCTGTCGCTGGACGGCGAGGGTGGGTACCACAAAGGGCAGAAATTCCACCAGTCCCACAGAGCCAATGCCGCTGGTGTTGCCCAGGAGTTTTGCCCCTGCCGCCGCCATCCGATCGCCCCCCAGGGCATCGATTTCGATAGAAACACCCCGCTGCTGGGCTTGATGATGCAGGGCATCAACCAGCATCGCCCCCTGTAAGTCACCAGACACTTCGCCTGTGCTAATCAAGATGCGATAGGGAGTCGATCGGAGTGATACCATGGGTCGCCATGATGATGGAATTGAGTTGTGGAAATGTTAGTTGTAGAGATGTTTGCTCTAATCAGTTTTGGGAATTTCCGACGTGGCTCGCTTCTTCTTGGCACCCGGAATGGAACCCCGCCGACCCTTTGAACAGCTCATGCGAAGAAAGCGTCGCAGATGCTCAATTTCATCGCCATCGCCTAGCAAGTCCAGTTGCTGGAGAGCATCGTCCATCGTCAATCCAGATCGATAGAGAGTGCGGAAGGCTTTCTTTAAGGTGCGGAGTGCTCCCCCCCCGTTGGGATCAGCTAACCCGGCCCGCCGTAGCCCCACGTGATTGAGCGATCGCACGCGAGAGGGATTGCCTTCAACCAGCATGTAAGGGGGGACGTCCCGGTCGATGCGGGTCATTCCACCCACCATCGCCAAGCGGCCAATATGGACAAATTGATGAACCCCCAAAACGCCACTCAGCCGCGCCGCCGACTCGATATGGACATGCCCCGCTAACGCCACGCTATTGGCAATGATCACCTGGTTTTCCAGCGTGCAATTATGTCCGACATGGCTGTAGGCCATCAGTAGATTATTATTGCCAATGAGGGTCGCTTCCCCATCTCGGGTTGCCCGGTTGATGGTGACATATTCGCGAATCAGGTTACCGTTGCCGATTTTGACCAGGGTCAGTGCTCCATCATATTTCAAGTCCTGAGGCTCTAGGCCGATAGCAGCCCCCGGAAAAATTTGGTTGCGCTCTCCGATATCTGTCCGCCCATCAATGACCACATGAGGGCCAATCGTTGTGCCTGCCCCTACGCTGACATGCTCTCCAATCACTGCATAAGCACCGACTCTCACCGTTGGGTGAAGCCGCGCACCTGCGTGAACAACAGCAGTAGGATGAATCAGCGTGGACAAGTTCATTACTCCAAGGGGCGCTAATCAACCAATGAAAACATCAACTCGCCTTCTGCCACAAGCTGGTCATCAACCGTTGCCCGCCCCTGCATTTTGCCGAAGCGGCGACGTTTCACCGACAGCAATTCCACTGCCATAATGAGCTGATCCCCTGGAACGACAGGGCGACGAAAGCGAACCTTGTCAATGCCTGCAAACATCAGCAACCCCTCCGGTACATCGGGAAGCTGTGTCAGAACAATGCCACCCACTTGGGCCATCGCCTCCACAATGAGGACTCCCGGCATTATGGGACGTTCTGGGAAGTGGCCTTGAAACTGAGGCTCGTTGAAGGTGACATTCTTAACCCCGACTGCCCGTTTTCCGGGAACATAGTCAATAATGCGGTCTACCAAGGCAAACGGATACCGATGGGGTAGGAGTTTATGAATCTCCTCGACCGTGAATGTCGTTTGATAGCTGGGCGCATCTGGATCGTTGTTGGACGCATCTTTAGCGTCCATGGCGGGAGGTAATGGATGCGTTTCAGTCAATTCAGTCAGTATGGACATGAGGCAACTCTGATAAGGCTACGAGGGCTACAGAATTGAATGCTGCATTCGAGGCAAGTCATGCAGGTGATCCGTTCAAGTATCTGCAGGCATCTATCTGAAAACCCCTTCAGGGGTTCTAGTTCCCAAAAACTATGATGCATTTTCTGATAGAACGTTCGACAAAACGTTAGACAGTTGAACATGGAGTCGATGGTTTGCCTTGTATGCCAGAACATGCGCTCTGGGCAGCACACTGCTCAAACTCAAATCTCCTACTAAGTCTAAAAGTTTATGACGCACTGGCTCATTTGAAAATCGTAGGGGCGGGTTGACCCATCCATCTTCGCTGCAAACCAGGGCGTTATCCAGACTACCACCTTTGATTAACCCTTGCTGTCGTAATGCCTCAATTTGGTGGGCAAGGCCGAAGGTGCGGGCGGGGGCGATCGCCTCTTCAAAGCTTTCCTGCAAAGGGTTCCAGCTAAACCACTGGGTGCCAATAGCAGCTAGATCAAACTCAATGCCGTAGGTAAATTTTAGATGGGGGGCTGGAAGAGCCGCAATAAACGCATCTCCTTCAGTGACCCAAATCGGTTTTTTCAGATTGGCCAATACCTTTGGGGGAGCCGCCTGAGTCATGCACCCGGTTTGGGCGATCGCCATTACCCACTCCTGGGCAGACCCATCCAGCAGCGGCACCTCCGGCCCGTCTAGTTCAATGCGAGCATTATCAATGCCCATCCCCATCAACGCTGCCAGCAAGTGCTCTACCGTCCGGACTGCATCATCGCCAGCACTCAATTCAGTAGACAGCAGAGTTTGGCTCACCGCGTTCACATGGGCAGGAATCGCAGGCGTTCCGGGCCGATCGATACGGACAAAATAGCGTCCATCTCCTGGTTCTGCGGGCTTTACCGTCGCTGTCATCGTCATGCCCGAATGCAGCCCCACCCCTGAACGGCTAAAGGAGCCAGCCAGTGTCCGCACCTCCTCAGAGAGAAGAAGTGAGCAGGATGACGGGTTTAAAAACGGGGCAGAAGTCTGTGATTGCATGATGTGTCAGCGTTAATCGCCAATCGAAAGTCGCCAATCCAAAATCGCCAATCTAAAATCGCCAGTCTAAAATCCAAAATGAATCGTTTCATTCCCTAAAGCCTAATTCCAGATACCTAGAACCTTTCTCCAATGCCGAAGTGGATGCGTGAATCCCCATCATCATTGATACCGTAGTCTACTCGAATGGGGCCGAGGGGAGACTGCACTCGCACGCCTAATCCATAGCCAAATCCAGTACCGGGCTTGTCTCGAATTTCAGCAGGCTCTCCGGGAACATCATCCGCTGTACCCAGGTCGCTGCCGAAGTCTACAAACAGAGCACCACCGATGATGGCAAAAACGGGAAAGCGGTATTCTGCTGTCGCCTGGACAAAACTTCTGCCACTGCCCAAATCTCCGGAGTCGTAGCCCCGGACAGAATCCGTTCCACCTAGGGAAAAGGCTTCATAGGGCGGTAAATCACCCACGACAGTGCCAGCCTGAACGTTGAACGCCAGAGCCTCAGGGCCATCTGTAAAATTGGTAAACGATACGGGGAAGTAACGGCTGTAGCTTGCCCGCAGTCGATTAAAGAAAATACTGCCCGTCCCCAGGGGAAGGGACTGCTCAGTGCCGAACCGAAGGAGTGACCCACGGGTGGGTTGAGCAGCATTGTTGCGGCGATCGCGCACGGCTGCGAGCTGCAATGTGAATAGGTCATCCCGGCCTGAGCCACTAAAGCTCAGATCGTTCCCTTCCTCATCTTCTGGAGTCAAGTCCCCATCGGAATCTCGAATACTGACACGCTGATACTGAAAGCCTGTGGAAGCCCGCCAGTTCTCCCATCCTAACCATTCATCCAGGGGACGGCTAAAGCTAACGCCGCCGCCGATGCGCTGGACACGGGGGCGATCGCCATTATCTAGCTCAACCTCGTTTTCTCCACCGTCAAAAATCAAAGAAATTGAGCGGCGGCTAAACGCATTGACCGTATATGAAGTCTGATAGGGGTCACCACCGATCCACGGATCGGTGAAACGAACATCAAACAGCAGTTCACGGGTACCCAACTGAATCTCAGCGCCGAGCCGTTGGTTGTTACCCCCTACGTTTTGCTGCTGGTAGCTGGCGCTACCAAACACCCCTGACGCAGAACTAAAACCAATCCCAGCAGCTAAAGAGCCTGTGCTACCTTCAATGACATTCACAATGACATCTACTTTTCGAGGGTCTTCGCCCGGGTCGAGAGACACCCGAACATCATCAAAAATGCCCAGGGCAAAAACTTCCTGCAAATCAGACTGAATCTGTTGCTGGTTAAACACATCCCCCGGTTCAGACTCAAATTCGCGCGTGATGATGAAGTCGCGGGTTCGTCCTTCAATAGGATTCCCTTCTTCATCCTCTGCAAGGCCGTCTTCGTCTAGAAAGGCCACTTCGATGTCTTCAATTACCCCTTCTGCCACTTCTAGCCGGACAACTCCATTCACGGGCTGAGGAGCATCCACAACCTGAGCCAACACATAGCCATTTTCCTGATAGACCTGGTTTAACCGTTCAATGCCCCTCTGAAAGTCAAGAAGATTGAGCGTTTCACCATATTGAGGGACAAAGATACGGTCGGCAATTTCCTGAATGGTCAACTGTTCAGGATCGGCACCAAAGGGCGCGTCTGGGTCTTCATAGGCTAGGGCTACGCCCTGCTCCTGGAGGGCACTGTTGGTAATTTCGACCTCTTCCAGCACAGGGTTTGGAGCTACGGCAAAGGTGATGCGAACCCCCAGGGGCGTGTCCTCCGGGTTTGCTTCGACGTTGGAGAAAAATCCGGTTGCAAAAACAGCATTGATATCTTCCTGCAGCTGCGATCGCGTCGTTGTTCGCCCCGGCTCAGTTTCAATGGTGTCGTAAATCAACGCCTCCAATCCGGGATCATCAACTCCAGTCACAAGGACTTCTGCAACTAAGACGCGCGGCTCTTCAGGCTCGTCTGCCGCTTCATCCTCGTTTTCTTCACCGCCCTCGTCAACCGTGTCGTCTGAGGCATCATCCTCAGGGAGATTATCCTCTCCATCAGGGGCGATGTCGTCTGTATCATCGGCTGTATCATCGGCTGGAACTGCTTCCTCCCCTTCGATGTCGGCTGCCTCAGGGGGAACCTCATCTGGCGTCGGTGGAATATCAGGGGCTTCCTGAATGTCGAGTTCTGTAGTGTCGGGTTCTACTGGGCCGATCTCTCCAGCGTCGGGAGTGCTCTCACTCGGCTCATCGGTTGCCTGGGCTGTGGGTAGCCCATCGGGAACGCTTTGCTGAGTGTGGCTGCTTGCCCTCGTCGCCCATTGCATCATTGGCTCCGGTAGTGCAGACGAAAACGTGTCTACAAACGTTACCTCAGGCGGCTCAGGAGCAGCGAATTGAGGATTAAGGGAATCAACATTTAACGAGGTCAACGAGGCACGCCCAATATTGCTTGAGGGGGATTCAGCCGGCATCGTGGTGATGCGGGCTTTAGAAGCATTGCCTAAAGACATTGCCTCCAGATTATTCAGTACCTCTGACGAGCTTGAAATTGTACGTTGAGCAAATACTGGATGTGCCCAGCACAGTCCCGCAGTTACCGTAAATGACGCCAGCAAAACAGACGAAAATCGCATGTTATTCAACGTGTTAAACTCCACACACCATAGGGGGATCTGATAGGGTGCTTCCAAGCAGGCAGGACGACTCCAGAAACGCTTACATTCACCCAGTCAAACCGTCACTTTTCCCAAAAGATTCTCAAAGATTCTCATCGTTCGAGACCAGCACGGCCTTGATGCCGTGCATCATATTTCCAGAGTTGAACTGGCTTCCAGAATTGAACTGGCTTCCAGAATTAAACTGGCCTCTTCAGGATAAGTGTTCGTCAAGATATGTTGACGCTCCCCAAACGCAAAGATTTTACAGCATTGCTGATTAATCTCTGGCTAAACATAGCATGCCACCGTGTCATATGTGCTGGTAAGTGGTCAGTTCGCGGGAGAAATTGTAGACAAAACACGCGTCAGAACGGCCTGGTACGCTGATTCGATATCGCCCAAATCGTGACGAAATCGGTCTTTGTCCATGACGCGCTTATTGGTATCCGCTTCAGCTATGTCCCACAGACGGCAGGTGTCAGGGCTGATTTCGTCTGCGAGGAGCAGCTCGCCCTGATTATTGCGCCCAAATTCCAGCTTAAAGTCCACCAGGGTAATCCCACACTGCTCGAAAAAACCAGTCAAAATTTCATCAATGCGTCGAGCCAGGGTTTCCAGTTCGTCTAGGGTCTCTAAGGTTGCCAACCCCATGGCCAGGATGCGATCGCCCGTCAGCAGCGGATCCCCCAAATCATCGTTCTTGTAGTAAAACTCCACCAACGGCGGATCGAGCACCGTGCCTACGTCAATACCGGTCTGTCGGCACAGGCTCCCCGCTGCCACATTTCTCACTACCACCTCCAGGGGCACGATGGTGACTGCCTGCACTCGCATCGTGTTGTCCGAAGGCTGGTCAATCCAGTGGGTCTGGATGCCGTGGGACTCCAGCAATTTGAACAGGTGGCTGGAAATGGTGCAGTTGATGGTGCCCTTACCGACAATCTGCCCCCGCTTCTGGGCATTAAACGCTGTTGCGTCGTCTTTATACCAGCTCAGTAGAACGGCGGGTTCGTCGGTTTCGTAAATAATTTTGGCCTTGCCTTCGTAGAGTTGTTTCTGGCCTTGGGGAGGGGTTGACATGGCAGACGGGTTCAAATTGTTTAACTCTCGTTCCTTATTGAAGATACGCGATTCAGTCCTGTGAGTAGTATCGCTTTTGCAGTGTATCAAGCAGAGGATGAAGGTGTTGGGGCTGCTTCAGCGGGTTCACTAGCTGCCAGATCGCGGCTGCCCGTCAGGGGTGGTCGGAAACACAGATATGCCACGATGCCGAGCAGGGGCGTGAGGGCGATCGCCCAAAACATCTGCTTACTGTCCAATCCCCGACGAGCCATGTCATCCCCCAGGAGAGTACCCACCAGTCCACACAGCAGGCAAAAATCCAGGCTCATGACGTGGATAAAGCGGCTCTGCTGCCACTGAGCAACAAAATCCGCCCAGTTCCCTTCTAAGAGTCCATAGCCCAGCAGGGTAAGGGTGCCGAGGGCGATCGCCCCTCCTAACCAGCGGGAATCCATTAGACGAACAAACCCGTTCGGTTTCCCCGGAAAGGTGGGATTGGGGCGGCGCAGCGCAAGATAGGGCAACAGAGCGAAGGCTCCGACCGCGAAAGAGGCAGTTGCAAACGGCCACGCCGGAATCCGCTGCCCGGCCCCATCGGCATACAGCAGCGCACTGTAGATCAACGGCCACACCCCCATCAGGTTAAACAGGGCGATAATAAGGGGATTGATGTCGTCCCATTGCCCAGTGGACAAATCTTGAATCAGATCAAAGGTGTCTGGTTGATCCGGTGGCGCGAGGAGAAATGCGTATACGATAAATCCAGCCCAAAGTAGCCATAGCAGCGGCGATCGTGTCATGCCTTGCTAACCCTCATTAACAGATATCAGCCTTACGAAAATCCCCATAAGGAACGAGAATTAAATAATTTAAACCTAATTTTGGTGGCGTGCCGCGCCACCAAAATTGGATCTTATTTAATCCCTGATCCTAAGCGTATTCTACACAAACAATTCATGCAGCGACTCTCATCTAAAAGCTACCGCATCTTCCTCATTTTCCTAGGCATCACCATCGCCGTGTGGGTCATGCGCGGCATTGGGTTTCTCACCTTTATTCCAGGGGGAATTCTCTGGCTGCTTATCTTCAGCACCATTGGCGTGGGTGTCTTTTCTGCCATTCAGAGATCAAAGCGGTGGTAGGCGTTTAAAGCAAAGATGTCGAGTCCCCGTACCCGGCATCTTCACGTGTGATGGCTAACCAAAAATGCTGCCAAAGAACTCAATCGCTTCCTGCAACGACGCAATGAACACGTCGATCTCTTCGCGGGTGTTGTAGAAGTAAAGGCTGGATCGGGCGGTGGACTGGGCACCCAAGTGGCGGTGTAGGGGTTGGGTACAGTGGTGTCCGGCGCGAATGGCGATCGCCGACTGGTCGAGAATGGTAGACAGGTCATGGGGATGAACGGCTCCAGTGGTAAAGGATGCCAGAGCTGCTCGGTTGTCGCCTTCTGCGTTGGGCGTGGGGCCGTAGACGCGCACTTCAGGGAGGGTCTTCAGTTGCTCGAACAGGTAGACGGTCAACTCGTGCTCGTAGGCAGCAATTTTGTCCATGCCGATGGCTGTGAGGTAATCTACGGCAGCTCCAAGGGCGATCGCCTCAGCAATGGCAGGGGTTCCCGCCTCAAACCGATGGGGCACGTCTGCGTAGGTGGCATGGTCGAGGAACACATCGGCAATCATCTCACCGCCGCCCAGGAAAGGAGGCATGGAGCGCAATACGTCCCGCTTGCCGTAGAGGAAGCCAATTCCGGTGGGCGCACACATTTTGTGGCCGGACGCTACTAGCCAGTCGCAACCAATGGCCTGCACATCTACGGGCATATGGGGCACGCTCTGGCAGGCATCAATCAGTACCTTTGCACCGTGCTCATGGGCGAGATCGGTAATCTCCTTCACTGGGCTAATGCAGCCCAGGGTGTTGGAGACGTGGACCACTGACACCAGCTTGGTGCGATCGGACAGCAGAGATTTATACTGCTCGCAGTCAAATTCCTCGGTATCCGTGAGTTCCACATACTTCAGCACTGCTCCCGTGCGCTGAGCCGCCAGTTGCCAGGGGATCAGGTTGCTGTGGTGCTCCATCACCGTGAGGATGATTTCGTCTCCAGCTTTGAGGGTAGTCATGCCCCAGGCATAGGCAACGAGGTTGATGGCTTCACTGGCGTTGCGGGTGTAAACAATCTCTTCCCGGTGGGCAGCATTGACGAATGCTGCCACCTTGTCCCGCGCTCCCTCGTAGGCATCGGTGGCGCGAGCGCTGAGGGTGTGTACTCCCCGGTGAACATTGGAGTTGTCGGTTTTGTAATAGTGTTCCAGGGCATCCAGCACCGTCTGGGGCTTTTGGGAGGTGGCGGCGTTATCCAGATACACCAGAGGTTTGCCATGAACCTGCTGGGTCAGGATGGGGAAGTCGGAACGGACGTAAGAGGAGAGAGTGCGTTCTTGGGTAAGGGTCATAGTGGGAGTCAAACCGTCGAATGGAGGACTATGAGTTGAGTGAAAGGAAACCAGGTTTAAGAATTGAGAGGCGTTGCGCCCGTTAGGGTTTCGACAAACTGGGACCAAT
This sequence comes from uncultured bacterium, assembly GCA_964465285.1. Taxonomy (GTDB): domain Bacteria; phylum Cyanobacteriota; class Cyanobacteriia; order CAKZMO01; family CAKZMO01; genus JBCCWF01. The sequence goes on from CAYXJG010000028.1 coordinate 14,153, forward strand.
GCTCCCGCAGGGATGCCAGGGGAAGTTGCTGGATGATTTCAGCGGCGAAGGCGTAGACAAGCAGGGTTTGGGCGCGATCCGCATCAATGCCGCGACTTTGGAGATAGAACACCTCGTCTGCATCTAGTTGGCTCACGGTCGCCCCGTGGGTGCATTTCACATTGTCTGCCACGATCTCAAGCTGAGGCTTAGTATCCACCCGCCCCTTGGAGGAAAGCAGCAGGTTGCGGTTTAACTGGGCCGCATCGGTCAACTGGGCAGGCTTGGGGACATTCACCTTGCCGTTGAACACAGCATGGGCCATGTCGTCCACAATGGTTTTGTGGAGATGGCGACTGGTGCCGTGGGGCTTGGCGTAGTTGATCAGGCAGTGGGTGTCCGACAGTTGCTTGCCGCTAACCAGGGTCAATCCATTGAGCACCGTTTCGGTGTCTTCGCCTGTCTGGAAGACCTCCAGGTTGTGGCGGGAAAGCTGCGCCCCCGTGCTCACCGTATGGCAGGTATAGCAGGAGGACTTTGCTTGACTGACAGCGGTTTTTCCAATGTGGAAGGAGGAAGGGCAGTCGCGCTGCAAACGAGCATGGGTAATCCGGGCATTCTCCTCCGCCCAAATTTCTGTTACCCCATTAGTACAATGAATACCATCCCCCAGAGACACGTAATCTTCGATGAGGGTAAGTTCGCTGTTGTGTTCAGCCACCACCAGACAACGGGGATAGGAAATGGTGGGCGTGTCTGCAGTGGTAGACACAAAGAGGAGATGAATGGGCGATCGCCCCACCACGTTCCTGCCCACAGACACCACCGCTGCATCCACGAAGCTTGAGGTGTTCAGCGTCGTAAAGGTGCGCTCCAATCCCTCCTGCTTATCCAGATAGGAGGTGAGGTGAGGCAGGGCATCAGCGTGGGTGATGTCGCTCACTAGAATGCCCTCATCGACATCATCGATAGAGGACAATTCAGGAGAATAGCGTCCGTTCACAAACACCAAGCGGCTTTTGGATGCTTCCGGTAGCAGAAACCTGCCCAAATCGTCCAGGGTGATAGAGGTTGCCGCCGGAGCCTGAAAGCGAAGGCTCAATAGGGGAGACAAATCGGTGAATCGCCACTCTTCATCGCGGGTGGACGGAAGAGGGAGCGATCGCACCTCGTGGGCCGCCCTGTCACGGATATCCCGCATGCTAGCCAACACATCGGCACTAGCATCCTGGAACGCTAACTCCTGCCGCTCATCCACTAACGATGCGAGATAGGTTGCCCGATCAGCTTTCGTCGTATCCGATTGAGGCGAACCATTGGTTGATGCATTTGGAGAGGAAAGTTGAATTGTCATTACACCTCCACCGTGGCTGCTGCGTCCTGCAATACCCAGTCATAACCGCGTTCTTCAAGCTCTAGGGCAAGATCCTTCGTGCCTGTGCGGATTATTCGCCCCTTCTCCATCACGTGAACGTAGTCGGGAACGATGTAGTTGAGCAACCGCTGGTAGTGGGTAATCAAGATGATGGCATTGTCGGGCGTGGTCAGTTGATTGACGCCGTTTGCCACAGTCTTGAGGGCGTCGATATCCAGCCCAGAGTCCGTTTCGTCCAGAATGGCGAGGGTCGGCTCCAGCAGCGCCATTTGCAGAATCTCATTCCGCTTCTTCTCACCGCCAGAAAAGCCTTCATTGACGCTCCGGTGCAAAAACCTGGCGTCCATCTTGACCACGTCCAGTTTTTCTCGGACGAGCTCGTCAAAGTCAAAGGCGTCCACTTCTTCCTCGCCGCGCTGTTTTTGACGAGCATTGTAGGACACCCGCAAAAAGTCTAGGTTGCTCACCCCCGGAATTGCCAGGGGATACTGAAACGCCAGGAAAATTCCCGACCGTGCCCGATCCTCTGCTTCGAGTTGCAGTAAATCATTGCCCTGATAGACAACGGAACCCCCTGTCACCATATAGTCGGGGTGACCCGCCAGCACCTTCGAGAAGGTACTCTTGCCGGAACCGTTCGGCCCCATGATGGCGTGAATCTCGCCCGCTTTGACTTCCAGGTTTATTCCCTTGAGAATCTGAACGCCATCTACATCAGCGGTTAGATCTTGAACGGAGAGCACCGTCTCGCTGTTTTCCCTAATCATGTTTAAGTCTCGTCATAAATTCGATCAAATACTGAGTCTTTGGTCAGGAGTAATAGCATGAAACGCCTTAAGCTGTGCATCGCGTCAGGCAGACATTGCCCACCAAACATCGAATCTGAGGCGATCGCCCAACCGTCAGGTCGTCATGCAGGGTGGGCGGAGCCTTGGCAGAGCCCACCCTCACCCTCATGCTTTAACCAACTGACCCTTCCAGCTTTAGCGCCAAGAGGCGGTCGGCCTCCACTGCAAACTCCATCGGCAACTGGCTAAACACATCCTTGCAGAAGCCGCTAATCATCATCGATACCGCATCCTCTGCTGAAATACCCCGTTGTAAGAAGTAGAACAACTGGTCTTCCCCAATCTTAGAGGTCGAGGCTTCGTGTTCCACTTTCGCAGTGTTGTTCTGCACCTGGATGTAGGGGAACGTGTTCGCCTCGGCATTATCACCAATCAGCATGGAGTCGCACTGGGAGTAGTTCCGGGCACCCTTCGCCTTGGGGTTCATCCGCACCAATCCGCGATAGCTGTTCTTGGAGTTTCCAGCAGAAATCCCCTTGGAAATAATGGTGCTGCGGGTGTTGTTGCCCACATGCACCATCTTCGTTCCGGTGTCCGCCTGCTGGTAGTTGTTGGTCAGGGCTACGGAGTAGAACTCACCCACGGAGTTATCCCCAACCAGCACACAGCTCGGATACTTCCAGGTAATTGCAGACCCCGTTTCCACCTGAGTCCAGGAAATCTTAGAATTCACTCCCTGACACAGCCCCCGCTTGGTGACGAAGTTGTAGATGCCGCCTTTGCCTTCTTCGTTGCCTGCATACCAGTTTTGGACAGTGGAGTACTTAATTTCTGCGTTGTCTAGGGCCACCAGTTCTACCACAGCCGCGTGAAGCTGATTGGTGTCGAACATGGGAGCAGTGCAACCTTCCAGGTAGGTGACAGAACTGCCTTCTTCAGCAACAATCAGCGTCCGTTCGAACTGGCCAGATTCCCCGTTGTTGATACGGAAATAGGTGGACAAGTCCATGGGACATTTCACGCCCTTGGGAATGTACACGAAGGAACCGTCACTGAATACTGCGGAGTTTAACGCGGCGAAATAGTTGTCGCCCGTGGGCACGACGCTACCCAGATATTTCTCAATCAGTTCAGGGTGGTCGTAAACTGCCTCAGAAATGGAGCAAAAAATAATCCCTTCTTCCGCTAGCTTCTCCTTAAAGGTCGTCGCCACGGAGACACTGTCAAACACTGCATCCACCGCCACGTTCGACAGTCGCTTCTGCTCAGAGAGGGGAATCCCCAGCTTATCAAAGGTCTCTAGCAGCACAGGATCAACCTCATCCAGACTGCTCAGCTTGTCCTGCTTTTTAGGCGCAGAGTAGTAGATGATGCCTTGATAGTCAATGGGTGGATAGTGAACGTGAGGCCACGTCGGTTCTGCCATTTTTTGCCATTGGCGGTAGGCTTTCAGCCGAAACTGGAGCATAAATTCCGGTTCGCCCTTCTTGGCCGAGATGAGCCGTACAACATCTTCACCTAGCCCAGCAGGGAGGGTATCGGATTCAATGTTGGTGGTAAAGCCGTACTTATAGGGTTGGTTAACAAGAGTTTTGACCGATGCATTCATAGGGATGGGTTTCCTAGCGTTGAGTGATTAGCGTCCAAGGGTTTTCGTTAAACAGTTAAATCAACCGATACATCAAACAACCTGAGGTATCAGTAAAAGAGATTAGCAATTTGAGCGTTCTTACAACTCAAAACCTTAAGTAGCCCCCGTTGACCAGACCAAGATGATGCTTGTTGAAATGTCTAATCAATTGGACTGTCTAAGGCTTACCCCCTCTTCAGAGGCGATTGCTGTCCGGAGCTTACATTCCCTGAAACTTAATCTTTAGTACTGATTAGTATTTAGTACTAAATTAGTACTGAACTGATTAGTACTGACTAGTCGTGGAACGAATCTCTTCGATAGTGATGTCTTGCTTTTCCCCTGCAAAGTCGTTGTCTGGAGTGAGGAACAACATACAGTGGCATTCCTTACGCTCACGCATGGGAACGCAGGGGCAATTCCAGTAGGCTGCCGCTGCCTCAGCCTCTTTGTCTTCGTAGTGACGGCAGGGGCACAGGGGCGCACCGAGTTCATCTTTGTGTTTGGCAAGCCCTTCAATCACCACAGCAGTCACGCCAGGGTCAACGCAGAAATACGTTCCTGTGCGTTTTGCATACGCCTCGGAGAAGTTTTTCATCGCTTCGAGGCTTTTGTCTGTAGCTTGGATTGGGGTGCCTTCAGTTGACGTATTCATAAGCGGGGCGACAGGTCGTCCGATAACTTCTATAATTAAAACAACTTTTGCGTTGCTTAACTACATTGTAGGGTACTTTAGCAACGATAAAGTTGTCAAAGTTGAGCATTGAGTTTTTGAGACATTAATTTATGCCCCAAGCAATAGGGCTGACCAAAATTTCATCACTCAATGGGTTCAACTCAGCTAGGACTTGCGCTAGGAACAAGGATTGAATCATTTAAACCCGCCCGAGCTGAGCGGTGCAGCGGTGCCGTGCCATTCTACTCAACATTAGATTTTTTTATCCCTAATCCTTAGTCCTTTAAGAAGTTTACATGGTGGGCGTTGCTTCATGAGACGTTTGCTGATTGTATTGACACCAGAGCGCGGATAGACACTCAGGACTCTGACAAGACCATGACAACGACTCAACACCCGTCGAGCAAGGAGGACATCCTCAACTATCTGGCAAAGCACGGGCAGGCAAGCGTCCAGGAGTTGGCGGATTATCTCAATATCAGCGCCCAGGCGACACGACGCCACTTGAAAGATCTAGAGCTTGAGGCGCTGATCGAGCACCAATCCATTCAAACGGGAATGGGGCGGCCTCAGCACGTTTACCAACTGAGTGAGAAGGGGCGCGATCGCCTCCCTGCCCGCTATGGCGATTTTGCCCTCTCCTTGCTAGACACCCTGTCAGAAACCGTTGGACGGGAACAGGTGGGCACCATCCTCCGCAAGCAATGGGAACGTAAAGCCCTGGACTATCAGAAATACATCGGAGAGGGCACCATCCAGGAGAGAGTCGAACGCCTGGTAGAACTTCGTCGCGCCGAGGGGTACATGGCTGAATGGCATCCAGTGGATCCACAAGCGGACTCAGCCTCAACATCACAATCTGCGTCATCTACAGATCATCAACCCGAACAGCAATTCATTATCACCGAATACAACTGCGCCATCTCTGATGTTGCCCGATCTTTCCCCAGCGTATGTGGCCATGAGCTGGAAATGTTTGAGGTAGCCCTAAAGGACTGCGAGATCGAACGGACTCACTGGCTGGTGAACGGCGAGCACCGCTGCGGTTACCTGGTACGTGCGAAAGTTAGTGAGTAGATTTCCATTGGCAGATTATCATCAGTAGATCTCCATTAGTAGATCCCCATCAATTTGCTATTCAGCCTGAAACTTGACCCCCTATACTTAAATCTTGAGTCGTGGGGCTTGCCCCTCTAGACTATAGCGGTGTGCAAATTGGTTAAGCGCACCCTATTTTTCTAAATGGCGGCGCTCTGCGCCGCCATTTAAAGAACTGTATTTAGTGCGCTTGCATAGCGCTATAAGTTTAGAAACATGCAGCAATTGGCAAAACGAGGAATCCTGAAAGCACTGAGGCTTGAGCTTAATCGGACAGTGATGATAGCGGCCCTAGTGTTTTGGGCGATCGCCACCCTCCTCCTCGTCCACCGCCACTTCAGCATGTATCCCTCCTATGCCTCCTTCGACCAAGGCATTTTCAACCAGGTATTTTGGAATGGGCGCCACGGACGCATCTTCCAGAGTTCCCTGTCATCCACCCTCTCTACGCCCGTGGTTCATGACGGGGAGGTTCCAGAAGTCTTTTATCATCGCTTGGGGCAACACTTTACGCCAGCCCTGCTGCTGTGGCTTCCTATTTACACCCTGATTCCTCATCCTGTAACCCTGCTAGTGCTGCAAATCACCATTGTCACCGCTGGAGGACTGGTGCTGTACCAGCTTGCCCGACACTATCTGAGCCCTGCCTTGTCTACCTTCGTCACCCTTGGCTATTACTGTGCTAACGCTGTGATTGGCCCTTCCCTGGCGAACTTTCATGATTTGTGCCAGGTGCCGCTATTCGTCTTCAGCTTGCTCCTTTGCCTGGAACGGCGATGGTGGGTTGGATGCGGCATCTTTTCAGTATTTCTCCTCGCCGTGCGGGAAGATGCAGGAGTAATTCTTTTCGGCATTGGACTTTACTTGCTGGCGAGTCGCCGCTTTCCCCGGCTGGGGGTGGCGACCTGTGCCGTTAGCCTGGGCTACATGCTGGTGCTGACCAATGGGATCATGCCGCTATTTTCCGAAGACATCAGTCGGCGGTTCGTCATCGAGCAGTTTGCCCCCTACGTAGAGGGCAATGAAGCGACCACGCTGGATGTCATTGTGGGGGTGCTGACGAGTCCAGTCCAGGTCATCCGTGATCTGATTATGCCTGTGGATCGGACGCTGAGGTATCTGCTGGCGCAGTGGCTCCCCCTGGCGTTTATTCCGGCGATCGCCCCCTCTGCCTGGCTGCTGAACGCCTTCCCCCTGCTGAAGCTGTTTATTCGGGATGACAGCACTGCCCTGGCAATTAACCTGCGGTATGCCATGACTATCGTACCGGGCATGTTCTACGGCGCGATTCTGTGGTGGTCTGCCCACCCCAACGCTTTTCAGAAACCGTTTCGTCGCGTCTGGATCGGATGCCTGACCCTGGCGGTGCTGTTCACCATTACCTCCAATCCCAACCGCGCGTTGTCCTTCGTGATGCCGGATTCTATCAATCCACGGGTCTACATTCCCCCGACCCGCCAGTGGGAGCATGTCGCCGCAGCGCGATCGCTCATGGCGCAAATTCCCCCCGATGCGAGCGTATCGGCAACCACCCACATCGTCCCCCACCTCTCTAGCCGCCGAGAACTCATCCGGTTTCCAGACCTCCGACTCCGCAACGATGCGCGGGAGGAGATTGTGGTGGACTACGCCATCGTTGATCTGTGGCAGCCCCAGCAGTACCAGGTCGCCTTTGCGGATGATCAGCAGGAACTCCAGCAGATTCTCCCCCGTCTGGAACGGCTGATTGGGGGCGATCGCTATGGTTTAGTCGGTTTTGACGATGGGGTAGTGCTGCTGCGAAAGAGAGCACCATCAGATGAGGATGAAGTTAAAGAGTGGGAAGCGTTTCGGCGATCGCTAGTTGTTGAGAACACGTCAAGTCATCCGCACAGAATGCAAGCAGCAAGAGATTATATACAAGAAGGCTCTGCCGATCTGGACTTTTAACAAAATCGCATAAAATTCCCTGAAAAGCAAGCACAGCCTGCCTTTCAGGGAATTTTATGCACGACTTGGCAAAGTTCTCAAATTCACAACGCAAAAATAAAGGTTTGGGGCGCGCTAAGCGCGCGCTAAACCCCTATTTTTGCGTGAAACTTGCCAAGTCGTGTAAAGAAATTTGTTAAAACTCCAGGCCGATGGTCTATCACCTAAAGCGTGAATCACCTAGAGCGTGAATCACCTAGAGCGTGAATTAATAGGACGTAATTAATAATTCAGTGATTTTACCCCGCTTCTTAGCATTGGAATTGATGGCCCGAGCGGCATAAATGACGCGAATTGTGAAATCTTCGTACAGTTCGCGGATGAAGGGGCAGTCCGAATTGGAAAGCATGACACTGACACCTCGGTTGGCAAGGGCAGCAAACGTATCCCGCAAGCGAATTTGATCCTCTGCTGTAAAGGAGTAACGGTTGTACCCAGTAAAGCTACTGGTCGCGCTGATGGGATGATAGGGCGGGTCGAGGTAGACAAAATCGTCGGTTCCCTTTGCCCAGCCTAAAACAGCTTCAAAAGGTTCCTGGGCGATTTCCACCGGTTGCAGTGCCCGAGATGCCGCCCTCAAGAGCACAGGATCGCAGATGGTAGGGTTCTTGTAGCGCCCCATCGGCACGTTGAACTGTCCTTTGGAATTTTCCCGGTAGAGACCGTTGAAGCACGTTTTGTTGAGATAGAGGAGCCGGGCAGCCCGCGCCACTGGGTCATGCAGAGGGTTGCTGCGAATGGTGTAGTAATACTCCTTGCAGTGATGTTCTTGATGGACGGAGAGGCGCTGAATCAAGTCGTCGATATGGTCACGGATACACCGATAGACATTCACCAATTCGTCATTGATGTCAGCCAATCTTGCCTGCTGGGGGAGCAGATAGAAGAATATTGCGCCACCTCCCAGAAATGGCTCGTGATACGTATTGAAGTATTCAGGCAAATAGGGATAGTACTGCGGCAACACTCGACTTTTCCCTCCCGCCCACTTTAGAAATGGACGCGGATAGGTGTGTTTCTCGAACGATGATGTGAAATTTCGGCAGGACGTGTAATCGAAATCTTCTCCACGGGAAACAGTCCCTCGTTGACTAGAAGAAACCCGAGGAGCTGTATGAATGGATTGGATTACCTGTGCCGGGTATGTCAAGAGAGTGAAAGAAAAGAATCGGAGAATTAATGATTTACATTTACGGTTCTTAGCGACAAGATCATTTGTGCTCAAGGCTAATCATATCATTCGATATGGTTGGGGCTAAAAATTTCTAAGGAGAGTGCTTTCAAAGATTATCTGAAGAGAGTTTCAGACGTTTCAAAACTACGCCTGATCAGGAAATAAATCTGCATCGTTAGCACTATGATTTTGAGCTAAATTGAGAAATTGTTTAGGGACTTACATATACAGAACAGCGTTAGAATTCCCCGTTTTGTTGAAAACTAGCACAGCTAATAAGTAGTCTGGCACAATTAGAAACTAGATGTAAAACCCTGCGCCGCCTGCGGCGCGGGTGACGTAGGGTTTTACGGGTTTTATCATTAATTGTGCTCACCTACTTACAGAACGATAGTGAAACTGTAAATGTGATGGGTGATAGATTTCTATAGCCTATGTTTTCACTATTTCTATATTTAGAGTTCAGAAAAATAATCCAACAAATTAAACGCTAGATATAGAGATCCCTTGCTGTATTGCTCATTGACTGACAAAATTTATGCACAGATCTTCGAAAATCCCTCATCCTAGCCTTCTCTCCTTGGGAGAGGGAACAAGAAATTGAATCGGTTCCCCTTGCCATTTGGGAGAGGGGTTGGGGGTGAGGGAAGACAACTTTTGTCAGTCAACCAGCCATTAGACTCGACTTGGCAAAGTTCTCAAATTCACAACGCAAAAATAGGGGTTTGGGGCGCGCT
>CAYXJG010000029.1:0-23015 GCA_964465285.1 uncultured bacterium
GCGCCAAACCCCTATCTTTGTGTTGTGAATTTGAGAACTTTGCCAAGTCGTGTTAAGAAATAAACTGTCTGTACAGATCCCTGGGTTCTCCGTCTGAATCAACCAAAGCTTGTCGTTCTTTGATCCAAGAACCTAGGGATCTTGACATATTGTGCCAATCCTCTAAGCTTGGCCGATAGTTGTCCCCATAGGGCGACACATCATGTTTACCCAAATGTTGTGCAATCTATGACTTTAACGGCTGGCGCTACGCTTCAAAATGGACGGTATTCGATTCAATCGGTGCTGGTCAACAATGCGACAGAATTGACCTACGAAGCCCGTCATACCTATTTGGAACAATCCATTCATCTCAAAAGCGTGTCAGAAAGTCTTTGGAAAGAGGTTATGAGCGATGATGACCGCCAGCATTTCTATCAGCGGTCTACTCTCTTTGCCCAAAGTACCCATCCCCACCTAATTCGCATCATTGACGGATTTGAAGAAAATGGCGTGCCGTTTTTAGTGTTCCAGCCCATTGCCGGACAATCCCTGTCAGCTTGGCTCCAGACAGGTCATCGTGCGTCGGTGAGCGAGGCGATCGCCCTGCTCCAACCCCTTGTTGATGCCATTGCGTCCCTGCATTCGTCCAGCATCATTCATGGAGCGTTGAGCAAAAGTAGTATAGCCATGGGGGATGATCGGCAGATGTTAGTGGTCGCTGATCTGTCTCTTCGCAGCTTTTTGCCGACCGGGGCGATTGCAGACCAGTCCGAACTTTCTATTGCCCAAGATATTCAAGGATTAGCCGCCACTGCCTTTGCCCTCATGACGGGCAATATAATGCCGACGCAAACTTTAGTTGCGTCGGCCCAGGCTGGTACGCTTCGAAATTTCCCTCATTGTCCCGGTGAAGCGATTGAAGGGGCAATCGCACAGGGGCTTCTGGCACAGCCTCAACATACCGTATCTGGTTGGTTTGGACATCTTCAGCAAGCAGTCCAACCCCTTCCTACCGTAATTGAGGATGCAAATGCTGCGCCACATCATGATGGTCTGCAAGGTGGTGACCTACAAGGTAGTGACCTGCAAGGACTTGCCAACGATACTGCCCCTTCTGTCCCAACGGAATTGATCGCAGATAGCACGTCTCATCGGGCGCTCATGCTGCTGTCGCACCCTACTGCCGCTGTCCCTGACAAAAATGCAGGCTCGTCACCGAATCATCCCATGTCTGGGGCTCAAAACGGGCGATCGCAAGCCTCATCTGATACGAAGTCGTCTAAGCAGCCCAAAGCTCGTCATCGCTGGCGAATTCCTGCTGCCTTTGGACTTTGCTCTGTGGTTGCGGCATCAGTGGGGGCATATCTCGGGCTTTCCTTTCGCTTGCAGGAGCCTGATCAGTTAGAGCAGTCTCCCATCTTTGGCCGAGAAATTTTTGGTACAGAACAGTCGTTTCCAGTATCCGACCAGTGGCCTGGACAATCCAGCACAGAGTTCGATGGGAATGATTTTTTGTTTGAGCAGCGCCCGTCGCAATCGCTCTATTCTACGCCCTCAGAGTTGAATGATGAGCTTATCTTTCCAGAGGTCGAGAGTGAATCAGACGCTCTTTCTTCAGAAGATGACGCTTCAGAAGATAACACCATTGGTTCTGAATTTGAAGGCATTTTTCGGAGGGATACGGACTCCTCAGGTCAAGATGGCGTGATTACAACGCCTCCTCCTTCCAATGCAAACTCTCCTACTATTGAATCGCCTCCCTCAACCCCCGACCCGACTCCACAGCCGCTACCACCTGTATTTATTCCAGAGGGCGTTGATCCTCCCACCTCTGACAGCGCTGCCCCTTCATCGGATGTTCCATCCGAACAAATCGAAACGACCATACCCATGGGCGATCGCACGTCTGGCGTTCTCTTGTCTACTCATACGGTGATTGAAGATGTGTAAGGTCGGTTGCTGTAGAGATTTTCTGTTTTTACTGCTACCTTTTGGCAGCAATTCTCACTATGGAATTCAATGGGGCAAAAAGGTCGCCTTAGGCGGTCTTTTTGCCCCTTAAACATAGACAAGTGAGCACCTATAGGGCGCGAAGTTTCCCAAAATGAGGATTGCTGACCTTTTGGGCAAGCTTCAGCAGAATAGTCAGAACTTTGATAAGATTACAAATCTGTGGTTAATTATTAAAGACGTTGCCACACAATTCAGTGTTTATCCTCTGGAGAGATGGCCGAGTGGTTGAAGGCGCAGCACTGGAAATGCTGTTTAGGGGTAACTCTAACGAGGGTTCGAATCCCTCTCTCTCCGTTTTATGCTTTGCCTAACTTGGGATTTGATTTATATCGAATCCCCATCCATATCCCCCCGAAACTAAAATCGAAACCAAAGTGGCGCGCTAAGCGCGCCACTTTGGTTTTTTTTACGACTGGGCAAAGTTCTCAAATTCACAACGCAAAGATAGGGGTTTGGGGCGCGCTCCGCACGCGCCAAACCCCTGTTTTTGCGTGAAACCTGCCAAGTCGTGACTCAACACATTTGGGTGTGCTCAACCAATTTGCACACCGCTATAGTTTCGGGGGTATACAGATGAGGATTTGGTACGAGTATTACATCGGGGGGATAAAATCGTCGGCGGATAACTGGTTGGGGCGAGTGCCAATAACTCGGGCTAAATCGGAGGTGTCAAGGCTAATCAGGGTGTCGTTGCCATCGCGGGTGAATGTAAGTCCCGAAAAAGTTAGCTCATCAGTTAATTGAAAAATGTCTCCAGATCGAAAATCCTGTACTTCATCGACGCCGCCCCTATCTTCGAGGACGAAGGTGTCATTCCCTCTGCCGCCAATCAGGATATCGTTGCCGCGATCGCCCTGGAGCACGTCATCGCCGCCATTGCCTCGCAGGGTATCGGCTCCACGACCGCCGTTGAGGATATCGTTGTCGCGTCCTCCCCGGAGGGTATCGCTACCGCCGCCGCCATCCAGGATGTCGTCGCCAGAACCGCCGCCCAGTTTGTCTGATCCAGCCTTTCCCTGGAGCGTGTCCCGGTCGGCCTTGCCTCGGAGTCGATCATCGCCGCCTCCACCCGTCAGCAGGTCGTTTCCAGCCCGTCCGTTTAGCCGATCGTTGCCGCCCCGCCCGTTGATTGAATCTGCACCTGCACCTCCGACTAAGCGCTCGTCCTGACGGGTTCCCCGAATCGGGTCTTCGGGGATATTGGCAGGTTCCTTAAACTGCTGGGCAAAAACGCCACTGCCTCCAGTGACTCCGAAGTCTTGACCCAGGCTCTCCCACACCATCAGCGTATCGCCGAGGGCATTTTGGGCGATCGCCGCTGCCTGCTGGTCGTCATCCGTAAAGGTGTTGACCAGAATTTCGGAGGTTAGCGCCGCGCCGCTGGCACTAAATTGGCGGTAGAACACATCATTCTGGGTGATTCCCGTGCCCTCATTCGTCCAGGAAATGAGGAAGTTTCCTTCGCCATCTAGGGCGACATCAGAGTTCGTTTGATCGTTCGTGAGGGTCAGGTTTACGAGAAAATCATCTCCCAGGGCATCACCATTGCTGTTAAAGCGGCGGGCAAATATTTCTGTACTGGCGGCGGCTAGTCCATCGCTTTCCCATGCCACAACGAAGCTACCGTCTGTATTGATGGCGATCGCCGGATTTTCCTGATCTCCCACAAAAGAGTCCGTTATCTGAAATTCCCTCCCTGTGCGACTTCCGTCTGCATCGTAGCGCTGGGCGAAAATTCCGCTCTCATCGCCATCCTGACCGTCACTCTGCCAGGCAATCACGAATTCCCCTGTTGGGGTCATGGCGATCGCCGGATCCGACTGGTCATTAAGGGTCGCTGTGTTGACCAGAAACTCATCCCCTAGAGGCATGCCATTGGCGCTAAACTGCTGGGCGGCAATGCTGTCCAGGCTGCCGTCTAACCCAACGCTTGTCCAAGCAATGGTAAAACTGCCATCATCTGCCATGGCGATTGCCGGAGAGTCTTGGTCGAAAGCGGTAAAGGTGTTCACTAAAAATTCGCTGCCAATGGGATTGCCATTGGCAGCGAAGCGACGCGCAACAATTCCTTTGTCCTGTCCTTCATCGGCATCTTCTCCAGACCATGCCACTACAAAGGAGCCATCGGAGGCGATCGCCACTGTCGGCTCAACCTGGTCTTCAACCGTGATGCTGTTGACGGGAATATCTTGGGAAGTCAAGGGAGTGCCAAGGGGGTCAAAAATTTGGGCGAAAATGCCGCCCTCATCACCATCCTGAGCATCGCTGACCCACACTACGACAGCAGTACCATTGGGGGCAATGGCGACATCGGGTGTTCCCTGGTCATCTTGAGGAACAGTATTGATACGAAACTCATCGCTGAAGCGTTCAATAGTCATGGCTGGATGCCTCTTGAGGAATTTTAGATTTTGGATTTTGGATTGTCGATTTTGAAGGGGTGTCCCTCGTCCATGCTGGGAACTGGAGGTTTCCCCGTAGGAAAACTCCAGTTCCCAATATGGTTTGGATTTAGATGCTGCTCGGTTGGTATGGAAGCCGTTGGGAGCGGGCGATCGCCCGAGCAGGGTATTAGTGCCTGTGCAGAAGTGCAGATAATTTTGCCCAACTTTGGTCTCTTTTCTAAACGTTCAACGTGAAATCCGCCTGAAACACTGAGTCATCTGCGACATCTGCCCATGATTGAGGATCAAGGATTAAATCTAGTCACGACTTGGCAGGTTTCACGCAAAAACAGGGGTTTGGCGTTGTGAATTTGAGAACTTTGCCAAGTCATGTATAGTGCTTTGCAAGCGCATTAAGTACCGCACAGTGAGGGGCGGCGCGGCACTCCTCTCCTGGTACTTTATTTTCTTGCAAGTCCTTTAGGATTGAGTGATGGGAATTTCGATACAAAACTCAACGCCTTCACCAGGGGCAGAATGGCAGGTCAGACATCCTCTATGCTTTTGCACGACAATTTGCTGGCTGATGGATAGCCCCAGCCCTGTGCCCTGGCCAATGGGTTTGGTGGTGAAAAATGGGTCAAAGAGTTGCTTATACACGGATTCCTCAATGTAGCTGCCGTTGTTATGGATTCGCACCTGGGCACGGTGGCGATCGCCCACGTGGGTCGTAGTAATCGTGATGGTCATGGGGTCGGGGTTGCCGCTAGCTGAGCCCTCCACGGTTGCTTGCCAATCTTCTAGGGCGTCAATGGCGTTGCTGAGAATATTCATGAACACCTGGTTGAGTTGACTGGGATAACATTCAACCTGGGGCAGGGTTCCATAGTTCTTCACCAACTGAATTTCGTCCTTCACCGGAGAGGGCTTCAGGCGATGCTGGAGAATCAGCAATGTGCTGTCGATCCCTTCATGGAGATCGACGGGCTTCATCTCAGCCTCGTCCAGACGGGAGAAATTTCTTAGGGAGAGTACAATGCTGCGAATGCGCTCCGCACCAATCCGTAAAGATTGAAGAATTTTGGACGTATCGTTAACGAGGAAGTCTAGATCAATCTCTTCTAGGGCACGTTGAATGTCAGCAGGGGGGTTGGGATAATGCTCCTGGTAACGGGTAATCAACTCCAGCAGTTCTTCGGTGTAGTTGCCGATGTGGGCGATGTTGCCATAGATAAAATTCACCGGGTTGTTGATTTCGTGGGCAACTCCCGCCACCAGTTGCCCCAGACTGGACATTTTTTCAGTCTGGATGAGCTGGGTTTGGGCCTGCTGTAGCTCTTGCAGGGCTGTTTCAATTTGTTCTGCCTGAGCACGGGATTTCAGCGCGCTATCTTTTGCCTGGGCATAGAGCTGTCCCTGGCGAATGGCCACGCTGACCTGCTCTGCCAGATACCTCAGCAGGTCAATTTCAGTCTCTTGCCATTCTCGCGTTGCTCGGCAGCTATGGGCGATGAGCAATCCCCAAAGCCGCTGATTCATTTGAATTGGAACGATGAGATTCGCTTTCACCTGGAGTTTGGCTAAAAAGTCTCGGTGACAGTCATCCAGGCCAGCGTTGTGAATATCGGCGATCGCCCGCACCCGCCCATCTTCATATAGCTCTGCAAACATCGCTGGAAAGCAGTCATCGGCTCCCATTTCACCCAAGGTGGACACCCAGGGGGGCACCACGTCTTCCACGATGACCGTCCCGTGCCAATCCGCATCAAATTCGTAAATAACTACCCGGTCAGTGTCGAGCAGGTGGCGCACTTCTCGTACCACTGTCTTTAAGATAGTTTCCAAATCAAGAGAGTTACGGATTTGAGACGAAAGATGGTTGAGTAACTCCTCCCGTTTCGCCAGCTTTTTATAGGTCTCTTTCGATTGTTTCAGCAGGTCTTCTGCCTGTTTTCGCTCGGTGACGTCCTCAATGGTGCCCAGGAGTCCGACAATCTTACCGTGGGCATCTCGAATGGGAATTTTATTCGTTTCCCGCCAGGTGAGTTGTCCGTCTGCCTGCCGTTGAGACTGCTTAATGCCGAGCATGGGAGTACCTGTTTCCATAACCTGGCGATCGCACTTGATGTACCAGGCTTTTTGCTCCTCCGTCCACGGCAAATCCGCATCAGTGATGCCAACGACGTTGTCTGGCTCCCCAATGCCAGACATCTCGGCCCAGCGACGGTTACAGCCCAGATAAACTGAGTTTCGATCCTTCCAGAAAATGTATTGGGGGATGCTGTCGAGAACCAGTCGCAGAAAGTCTGCACTGCTGCGAATCTGCTCGGCCTGGTGCTTTTCCCCTACCGTTGCTTGATGGTTATAGACAGAAGCGGTGGAAGACTCGTCTTCCCCAGCGGCGATCGGCGTCTCCGTCCCCAGTGCATCTTCAATGGACGCATCTTCCATGCCGGGCATTTCAACCCCAATGATGACAGGTGCTGTTTCGTCTGGGTCTGAAACAGTCGGGAGAGAATTGACAGCAGCGGGGACAGTCGATACAGAGGCATAGCCTGCCAGGTGAGATGTGTCCCCTGGAGGGGATGGGTAGGAGTGGGGCCCGTGCTGGAGCGATCGCCCCACTGCAAAAATGCGGCAGTCAGCCTTCCCGGCACAGGCAACCGTGTAAACAACTTCAACAGAATGGGTGTCAGCAGTATGGATAATCCGTAGCGCGTTGCCTGTTTCTAGCACCTGCATCATCGCCTTATGCAGGTCGTTTGCCAGATTGATGCAGCGGGAGATGTGGCTAAACTGACGGGCTAACTCATCATTGGTGGCATCAATCAACTCACGCAGGGGTAGCCCCAGCAAATTTGCCCAGGCCGTGTTTGCTGATATATATCGCAATGCCCCATCGAACTCGGCGATCGCATCAGGGGAGTGTTCCAGCAAAACATGAAACCGATCCACACCAGGGGACAGGGATGTATCTGACGAAGAAGCAGCAAAGTGTTGGCGCATTGAGAAAACCTGTGTCTATACCTGGGAACCTTGGGTGAAGGTTCTCCTGACCAAAATTGAAGGGCAGTCCCATACCCTGCTAAAGCAATATACCCTGTAAGACTCTCACCACTGCACTAGCCCTGAAGGACGTGCAGAAGTTGTCCGATAGTCTTGTCCGATAGTCTTGCCCGATTGCTTGAAAGCATCATAGACAGTTCCAGTATTCCCCGACTTGTGTAGGGGATTGCTAATGGAACTATTAAATTTGGCAATCCTTTGAATGGGCTAGAGGAATATAGCAATCCTAAATGAAATGTGAAAGTTGGGGCGGGCTGCGCCCGCCCCAACTTTCACATTTCATTTCACACCACGACTTGGCAAAGTTCTCAAATTCACAACGCAAGATCAGCAATTCTCATTTTAGGAAGCTTCGCGCCCTACAGGCGCTCACTGGTACAAATTTAGGGAGCCAAAAGGTCGCCTCAGGCGACCTTTTGGCTCCCTAAATTTCCATAATGAGAATTGCTGACGCAAGATAGGGGTTTGGGTGAAACTTGCCAAGTCGTGTTATTTAATTCCCGTTCCTTACGGGGCGTCTATGGTGGCTACGACTTCTCCCGTTAGGTGGGTCTCGTAGCCTCCCAGAATTTCAAGCTGGGAAATCACGCGACGGTGCCCCAGCGTGCCCAGGAGTTGCTTGACGGGCGCATCGTCTAGATACGCCTTGAGGATGACCAGATCATACCGGGACTGGCGCAGAGGGATAAAGTCTAACTTGAATATCTTGGCGACGGAGGCAGCACTGACTCCAGCGTCGGCTTTTTGGGTGGCGATCGCCTCAGCCACCGCTTGATGGGATAGAACAATATGGTCAAACCCCGAGACTGACTCATCGGAAACCCCAGCCGCCATCAATTCCTGTTCCAGTAGATCCCGACTGCCAGCTCCAGGCTCTCGGTTAACAATCATCACATCAGGACGGGCTAAATCCGTGACCGTTGTAATACCTTTTGGGTTGTCGGGAGCGACCAGCAGTCCCTCTTCCCACACACCGAGGTTAATTAGCACAGCAGGCCGATTTTGGATGGTCTGTTGCAATGCCCGTTGCACAAACGGCACGTTAAAGGTCTGGGTCTGAGGGCAGAAAAGATGCAGTCCCGCAATGTGGACTTCTCCCTGGATAAGCCGTTGGAGGGCGATCGCACTGTTTGCATAGGAAAGATGCACGCGCAGTTCTGGATGCCACCGCTCCGCTGCTTTTGCCCAGAGCGAAAGGGCAGGAGAACAGCCCGCTACCACCACTGTATTCAGCAAGTTTGTCGGATCATCTAGCAGGGTTACAGTCATGGTTCCCTGGTCAGGGTCGCGCAGGGCTTCTCCATCTGCAGGAACGAGATCCATCCGAAAGGCATCCTCACCCACTAGAGGGTGGGCAACCCAGTGTCCGCCAATGCGGGCCAGACTAACCCGCAGCGGCTCTCCCACCGGCATCGATTGAATGGGCATCGCGGCTACGGTTTTCAC
The DNA here is from genome assembly GCA_964465285.1 of uncultured bacterium. GTDB lineage: Bacteria > Cyanobacteriota > Cyanobacteriia > CAKZMO01 > CAKZMO01 > JBCCWF01. The sequence continues at coordinate 8,892 of CAYXJG010000029.1, forward strand.
ATCCTGATCAAGCCAGAATAGCTCTTCAACCTGGCACCCCAGCACACTGGCCAGCCGCAGGGCAACCGTGACGGACAGGGCACTCTGCCCAGATTCGACCCCACCGATGGTTTGCCGACTGACCCCCGCCATCGTTGCCAAATCTTGTTGGCTCAGCCCCAACCGCATGCGGGTTTGTTTCAGCTTATTCCGTAGTTCATCTTTCACAACAGGTTCTAAGGAATGAGAATTAAATATAGCGCTTTGCAAGCGCATTAATGACAGCCCATGTGAGTTTCTAAACGCAGTATTTCCCGGCTCCCTTGCCTGCAAGCCAGTATAAACGGCACTTGCCCAAGCTCTCGCAGAAATCAAGTTCTTCCTGATTGCACAATCCACGCAGGCTCACAAAAGTAACCTTTTCTTAAGGAATCACCCGTGGTTAACGCCAGGTTTTGTACCCACCAACACACTTTTATTTGACGCTGCCAGTAAACTTGACATGACGTAAAAATATTGGCTTTTAGCCCATGATGCAATGAAATACGATGCTCGCAACGCTCTGAAAGGAACGATTAAGGAATTGACCTCCGGCATGGTCAATACAGAAGTTGTAGTTGAAGTGGCTCCCGGTGTTGAGGTGGTTTCAGTCACGACCTGGCAAAGTTCTCAAATTCACAACACAGAAATAGGGGTTTGGGGCGCGCTCCGCGCGCCCCAAACCCCTATTTCTGCGTGAAACTTGCCAAGTCGTGTTCACTGATTACCAAAGCCTCTGGCGATCGCCTGGAACTGTGGGTGGGTAAAGAGGTGGTTGCCCTGGTCAAAGCATCCAATGTCATCCTAGCGGTTGATGAGAAGCTTTAATGAGAAGTGTTGATGAGAGGCGTTGATCAGAGACACCCCTTAGGCACCCCTTGGGTTAAAGGAGCATGGCACCTTTGTGCCCTTACCTTAAATCCCTCTCCCAAGCTTGGGAGAGGAACTTTGAGCCTCTTGCCCCCCGGAGGATGAGGGGATTTCAGGGAATCTGCAAACCTGACGCGCTGTTTAGTTTAGTCATGCACAGATGGTCATCTTCCATGAAACAGCACATTTCTGGAGTGGGCGATCGCACATCTTATGGCGGTGTGCAAATTGGTTAAGCACACCCAAATGTGTTGAGTGGCGGCGCTCTGCGCCGCCACTCAACATACTGTACTTAATGCGCCTGCACAGCGCTATATCTAGAAGAATTGCCGTGAAACGACGAGACTTTGCTCTGGTGTCTGCATTAACATTCCTTGCCTGTTTGGGGACGATAAGCTGTTCCCAATCCTCAGCTCCCTCGATCGCTGAGGCTGATTCGTCTACGGCTCCCTCAGAAACGGTTGAACTCACCATTTCCGTGGCGGCTAGTGTTCAGGAAGCCATGCGGGGTGTGCAGGCGCTTTACGAGGAAGCAACCCCTGGTGTTACCATCACCTACAACTTTGGCTCGTCTGGCTCCCTGGCGCAGCAAATTATCCAGGGTGCCCCAGCCGACGTGTTTCTCTCAGCATCAACAAAATGGATGGATGACTTAGACGAAAAGGGGCAGATCCTAGACGGTACCCGTGAAGACTTGCTGCTGAACTCACTGGTGCTTATCGTGCCGCTAGATAAGGATGATGTCATTGACTTCAGCGACTTGGCGACTGATAAGGTTAATCGCGTTGCCATTGGAGAACCGGAAAGTGTACCTGCGGGAGGCTACGCCAAGGAAACCTTGACATCTCTGAATTTGTTCGGCGACCTGCAACCCAGAATGGTGTTCGGCAAGGATGTATGGCAGGTATTGTCTTATGTAGAAACGGGTAATGTGGATGCGGGATTGCTTTACGCGACGGATGCCAATGTATCGGATCAGGTGCGAGTGGTGATGACTGCTCCTGCTGACACGCACTCGCCCATTATTTATCCCATCGGTGTGATGGCAGGCAGCAAGAATGCTGGGGCGGCACAAGCCTTTATTGATTTCCTTTCGACCGAACTCGCCGTTGATATCTTCAAAAATTACGGATTCACAATGGCGGAATAAATGGCTTCCTCGCATACGTTTTGTCAGTCAATGGGGCCGTATTCTCCCTAAAAGTTACTCACATTATTTTTGCAAGGGTTCTACAGGCGAAGCATTCGGGCAGAAGCATTCGGTGAAACTTAAAGCAGTGAGACTTAAAGCGGTGAGACTTAAATAAGTCGCTTGGCATAATTAAACACTTGATGTAAAATCCTACACCGCCCGTGCAGCAGACGCCGCAGGGTTTTACGGCTTTTGCAATTACTTGTACTCACCTGCTTATTTGATCCCAGTACTTTGCCCCTACGGTGTTCTTCTAGTTCTAGGATGAGCCATTCATTTTCTGAAATTTCACGTTTTTTCCCATGACTGAAGACCTTACCCCACTCTGGATTTCCCTGCGAACAGCGTGTGTTGCGACGGTGTTCGCTGCCATCTTGGGCATTCTCATGGCTCGGTGGATACTCAGCTATCGCAGTAAGGCACGGGGGTTGATTGATGGAGTACTTACCTTACCCCTGGTGCTGCCGCCGACGGTGGTGGGCTTTTTCCTGTTGCTGCTGTTTGGCAAGAATAGTCCGGTGGGGCAGATCCTCGATCAGTTGGGGATTTCCATTATCTTTACCTGGACAGCAGCGGTCATCGCGGCGACAGTGGTAGCGTTTCCGCTGATGTATAAAACGGTGCTGAGTGCCTTTGAGCAGGTAGATTTCACGCTGATTAGTTCTGCTCGTACCCTGGGAGCGTCGGAGTGGCGCATTTTCTGGCAGATTCTTCTGCCCCTGGCATGGCCAGGGGTGCTAGCGGGGACGGTGCTGGCCTTTGCCCGAGCCCTAGGGGAATTTGGGGCAACGCTTATGGTGGGGGGGAGCATTCCCGGTGTGACTCAGACCGTTCCTATTACCATTTTCTTCGCGGCGGAAGCGGGACGCATGGGGGTGGCGCTCGCTTGGGTCTTGCTGATGGTGGCGGTTTCCCTGGCGGTGATTGTGGGCATCAACTATGGCAACCGGAGCCGTTCTCAGACGCCGACCTTAGCCAATGGACTGGTCAAGCGGGGATTCAACAGGGTATTTTTCCACACCTGGCGGGGCGATATCTTTGGTTTACCGATGGCGGGGCGGCTTCAACCGAACAGCGTATGGAGGGGGAGGCGATCGCCCAGGAATCGCCTCCCCTCGCCCCTTGCCTCTACCCCGGCTCAATCTGCGTCTGACCCTCATCCCATGCCCACATCCCCCATTGCCGCTAGCGATCGGTCATCCATGCCCTCTCGCTTAACGTCTGGGAATCCGCCTGACGGATTCGCCCCTGCCTCTATGACCACTGCGCTGGTTGCCCCCCATCCATCCCCCCGCGCTCTCGACACCACCGATGCAGAACTGGTGGTGCAGATTGAGAAGCAAGTGCCGGGATTTCATCTGAAGATGGCGTTTCATACAGATCGGAAACCGTTGGGGTTGCTGGGAGCGTCGGGGTCGGGCAAGAGCATGGCCCTGCGCTGCATTGCTGGATTGGACACGCCGTCAACAGGGCGCATTGTGCTGAATGGACGCATCTTATTTGACTCGCGCGCGAACATTAATCTACCTAGCCGCGATCGCAAAGTTGGCCTGGTCTTCCAAAACTATGCCCTGTTTCCCCACCTTACTGTGGCTCAAAATATCGCCTTTGGAATGCGGGATATTCCTCGCCACCAGCGAGCCGCTGAGGTGGTGCGATACCTAGACAGAATTGGCTTGACAGGACTGGGCGATCGCTATCCCCACCAACTCTCCGGCGGGCAGCAGCAGCGGGTGGCACTGGCACGGGCGATCGCTATTAAACCCGACATTCTCTTGCTAGACGAACCGCTCTCTGCCCTGGACGCCTACCTCCGCAGCCACATTGAAAAACTGCTGATCGAAGTGCTGTGCCAGTACCAGGGCATCACTCTGTTTATTACCCACAAATTAGAGGAAGCCTACCGGGTCTGCACGAATTTGCTGGTGCTTTCGGACGGACGAATCCAGGCAGAAGGCAATAAAGAGTCGATTTTTGCTCAACCCCCCACCTTTGAGGTCGCGAAGGTCACCGAATGCAAAAATTTCTCCCGTGCCCACCGCATCAATGACCAACGCATTAATGCAGTGGACTGGGGGTGTCTCCTGGCAGTGACCCGTTCCTTACCCTCAGAGGCGGGATACGTTGGGATGCGTGCCCACCACATTACATTTCCAACGGATGCCAGCTCACAGAATACCTTCCCTGGGTGGTTGGCGATGACCACTGAAGCGCAGCACCGAATTAGCCTCTACATCAAACTCCACAGCGAACCGCGATCGCCCCAGGATTATCACCTGCAGGTGGAGATTTACCGGGAAAAATGGGAGTCGCTGCAACACCGTCCGTTTCCCTGGCACGTCTGGCTTGACCCCGATCGCCTAATCACCATGTCCCAGTAGAGGCATAGGCTAGGAATGAGAACTATAGCGCTTTGCAAGCGCTTTAAGTCAGGTTGCTACAGCGATAAAATGCGGCTTTTGCAAATCTGAATCGGATCAGCATCACGACTTGGCAAGTTTCACGCAAAAATAGGGGTTTGGGGCGCGCTAAGCGCGCCCCAAACCTCTATTTTTGCGTTGTGAATTTGAGAACTTTGCCAAGTTGCGTCAGCATGATGGAAACTCGGATGTTGCCTTAGTCGTGCTGCATACTCCTGTTCCACCTCGCTCTGAGAATGGATGGCGATCGCCAAACGTTTCAAGCCCCGTTTGCATGCGATCCATTTTCATGCATCACGATTGAGTGGCGATCGCTCGTTGCAACTCGTTCAACGTATGAGCTACTTTCCCACTTTGGAGGAGGGCGGCGGCGGCTTCAAGTCCTGCCGCCAGTCCTTCGCTATATCCACACTGCCACAGGCCAAATCCAGCATTCCAGACTACCGCTTTGGTCATTTCTGTCTGAGCACCTGCAAGCACAGACGTTAGAGCCTGACTCAATTCCATCCCTTCTACAAGGGGGACTTCTGGAGCGGCCATGTTGTAATCGCGGGGATGAAGCAGCAGACGTTCAAACGTGGAATTAGCAACCGTGGGACCAGGAGGATTAAGGTGGGGCTCTTGCAAGCAACTCTGATGGATACCAATAATATTGGTGCGATCGCGAGGCAAATCGCAACTGCCTTCCAGTCCTTTAATGGTGATGAGTCGAGGAATGTGGCGCAGCGTGCAAGCCGTGCGGACCAGGTCTTCTGTAGGTGGATGGACATAGCCGCAAAGCAGCAGGGCATCTCCTAAATAAGGACACCACATTAGTTCAGCCGTGGCGAAGGGGGGGCGCTTGCCAATCTGATCTCGAAAGGGAAGGAGGGCATGGGCAGCGGGAAAATGGTTGGGTAGATAAAGGAGGCTGAGTTTGGTCGCTGCAAACACCTGTTGCGCTTGGTTTAGCGATAGGCGCGTCCAGTCTATGCCTAGGGCTTGCCATACCTCCACCAGAGGGATGCCGTACTTGGTGGGCATTCGCTCGCCGCCATGTTGCACAACTGGACATCCCACAGTTGCCAGAAGCAGTGCTACAAGAGGACTCACTGGACAGGTGCGCGATCGCCCATCATAGGGGATGCCCATCACAAGCGCCGGATAGGGAGCCTCAATCGGTTCCAAGTGTGGGCCAATCTCAGCATAGGCGTCTAACAGCCCAGCCATTTCCTCCCCCGTAGGACGACGGATGCGGTGAGCGATCATAAACGCTCCAATTTGTGCAGGGGTAGCAGCTTGCATCAGCATCAGGCGAGTGGCTGTTGCAGCCTCGTCGCGGGACAGTTCCTTGCTGGTGTGGGAACCACTACCTACTTTTTTTAGCAGATCACGAAATACATCACTCATGGGACTTGGAGGGTGAAGGAGCCGCATCGGGCTAGATTGACTAGAGTGGGGAGGACTGGGGGAACGGAGATGAGGGCAATTCGCTTGCCGTGGAGTCATCTGGCAGTTGTATAGACGGCGAACTTGATGGGGAATAGGGCGGACGACCAAGAGGGGGTTGGGTGGTGTTGATGGAATGCCCGTGAAAGGCGGCATGAACTAAGGTACGGAAATGCTGGATGGGTGGAATCGACAGGCGCTCCTGGGTTGTGACCAGCACGACCTGTCGGGTCAAAGGAGGGCCTTCGATCCGGCGGACGGCGAGTGTTGGATCGAGCCGAGTTTCTCGGAGAGCCGAGTCGGGCAACAAGGCTACCCAGTTGCCCTGGCGCACCGTACCTCGGAAGGCGTCCAGAGTATTCAGTTCCAGAGTGGTGTTGAGTGCCAGTCCACGGCGTTGAAATTGCTCTTGCACTAATCGCTGCATTCCATAGCCATCTTTAAACATCACCTGAGGATATTGCGCCAAATGGTGCCAGGAAATGACGGGTTGTCGCGCTAGAGGATGGGGGGCGGCCAGTAGTACCTGAATTGCCTCTTCATAAAGGAAATCGACTACGAGTTCCGAGCTGGTCGTCAAAAAACGATTATTCATGACAATCGCCAGATCCACGAGTCCATCTCGCAGAACCTTGAGGGCGCGATCGCTTCCCAGAGAGGTGACTCGTAACTGGACCGTTGGATAGTCCTCATAGAACTGTCGCAACACGGGAGGAAGAGCCGAAGCGCAAGCTGAGTGAATAACGGCAACACACAACTCTGGCTGTTTTCCACCCAACAGCTCAGCAAATTCTTGCGTGACCGCGTTCCATTCTTGACAGATGCGGCGGGCACGCGGCAGAAACCGATTGCCAGCGCTCGTCAGGCGTGCCTGTGCTCCCCGATGGAACAGTGCAATGCCCAATTCGGCCTCCAGCCCCTGCACCTGTCGGCTGATCGTGGGTTGGGACACGCCACACTTCTGTGCTGCCCGTTGGAAACTGGATGTGTCTGCGATCGCCAAAAACGCCTGTAGCTGCTCCAGCCGCATAGTGGTTTAATGCTCCAGTGGAAAGTACAAGCGCTACTCCCAGGAAATCATCCCGTGTCGTCACCATTGTTGAGTAGGTGAGCACAATTAAATAAAACTTGTAGAACCCTGCGCCACTAACGGCGCAGGCGGCGCAGGGTCTACATCACGTTTTTAATGGTGCCAAGCTACTTATAGCGCTGTGCAAGCGCATTAGGTACAGTATGCTGAGTGGCAGCGTTCTGCGCCGCCACTCAACACATCTGGGTGTGCTGAACCAATTGCACACCGCTATATGAGACAGATTAGGGGAGTTGCTAGGGGGACTTCGTATCACGAGTTACATTTTACGACTTGGCAAGTTTCACGCAAGAATAAGGGTTTGAGGCGCGCGCAAACCCTTTATTCTTTCGTCATGGATTTGAGAACTCTGCCAAGTCGTATATCGTAACGGTCATGATTCTGGCAGGTAGGCGCTGCTGTGCGAGCTTTCATGCATCGAGGTGGGCGATCCTTCCAGCGTTGGCTGGACACCCTGGAGGACGGGGTGCGATTGTGGGCACTTGCCGACAACCATTACTGTATCGGGGAAGGGGCTAAAAATTCCTGAAGCGCCGGAACAAAATTACGATTTTCATGGCTGGGACGACTCAGCTTGATTAAAGCAAATCGCTGGAGAGGACTCAACTTCTGCCATTGAGCGATCGCCAGGTCTGCCTCACATGCCCTGGCCTTTTCCTGAACTTGAGCAGGGATGTGGTCGCCATCCATCCAGGCGGGAGAAACATCAACGGGTAAATCTTTGGGCCACGTCCCCGTATGCTTCATCACCATCTCTCGAACGGTCTGACGATAGGCAGCCGCCGAACTTCTTGGTTCACAGGGCAACTGGGTGAGCGATCGCCGTTCTTCGTGACTGAATTTGTGCCAGTGCTCCAGCTTTAACTTCACGCCACAGGTATCTAGCTTGTATCGAACGTGCATGGGAATACATCGCAGAGATTGGACAAAATCGGCTTCAAATTGAAAAAATGCCATTGGTCAATGTAGTTTTAGAAACATCAATTAACATCAAGTCTGGTTGAAGCACCTCGACATCGTTTGCGCCCACCGCTGCGCGGTAGGCGCAAACGATATTTGGGTGTTGTAGCTGTTTAACCGGATTGGATATAAATACCTCGGCACAATTAAGAACCAACTTCACAACCCTGCGCTGCCCGCTGAGCGGGCAGCGCAGGATTTATGGGCTTTATCGTTAGCTTTATCGTTAATTGTGACCACCTATCGTGCTGCGCATTGGCGTTAGAACATTATCATGAACGAATCCCCGGCGTTGCGGGGGATTCGCTCACAAACCTAAGCCCGTAGAGCCATACTTAACTCATTCGGAGAAGACTGGCTCACGGGCACAACAGCAACGGCACAGGCTTTTAGCTCCGGTTGCAGAGAAATAGGACAGGGGGTGGGATGAGTGAGGGCATTGCACTCGGCCTGATCTGCCCAGAGCGCTCCCCAATGCATGGGCATAAACAGAACACCCTTGCGGATGGATGAGGTAAGGGTGACCTGGAGGCGAACCTGCCCTCGGCGCGATCGCACCTCGGCCCAGTCCCCGGCTTCCACTCCCAACATCTCAGCGTCTTTGGGGTGGATTTCGAGGCGGGGTTCCGGATGCATCATGCGGATTTTCTCAATGTGCCCCGTGCGGGTTTGGGTATGCCAGTGGCCATACAATCGTCCGTTGGTGAGGATGAATGGATAGGCCGGGTCTGGGGGCTCTGCCAGTCCATGTTCATGGAAGGTAGCGAATCGAGCCCGTTGGTTGGATGTCGGAAACAGATGATCGGTATACAACCGCTTGTCGTGTTTAGTAGAGGCGGTGCTTGCAGATTCCTGCTGAGGGCAGGGCCACTGGATTGGGCCTCCAATGGCAAGGCGATCGTGGCTCAGTCCGGTCATGTCACAGACTCGTCCAGCGGTGAGTTGAACGAATTCGTCATAGACGTGCGCTGGAGACTGAAATGCAAATTGAGCGTCAAATCCCAGTCGCCGACCCACGTCAGCAAAAATTTCCCAGTCGGCCCTGGCCTCCCCCGGTGGTGGACGGAAGGCAGGGCAGAGGGTGACGGTGCGTTCTGAGTTGGTCATCACCCCGGTCTTTTCGCCCCACTGAGCGGCGGGTAACAGCACATGGGCGAATTCGGCGGTTTCTGTAGGATAGTAGGCGTCTTGGTAAACGGTGAAGGGCGATCGCCCCAATGCCGCTTTGGCTCGATCAATGTCTGGAAGGCTGACAGCGGGATTGGTCGCTGCAATCCATAGTAAGCCAACCATATCCTGCTCCAGTCCGAGAATGATGTCCCAGGCCGACCGTCCTAGTGTTGGAGAGATGCTCCCTGCTGGCAGTCCCCAGGCATGTTCTATCTCTTGACGGTGCTGAGCATTTGAGACCAGACGATATCCCGGTAGAATATGGGCCAACCCGCCTGCTTCCCGGCCACCCATGGCGTTGGGTTGGCCAGTCAAGGAAAACGGCCCGCTTCCTGGTTTCCCAATCTGCCCTGTCATCAGGTGTAGGTTAATTAGCGTTCTGGCTTTGGCGGTGCCCTCTGAGGACTGGTTGAGTCCCATGGACCAGAGGGAGAGAACCCGCTTTGACCTTCCCCAGAAACGGGCCGCACTGTGCAAATCCTCTACAGAAATGCCGCAGATTTTCGCTACCCGGTCGGGAGGATAGTGATGGATGACTTGAACATAATCGGAAAAGCCCTGAGTGGCCTCATCAATAAAGATGGCATCAATCCACTGGTTGTGCAGCAGAATGTAGGCAATTCCATTCATCAAGGTGATATCTGTGCCTGGACGAATCGCCAGATATAAGTCGGCATCCTGTGCTGTAGCTGTGCGGCGAGGGTCCACCACGATGAGCTTCACTTTTCCACGATTCTTGCGGTGATATTTGCGGAGCCGATTATAAATGATGGGGTGACACTCTGCCGTATTGGTGCCGATGAGAAACGCACAGTCGGTTTGCTCTAGATCGGCGTAGCAGGGGGGCGGGCCATCTGACCCGAAACTCTGGATATAGGCGGATACGGCAGACGACATGCACAAGCGGGAATTGGCATCAAAGTTATTGGTGCCCAGACACCCTTTCAGAAGTTTTTGGGCTACGTAATAGTCTTCTGTCTGCAGTTGTCCAGAGCCATACATACAAACGGCGTCTGATCCCTGGGAGGCGATGACTGTACGAATCTGGTGGGCGATCGCCCCCAAAGCCTCATCCCAACTGACTCGCCGGAAGTCCTCCTGCAGCGAATTCCGCATCAAGGGATACAGCAGGCGATTTTTATCCATGGCGTCGATGATGGTAGCACCCTTGACACAGACCATGCCCTGGCTAGAAGGGTGAGCGCGATCGCCTCGCACGGTCCAGTCCTTTCCCGTCTGCTTGTGGGTTCTTACCCCATTCCCCGTCTGCGTGCCTTGCCTCTGAGCTGACGGGCGCGGCGGAGCGACCTCCAGACCACAGCCAACTCCGCAGTAGGGACATAGGGTTTTTGTGGGATTCATGGGCAACATACTCCTGCGATCGCCAGATTTTGTCAGATTTTGCCAGATTTTTAGAGGGAGGCACGGGGAAACTTCGGATATCCCCGTGCCTCAGTCTTAGCTTGAGGTCGTCCAATACTCAGACAACCAGCACCTATGCTTTCGGAGCAGGGTTATTGGCTAGATGGGGCTCCAAGTGGAGGGGCGGAGATTGGATCAGGGTGTTCCCCCTCATGAAATTCCGCAAATGATCCCTTGGGTTCTTCCAAAATAAAGAAGCAAAGGAAAGCGACTATCAGGGATGTAACCCCAAGAACCTGAAAGAAGATGACATTGCTGCGATCGATCATGGCTGCTGTCACCTCCGCTCCACCACTCAGCCAGACGGGCAACATGCTGAGGAGCGTGAGATATGCGACGGCCCCAACGTTGCCATAGGCTCCGACATTGCCTGCAATTTGCCCAGTGATGCGCCGCTTTACCAGAGGAACTAGAGCGAACGTCGAGCCCTCTCCGGCCTGGACAAAAAAGGAGCAGGCCATGGTCATCACCACCGCAAGTCCAATCATGATGACAGCGGGGAGTCCTAAAGAATCTCGTAGAGATGGAATACTACTCATCACGAGATAGCCAATGCCCATGCCCAAGGTCAGCACTGCCATCGTGGTTTTGCGGCTACCCAGGCGATCGGAAATCAGCCCTCCGCTAGGACGTGCTATCAGATTGACGAAGGCATAACTTGCGCCCAAGGCCCCAGCCATGGCTTTGGGTAGGCCGAACGTACCCTCGAAGAAGGCAGGGAGCATAGACACCACGGCCAATTCAGATCCGAAGTTGACAATGTAGGTGAGTTCTAAGATGGCGACCTGCTTGAATTTGTACCGATCTTCGGGAGGATAGTGTTTGCGTCCGGCGAGTAAATCCTTGTTGACAGTCCAGCAATTATACGCCTGGAACAAATACAATCCCACCAGGGCAATCACTGCCATACCAAAGGTCGTCGCATTCAAAAAACCAACCTTTTTCAGTCGCCATGCCAGCACCATCAGAATGGCGGTGAGGGGCACATTCATCAGCATCAAAAACCAGAAGTCTCTTGCTGTGGTGACTTCCATGCCGCGACTACTGGCGGGACGCTGGTAAACTCTGCCTGGCGGGGTATCGTGCACATTGTTGTAGTAAATTACCCCGTAGATGGCAGCAATGAGGCCAGTCAGGGCGATCGCCAGCCGCCAATTCAGCACCTCACCCGTCGCCAGCTCAAATGCCCCTGGAAAGAAACTCAACGCTCCAGCCACCAGCACCAGAGTAAGAGCCGAGAAAGCCGAGCCAAAGTTTCCCCAACCACCGTAGATGCCTTCTGCTAGACCAATTTCCTTGGGCGGGAACCATTCAGCAGTCATGCGAATGCCAATGACAAAACCCGCTCCCACGATGCCCATAAGTAGACGACCTATCACCAGTTGATTGAAGTCCTGGGCAGTGGCGAAAATCAGACAGGGAATCGCTGCGTAAATTAACAATGCGGAATAGGTCAAGCGCGGCCCATATTTGTCGAGCAACATGCCAATGATGATGCGGGCCGGAACTGTCAGGGCAACATTACACAGGGCTAAGGTTCCCATCTGTCCGGCATCTAGGCTAAACTCTTCACGCACTGTCGTGGCTAGCGGTGGTAGGTTAAACCACACCACGAAGGACAGAAAAAAGGCAAACCATGTCATGTGAAGGATTTTGTAGCGGTCTCTGAAAGACCAGATCTCTCCAATCATCTGTGGTAATCTCCTAGTGAATTAAGAAACGAATTGAACCTCTGCGGGGCATTCCCGCACGAGGTTTTTTCTTTCGGTGTTACCTATCTGGGATTAGCAGACAGACTAGCTGCGAGGCTGGGCGTTGAAGTGTTCTGTCAGCAGCCTCGTCAAAACTGTGGGCAGTTCATCGCAGGGCACACCCTTCTGAACACAGGTGCCGAGGTGAGCATTTTTACCTACCCTGCCGCCCATGTAGATATCCACGCCTTCGAGGGTTTTGCCGTCTTTGCGAACCTTTGTGCCCATTAAGCCAATGTCTGCGACCTGGGGTTGGCCGCAAGAATTAGGACATCCCGTCCAGTGAATTCGCACAGGTTGGGGCACGTCCAACTGCGATTCCAGTTCTCGAACCAGGGCTAGGGCGCGGTTCTTGGTTTCAATCAGGGCAAAGTTGCAGAATTGGGCTCCGGTGCAGGAGACGAGCGATCGCTCCAACGGATTGGGATTGACCGAAAACTTTTCCAACAGCGGTTCTTGCAAAAATGCATTGAGACGCTCAACGGGAATATTAGGAATGATCACGTTCTGCTCCAGGGTGAGGCGCACCTCACCACTGCCATAGACCTCAGCCAAACGAGCCAACTCGAATAGGTCAGTGGCCTGGAGCCGTCCGACGGGAACTAACAGGCCCGCGTAGTGTAATCCTGCCTGCTTCTGGGGATAAATGCCGATGTGGTCTCGCTTTTCCCAGTCAATTTCGTCTTTGGGAACTGCTGGGAAGAGAGGAGTGCCCAACTGCTTCTCTACCGCCACCCGGAAGCGCTCCATGCCCCATTCATCAATCAGCCACATGAGACGGGCTTTTTGTCGATTCGCTCGCAACCCGTGGTCTCGATATACCTCTAGAATGGCCCGACAAAGAGCCACGACTTGGTCAGGTGGAACCCAGGCATCCAGAGGAATAGCTGCTTCACAGCGCTTAGCAGAAAAAAACCCACCTACCAGAACATTGAATCCTAGTGTTCCATCATCATGAAAGGCTGGAATAAACGCAATGTCATTGATTTCAGCATGAATGGCATTGTCCCTCCCGCCTTCAATGGCGATGTTGAACTTGCGCGGCAGATTAGTGAACTCTGGATTCCCCTCCCCTCCGTGGGTGATCATGTCCTGAACGGCCTGTATCAGCTTGCGGGTGTCGATCAATTCGCTGGCATCAATCCCGGTCACGGGCGAGCCTGTGATATTGCGAACGTTATCCATGCCAGATTGAATGGACGTCAACCCCACTCCACGGAGTCGCTGGAAAATTCCCAGCACGTCCTCCAGGCGAATACCTCGGAGCTGTAAATTTTGGCGAGTCGTGATGTCAGCACTGCCATCGGCCCCGTAGCGCTGCACGATCTCTGCCAGAGTGTGAAGCTGTTGAAAGGTAACGATGCCATTGGGCATCCGCAACCGCAACATAAATTTTCCTGGCGTCACGGGTCGAAAGAACAGCCCAAGCCACTTGAGTCGATGGATGAGGTCGGTTTCGTCCATCGACTCCCAGCCAATTTCGGCAAAGTGGCGCAGTTCGTCTTTGACCGCTAACCCGTCTTTTTCAGCCTTGAATCGCTCGAATTTATTCAGGGATTTACTTGTCGTAGAAGGTGTTGAAACGTAGGTCACGCGGCTTGACTCAAAAACAGCAGTATTGACTCATTGATGTGCAAGTTACGAAAGATAAGCAATAGATTTCGTAACACCAACTACAAAATTTCTCTATCCATGAATTTTATGAATAGCCTTCATGCACTTTCTGTATTTCACGACTTGGCAAGTTTCACGCAAAATAGGGGTTTGGGGTGCGCTCCGCGCGCCCCAAACCCCTATTTTTGC
>CAYXJG010000030.1:0-18470 GCA_964465285.1 uncultured bacterium
TCCTAGATTCTGGCTCCTTGCCCATCTGGGATTTCCCGGCTTAAATGACAAGCCATTATTCGCAAGCAACTATCCGCATTATGTAGATGCTCGCAGATGATAAAGTCGGTGAGGCTCACCCATGTTCAACACCTGCATAATCTGCGTCATCTGCAGATCAAAACCTCCACTCCCTCACCGTGTTTGGCTCTGTTGAAGCTGACGATCTAACTGGTTTTCACGCTGGGCAGGCTCGTTACAGCTGAGTCCCTGGCAGACAAGGGCGATCGCCCCTTCTGGCAGCTCGTCTACCCTCAACACGGTGGTCGGAAGGTACTGAGCGCTCAGCCGTTGTACCTGCTCCGCTGTGGTGCGCACTAGGGTGTGGGTCTGGAACCAATCCAGGGCGGCAAACAGGCTGGGGCAAGCTTGGGGCGCTTTTTCCATGACGATGTTGAAGGCGCGCAGGGTGTGTTCTGCCCGATCCAGATAGGCGAGATTTTCGGTGCAGAGAAAGAGGCGCACCAGGTTGGCGGCGGCAATTCCGTTGGCGGCAGGCGTGGCGTTGTCGATGTAGCTGCGTTCCCGCACCACCAGATCCCCGCTGGCGTCCCATGCTGTGTTGTAGTAGCCGCCCGACTCGTCACTCCAGAGCCATTCGTCCAATTCTGCCTGGAGGGTTGCTGCCTCGGTCAGCCATGCTGAACTGTCTTGATTCAGGGCAAGGGCAGCCTGATGCAGATCCAGCAGGGCTTTAATGAACAGGGCATAGTCTTCGGACTGGGCAGCCACGCTCACGGTGCCGCCGTAGTTGAGGCGGTGGAGGCGATCGCCCTGCCGCTGGTGGGTCAGGATAAACTGGGCCGCTCGACGAGCCAGGGTATAACAATCTGGCCGCTGGAACACTACTGCCGCCCGCGCCAGCCCTGAAATCATCAGGCTATTCCATGCCACAATCATCTTCGTGTCGGTGACGGGAGGAATACGCCCAGGCCAGTCTTCCGACCGTGCCTCCTGGTTATTGCGAGCGGGCTGCATCACCTGATCAGGCGCATAAGGCTGTCCATAGCGAGCAGCATAGAGTTTCTGCAACACCTCTTCCATGCTGTCGCTTAGCGTGCCAGGGTTTTTTCGCTGGAGTACATTCTGGCCTTCAAAATTGCCACCAGATGACACTGTAAACTGCTGGGTTAATGCCATCAGCTCATTATCTGTCAGCACCTTCTCCAGGTCGCTGTACCGCCACGCATAGAAAGCCCCTTCCTCTGGCTCTCGATCCTGGGGGGTGGTGAAGCTGTCGGCGTCCTGGGCAGCATAGAAATAGCCGTCAGGGGCAGTCATTTCCCGCGTCAGCCATGCGACCGTTTTGGCGATCGCCCGTTCAAAGGCGGGTTCATGAATCCCCTGGCTCCACAGGTTTGCCAGATACTCCACAATTTGCCCGTTGTCATAGAGCATCTTCTCAAAATGGGGTACCGTCCAGGTGGTATCTACGGTGTAGCGGTGAAATCCTCCCCCCACATGGTCATTAATGCCGCCCAGGGCCAGGTTCATACCCCGCTTTTGGCAGAGAGTTGTCGCATCATACTGAAATGTGATTTGATCGTCAAACTGAAATCGCGTCCCCCGCAGTGCTGCATCTGCGTAGGGAATCATGGGAAACCGAGACCCCGGCGCGTCTGACGAGAGGACGCCTGCGCTATAGTCCAGCCCATTCAGCAAAACCGAAGCATTCAACTCTCCCGCCCCTCGTAGGGACGCTGACTGCTGAAGTCCGTCATAAATCTGCTCGGTAATGGACGCCAGCTTTTCCTTCTTGGTGTCGTAAAACTCCCGCAGCGCTTTCAGTACCTCTAGAAACCCAGGCCGCCCGTACTTGGGCTCCATCGGGAAATAGGTGCCTCCGTAGAAGGGGATGTGCTGATCGGGAGTCAAGAAAATGTTGAGTGGCCACCCCCCCTGTCCTACAATCATCTGGAGCGCCTGCATGTAAATGCTGTCGAGGTCAGGGCGTTCTTCCCGATCCACTTTGATGGGTAGGAAATTGGCGTTCATGTAGTCGGCGATCGCCCTATCCGAAAACGCTTCTCCTTCCATCACCGTGCACCAGTGGCAGCTTGAGTAGCCCACGGAGAGGAAAATCGGCTTGTCTTCAGCCTGAGCGGTCTGCAATGCCTCCTCACACCAGGGCCACCAGTCGATGGGGTTGTCGGCATGTTTGCGGAGATAGAGACTTTGAGATTGGGCAAGATGATTGGCCATGGGTCACGCTGCAACTCACATCGTCACGGAAACTGCCCAAAGTCTACCGCGAGATACGTGCCCCCGTCAGAATCAAACGATAGAGTTCTTCAATTCGCACCATCCCTTGGCATCGAAACAAGCCTTCCGTCATGCCTTGAAGTAATGCACCAGCACTTTAATCGGCATCTTGATAAAATCAATGGCGTGGTACTTTTTAGACACGTTAATGCCTGCCGCAGACTTAAGCATGTAGAGAAAATACAGCAATACCAGAACGAGGAGCGATCGCCCCACCCAGGTCAGCATCCATGTCATCATTACGTTAACGGCTCCAGTGATGGATTGGTTGTGGATTGGTTTCGGCTTAAACACGCACAGCTTAAGCACCTCGGCATAATTAGAAACCGACTACAAAGCCCTGCGCTGCCTGCTGCGCGGGCAGCACAGGGCTTATGGGTTTTACATTTAATTGTGACCACCTACCTACTTACTACACCCTGAATTATATGGATATTCAATTTCGAGAATGCAACTTTTTTAACTTATGGATCTGGCTAGAGTTCAGTACCGTCCCCTCGTTGATGGAACGCCAATATCTCGAAGAGGTGTTTGACTCCTGGTTTTATCTGGGAAAATTGGGCGGCTTCAACGCCGAAAATCTCCAGGTGCAAGATGCGGGACTGGAGGTCAGCTACATGGACTACAATAACGCCACCGCCGATGACACGCTGATGTCGCTCATGCACAACATGGGTGAGATTGAATATCAGGGCACCTGGGCACGGTGCTGGTTTGACCTGGGCACATCCGATGCGATCGCCCTTGACGTTCTGATCAATGTCCTGAAGCAACTCAGCAAAGAGTATGTCACTGTTGAGCGACTCTTTATTGGCGGCGAAAATTCAGACTGGCCCATTCCCGACAGTCACCGGGCATCATTCATGGCAGAGGATGTTGCACCGCTGAACTAACGTCATTATCTGGACATCCTTATTGTTTTTCTGTATCGGTGTGATTTTGCCGACCCCAGCTTCTACAAACAAGATGCGATGACGTTTATGGAAGAGGCCGATGAGCATGTGGCGCGATGGGTAACGGGCGATCGCTTCAGATCAGGCGAACTACGCCTCGTGCCTGACGCCTGCCTTCAATACCTCCGATAACTTTAGCGAAGGGCAGACCCAATCCACCCTTCACCCGTTGGATGCCTAGAATTCTTCATATCCACCATTCATGTTTGCGCCCGCTTCATTATCGCGCTTGGAACCCAGCAAGTCGAGGCGATCTACCCGAATAATGGGACTTGAGCGGTCGGCACCCGTGTTGCGGTCTTTCCAGTGATCAATCTTAAGTGCCCCGGTCACGCCAACCAAACTTCCCTTTCGCACGTAATTTGCAGCAATTTCTGCTGTTTTTCCCCAGATCTCCAGATTAAACCAGTCAGGCTCGTCGCTATTCCGTCGGCGACGATCCACAGCAATCGTAAACTTACACACGACACTGCCCGATTCAAAATACCGAACATCGGGGTCTCTACCTGCTCGACCGACGAGGTTCACCATATTAACTGCCATATCCTGATTTCCTCCTGATATCGTGAGAGTTATTATTCTACCGAAGTTCATCTTGAGCAAACGCATTCAAGCCCTCTGATCGCATAAATTCCACTGCGAGGCTTCAGAACACTTAGGAAACGACCTATGCGCTTCCGTTGAACTAGCATCGTGGCAGGACATCCGTACGCAATGCTGCTCGTATCAACAACGGCCATACCATTATTCCCACAATGATTTTTGTTTAACGGGTCGGAACAAATCATTACAGAAATCGTCCTGACACCCTATGCATCGTGGTGAACAAGGAATTTCATAGCATTTTTGGGATATGACTAAGGAACAAGACTTGGCAAAGTTCTCAAACCCCTATTCTTTCGTGAAACTTGCCAAGTGGTGTAAGGAACAAGCATTAAATAGCTTGAGCCAGAAAATAGCTTGAGCCAGAATTGGTAACGCGACGAGGGGATGCCGCGCCGCACCGCCAAAATATGACTTGGCAAGGCATCGATAGGCCAGGTGTTTAGCAAGCATCGACAGCCTGAATCTCGATAAACATTTGTCCAGCAAGCATTCGCAAGACATTACATTGTTTAACTAGACTCTGTTTCAGAAACGTAATAAAATTCAGTCTGAATACGCTTGAGCACTGCAACAGATTAAAGGCGCGCAGTTGGTTTTGAGCATCTTGCCGAAATGGGGGAGATAAACACTCGTGAGATTTTTAGATCGCTTCTCATTGTCCAGGGATATGGGTATTGATCTGGGTACCGCTAACACACTGGTTTATGTGTCGGGCAAAGGAATTGTCCTTCAGGAACCATCGGTGGTAGCCATCGACCAACATAGTAAAACTCCTCTAGCTGTTGGAGAAGATGCCAAACAAATGCTGGGGCGTACCCCAGGAAACGTGATTGCGTTGCGGCCTCTGCGAGATGGTGTCATCGCAGATTTCGACACGGCTGAAATCATGCTAAAGCACTTCATCAATCGGGTTCACGAGGGCCGCGCCCTGGTATCGCCGCGCATTGTCATTGGCATTCCCAGTGGGGTCACGGGTGTAGAGCGCCGCGCAGTCGAGGACGCCGCTCGGGAAGCGGGAGCACGGGAAGTTCACCTGATCGATGAGCCTGTTGCTGCTGCCATTGGTGCAGGGCTGCCCGTAGCGGAGCCAACCGGAAACATGATTATTGACATCGGCGGTGGAACGACAGAGGTTGCTGTACTTAGTCTTCAGGGAACCGTGTTGAGCGAGTCTGTGCGGGTTGCAGGGGATGAATTGGGCGAGGCTATTACCCAATATATGAAGAAGGTTCACAACCTGGTAATTGGTGAGCGCACAGCCGAAGAAATCAAAATCACTGTGGGGTCAGCCTATCCCCAGGCCAATGATGATGAGAACATCATGGATGTGCGGGGGTTACACCTGCTGTCTGGCTTGCCGCGTACCGTGACCATCAAAGCAGCCGAAATGCGTGAGGCAATGGCTGAGCCCCTGTCAGTGATTATTGAAGCAGTAAAGCGAACTCTGGAACGTACGCCTCCTGAGTTAGCGGCGGACATTGTGGATCGAGGCATTATGTTGGCAGGAGGCGGCGCGCTGCTCAGAGGGCTAGATACGCTCATTAGCCACGAGACGGGCATTGTCGTTCACATTGCTGCCGATCCTCTGAGCTGTGTTGTGTTAGGAACAGGTCGGGTACTAGAGAACTTTAAGCAGCTTGATCGCGTCTTTAATCGCTAATGCTTTCAGGGTCTTTAGCCCATTGGGGCTTACGCAAGTCCTGCCTATTTAGCGCATTGCTGTGGAAACGGCAGGTGCCGCCCACCATTTTCACAATCATGCATAAGTTTTAGCTTTGTATTCAGAACTGATGTACGATGCCTCCTTGGATTTGATAAAGCCTGATATTGTGAGACTAGACGTTATCAGCAACTCCTATGCTTGAACTACGTCGATGGTGGGATCGATACGCGCTACGTGTTGGATTGGGCGTGGTGGCGGTTGGGGCTGCGTGGTCGATTCGTCAGCTTGCGGCAGCACCCGTGCTGGAGCTGTATCGATGGATAACCCAGCCTTTTCAACCGTCTGTTAGCAAATCTCAGATTTTGGCCAATGTCGAGACGCAGGAACTGCAACAGCGCCTTCTAGAGCTTGAACAGCAAAACCAACGGCTGCAAGAAATGTTGGGGTACGTCTCAGCTCAGCCGGGGCAGGGCATTGTAGCTCCGGTGATTGGCCGCAGCCCTGACCAGTGGTGGCAGCAAATTATTCTGGGGCGGGGTCGCAATGACGATATTCGCGAGAATGACATTGCGGCTGGCACAGGAGGGCTGGTCGGTCGGGTTTCTGACGTGACAGCTAATACTAGCCGAGTGCTGCTCATTAGCGATTCAGCCAGTCAAATTGGTGTCACGGTCAGCCGGTCTCGGGCGATGGGATATCTGAGGGGACAGGCGCAAAACCAAGCGATAATGGTGTTTTTTGATCAGTTTCCAGATATCCGCCAGGGTGACGTTGTGACAACATCTGCTGTCAGTCAAGTTTTGCCTCCTGGCATTCCTGTTGGGCAAATTCAATCCGTTGATTTTAATATTGACCCGGCTCCAAAAGCAACAGTGGAGCTCTCTGCTCCCATCAGCTCTCTAGAATGGGTCATCGTTTATCCTAATTCCAAAGAGTCTGACCGCACCGAAAATTGATGTGTTAAAGATTGAAGCATTAGATTCAAAAATTAGGCGATGGGTTGACTGGGCTGTGACGGCAGGCTCTGTTTTGTTTTGTCTACTATTATCTCCTTTGCGGCTTCCTGGAATGGAACTGCTGGGGGTTGCTCCTAACTGGCTATTGATTTGGGTTGTGTGCTGGAGTACAAAGCGAACTATGCTCCAGGGGGCGATCGCCGGAGTCTGCCTGGGACTCATTCAAGACGGCTTGACCTATCCTTCGCCGACCCATGTGTTTAGCTTGGCGATCGCCGGAGCCCTAACCGCCCGGTTGCAGAAGCAGAAGTACATCCAGGAAGATTTCATTTCGGTGGCGCTCATCGCCTTTGGCATGGCGGTCATTGTAGAAACGGTGATGGCGGTTCAGTTCAGTATCCAATTTTTGACTGGACAGTCCTCAAAGACCTATGTGTTCCTTTCTGAAACCTGGTTTTATCATCAGCAAGTGGCTCTGAGCTCTGCTATTCTCAGCAGTCTGTGGACACCTGTGCTCTACTTCCCCCTGAATCTCTGGTGGGAACAGATGAAGGATGTGGAAGAGATTCCCTAGATTCGTTGTGTCAGATTCATGCGACTCGGTTCGTTTGGCTCGATTCGTTCCATTCGATTCGTTCGATCCGTCCAATGCAAAGCATTGGAAATGGTGTTTAGCGAGTTGTATCATGATGCCCAAGCAGCGAGATGCCCAAGCAGCGAATCGAGGTAATAAGTACCTATGCAGAATTAATTACAAATATATTTTTCTGGGGGAACACCCCGCCGGGGTGTTCCCCCAGAAAAATATGTCAATAATTTTGCTTAACTACACGACTTGGCAAGTTTCACGCAAAGATAGGGGTTTGGCGCGCGCGGAGAGCGCGCCAAACCCCTATCTTTGCGTTGTGAATTTGAGAACTTTGCCCAGTCGTGTTAACTACTTATCAGGATTCACAGACAGAATTAGGGGTTATCAGACAGAATCATAACCAGGAAAATAACAATGGCAACGGTTGTATTTGAAAACGTTACCAAGCAATTCGACACCTACACAGCAGTTAAGGACTTTAACCTAGAAGTCAAAGATCAGGAATTCTTGGTTCTAGTTGGGCCATCGGGCTGTGGTAAAACTACCTCTCTACGAATGCTGGCAGGGCTGGAAGACATCACCCAGGGGAATATCTACATTGGCGATCGCCGAGTTAACAGCATGCCCCCCAAGGATCGAGACATTGCAATGGTGTTCCAGTCCTACGCCCTCTATCCCCATATGTCGGTGTATGAGAACATGGCGTTTAGCCTCCAGCTTCATCGCACCCCAAAGGCAGACATTGACCATCGAGTTAAAGCTGCCGCCCAGCAGATGGGCATTGAAGATCTTCTTCACCGTAAACCGAAAGAACTGTCGGGAGGACAGCGGCAGCGAGTCGCTGTCTGTCGGGCAATTGTCCGGAATCCCGCTGTGTTTCTCATGGATGAACCCTTATCCAACCTGGATGCCAAGTTGCGAGTACAGGCGCGGGCGGAAATTAGCAAGCTCCACAAAAAGCTCGGAGCTACCTTCATCTACGTCACCCACGACCAAGTAGAAGCCATGACGATGGGCAGCCGCATTGCCGTCATGAACAAAGGCATTCTCCAGCAAGTAGACACCCCATCAAACCTTTACAACCATCCCAATAACCTGTTTGTTGCTGAATTCATTGGGAGCCCCGCCATGAATGCCTTTGCATGCACCTTGATAGAGCGGGATGGTGGATTTTTCGTAAAAAACGATGCCTTTCAGCTCAAGCTACCTGGCGGGGGGCCGATGGCCTACCGGGACTACACGGGCCACGATGTCATCTTTGGCATTCGGCCTGAATCTCTTCATGACCCCAAGTTCATCCCGCCGGAAATTCAGCCTGAAGCCGTGCCCGTCCGGGTTACAGTGACCGAGATGATGGGGAATGAGGTCATTCTCTATCTCACGACCCGCAATGGACAGGAATGTGTTGCCAGGGTTGACCCGCGATCGCCCATTTCCATTGGAGATACTCCAGAGATCGTGTTTGACATGACATCCAGCTATCTATTCGATGCCCAGTCAGGGCAGCTTATTGCCAGTTGGAATTAACCTAACGCCCTTGCCCAGAGCTGTAGATAGGCAGCAGTCGATGCCGCCGCCCATTTGGGAGTTGTTTTGACTTCAGTTCCTTACCCCTCACCCGCAACGAAGGCATCGTCCCACACGACTTGGCAAGTTTCAGGGAAAAGAGGGGTTTGGGGCGCGCACTGCGCGCCCCAAACCCCTCTTTTGCGTTGTGAATTTGAGAACTTTGCCAAGTCGTGTTCCCACTCAGCTCCCATCATCAGGTTTCACCCACTTGTCCTTCGTCCCGTGCGCCAAAAATGGCTTCTGGATGCCGATAAAACTTAAACTCTATCAAGTTGGCAAAGGGATCTTCTAAGAAAAAGGTGCGGTGTTCCAGCAGGGTGCCTTCGAAGCGGTGCTTGGGGGGAACATAGAATTTCAGGTGCTGCGCCTGTGCCCGCTGTAGCAGTTCCTCCCAGTCTTGCTCCTCTGTGAAAATTAGCCCGAAATGCCGGGGATAGATGCCCGTTTGAGTATCCGTGGGCGTCTCCGTCACATGGGCCACCAGTTGATGCCCATACAGGTTAAGAATGACCGATTTTTCATTTTCGCGCCCTACGTTACACCCCAGCCGATCCGCATAATAGGCTTTGGCTTGAGCCACATCTGTGACCGGAAATGCTAGATGAAATAACGTTTGTGCCATGATTCAATGCCTCTTGCTATGAGTCGTTCGCCAAGGGAACTTGAAGCCGTTGCAGGATCAGTAGAGCGCGCTAAGTGCGCCACTCACCCTGCAAAATCTATCTGGGCAAAGACTCGATAGCTCAATGGAACTCAATAGTTCAATGAATATTACCAAGTCCTCGCTCCTAAATCCTTCATCCGATAGCAGTGTGCAAACGGGTTCAGCACCCTCAAAGCTTTTTGTGGGGTGGCGCGCCACTGCACCCAAAATTCTTACTGAACTCGCCTGCTCAGTGTTATGCGGTGTAAGACCCATGATTAAAAAATGCGTATGTTGCTTTGAAGCATCCAACATTGCCAGTACCCTTGGGGGTGATGAAACTCTCTCAGAATCATCGTCATATTATAAGAATCCCATTTGATTTCTACAAAAAACCCTGAAGGTGGGGGCAGGTGCAGCCCTCCATTTATTTAGCGTTCCAGAGAAAATGCTGGACCGCCCTCATCTGCAACTCCTCTCTCAATCCAGGGGAGAGCGTGTTCTGGTTCCCTTCTCCGTTTTGGGGAGGGGTCTAGGGCATGAGGGTTGACGCCAAACATATGCGGTACTTGCCCTTACCTTCAGAACTCAGATCAGTCAGATTCAGATTCAGACTCAGACTCAGACTCAGATTCAGATTCAGATTGCTAGGGGACTTGCAAGAAAATAAGGTACCAGGAGCAGGGCGGCGGGCTGCACCCGCCGCCCTGCTCCTCCAGTATCTTTCATTGAGCCGCAGATCCCTAGGTAGGTGAGCGCAATGAGTTATCAAACCCGTACAACCTTGCGCCGCCCAGCCAACAGGGGGCGTAGGGTTGTACATCTGGTTTTTAATTGTGCCAAGCTACTTACAAGTTAAACGTACAAGTTAGTTAAACGTACAAGTTAAACGTAGCACTGGCAGAGGAGCTGTTCATGGTTAGCGGACTCGTGGTATTGGCAACGGCAGCATTGGTCGGTACAGGCGCATTTGTGGCAGTACAGCAGCGATCGCGCAATGGCCCTTCATCTCCTACGATGGGCAAGCCTTTGAATACTATTCGCTACACCACCCTTCCATCCGCCCCCTCGTGGACACCGGATAAGGCAGTCATGCTCTATTCCCCCGACTTTATTGATTTAGAGCGCTTCAATGCGCTCTTAGGAGATGCGGAGGAACTGAAGTGGGTCGGCAAGCCCCTTAATGACATTCGCAAGCTATTTGTTAAGCAGGTCATTCTCGACGATGACACAACAATTGAGGTTGAAACCCTAAAAGTCCCTGGCTTCTTGGGAATTTCTGATGATGCCGAGGTAGTGGACGCTGAGGAAACCCTTGTATCCGCCCATGCCGAAGCTGCTAACATCCTGGAACGGGACGGGCTGCTGATTATTACCTTTCAGTGGGACAAAGAGCGTCACGGCGTCCCCCTTGATACGCGGCAGCCTATGGAGAAAGACCTGCTGCAGGAAGCCTTCGCTAAAAATGAAGCGCACCATGCGGGTGCCCTGGTGCCTGCCGAGCGCATTGACGAGGAGGGTCAGAAAATTTCCACCTTTGCTGCTCACAATGAACCCGGAAACTACCATGAGGGCATGTATGGGAACGATGGCTTCGTGACTGCTGCCCAGCGGCTTGTGTTTCCTAATTTCGTCACCCGCGAGCAAGCACGGGGCTATACCAACAGCATCATCTGCTGGATGGGACTGCTGAATCCCTTTGTGAAATTCCCCAATGACTATAACGGAGGTGACCCGACCCGTGTGGTGGATGCTGAGACCCTGCGAACCTTTCTTCGCAATGGGATGCTCGCCTGTTTGGGCGATCGCACCGCTGTGGCATTCCTAAACAACGTCCAAAACATGACCTACTGTGCCGAGTACATCTATGTAGCTTTGAATACAGTACTGTTTCCCTTCAACAAGGCATCCCTCACGGATTTGCTAGACGGCGATGAGGCCAAGGCTGACCAAATCCTTGCGATTCAAACCCAACACAACAATCGCCAGCCTACCATTCTTACTCAAAAGAGCGACGATGAAGAATTTGAAACCCTCCTTAACCGCACCCTGAGCAATCCCCAATTTGACGCATTCAACATCAAGATGCCTGTTGTCCCACCCGACCTACCGCCCCTCAATACACTCCTTGAATCCAACGACTACTATCCCCCTCCGGGCAGCCTTCCCTTCCCGCCGTTTTTGATTTCGCAGATTTTGCGGCGTGCCTTTCGCACTACGCTACCCCGCCACAAAGCTGCCAGCGAAACCGAACGCAAGAAAATTTCCCAGGCCCAGGCACGGGTATTGGGCTATGTGGAAGCGGTCTTGCTTCAGCAGTTGGGCATCGAAAAGTCAGAGGCTACCGACCCGCGCATTCAGGCGGTGCAGCAGTTCACTGCCTTGGTGAAACAGCAAATCAGCCAAGACGTTGAGAGCGATGCAGTCTTTGAGGCAATGGTCGATGAGATTATGGCGACAGCAGATGCCATATTAGTGGGAGCGGGCGATCGCACCCGATTTGTTCCCCCCCGCATCTATCCTGACCTGGGGCAACAGGACGGCGACGACAATATGCCTGAAGGCTGGGGCTTCAAACTCGAAACAGTGTGTGCGTTCACCTCCCGTCGCGCCATTGGAGACCCTAATCGGCGGGTACCCAAAAAATGGCGCATCATCAAGCTCCAAGATCCCTACATGCAAGGTGATGATGTCAAGCTTATGCAAGGGGCATTATTGCGCCACGGCTTTTCTATCAAGCCCGATGGGTTCTTTGGCCCCATGTCTGCGGAAACCGTAACAGCATTTCAAACACAGCAGGAATTGGAAGCAACGGGAATGATTGACGAAATCACCCGCAAGGCATTACTCAAGAGCGAGCAGCACGATTAAAATTTTGAAAATGAGCATTACAACATCTAGGCTTACCCCATAGTTCCCGATATATAGCAAATGGGTGAACTCACAACTTGGCAAAGTTCTCAAATTCACAATGAAAAAATAGGAGTTTGGGGCGCGCGAAGCGCGCCCCAAACTCCTATTTTTCGTGAAACTTACCAAGTCGTGTGAACTCCTTAAAAATATTTAGGGATTTCCGGTGGAATTGGGTGCAAAGTGTTATAGTTCCGAGATGAATTAGCGTTTTCATCCTGCGGTCATCTCCTAGACGCTCATTGCTGCAACAAAACGAGTTATGGCTGGAAAACGAGTCCCAAATCGTCACCCAAACCATCCCGACCGTCCGGCGATCGCCCACCAGCAGAGCCACCATCGGGGACAGCAGCCCTATGAGACACGGCAAGCTTACTCCCGGCGAGGCCAGGGGACGGCGCGAGCCGACGGATCTGCTGTTTATCCCTACTCCTCCGATCCCCGCCCCAACAATTCCCCCTTGCCTT
Organism: uncultured bacterium; assembly: GCA_964465285.1. GTDB lineage: Bacteria > Cyanobacteriota > Cyanobacteriia > CAKZMO01 > CAKZMO01 > JBCCWF01. The sequence goes on from CAYXJG010000030.1 coordinate 12,658, forward strand.
CTGATGATTCCCCGCCCCGAAAGAAGCAAGGCTGGTTTTCACACTGGGCCTTTTGGATGACGGTGACGATCGCCCTCTTGGGCGGCATGACCGGGTTTTCCCTCGCGTTGCTCTACAAGCTGCCCAGCTTGCCTAACTGCCCAACAATTTTCTGGCCTACTGCCTCTGCATCTTTGCGCATCTACTGTGCAGAACTGGCTGCGAAAAAGAACACCACTGACGATTTACTGCAAGCGATTCAGCTCATGGATGGTCTGCCTGCGGATCACCCTCTCCGAGATGAAGCCAATCAGATGATTGACGAGTGGTCTTTGGCGATTATGCAACTGGCTGACCAGGAATTTCAGCAAGGCAATCTCGAAAACGCGATTCAGATCGCTAAGCAAATTCCTGTTCGGGGAAGCGCCTATTCCGAGGTAGATAAGCGCATTGAGGCGTGGGAAGCGACCTGGACGCAGGCAGAGCGCATCTATCAAGAGGCTATCTCTGCCCTTCAATCCGATGACTTGAGAAAAGCCTTCTCGTCGGCTGTGAAACTGCTGGAGGTCGGCAACGAGTATTGGGCAACAGCAAAATACGATGAGCTGAACCAACTCATTGAAATCTCCCGCACCGATAGCAACCTGCTTGCTGAAGCCCGAAACCTGTCGCAGCGGCGTAATTTGGGCAATCTTTTAGAAGCTATCAAACTCGTTGAGGGAATTGGGGAAGATAGTTTTCTCTATCCGGCGGCACGGCGGCTCATCGTTGAGCTATGGGATGACATGCTTGATCTTGGAAAAGCGGCCCTAGACCGTGGCAATGTGGATGATGTGATGAAAATTGCAAATCGGCTGCCCCCCGGCGCTGAGTATGAGGCGCAGGCAGATGATTTGCGATTCCTGGCGCTGGCGGTCACCCAGGCGCAGAGAGGCACGGTCACTGAACTAGAATCTGCCATCGTCTACGCAAATGATATGCCTACAAGCCGCCCTCTCTACAGTAAAGCTCAGCAGCTTGTACGACAATGGCGGCTTGAAATCCGCGATGTCCAGCGATTGACTGTAGCGCAACAGTTAGCAGCTCCAGGAACAGTGGATGCCTACCGAGAGGCGATCGCCGAAGCTGAAATGGTTCCTGCTAGCAACCCTCGGGGAGATGAAGCTAAATCTCTGATCCGGGATTGGTATGACGAACTGTATACGATTGAAGACCGTCCATACCTGGAACGGGCAGAGGAGATTGCTCGCCAGGGCGATATCTTATCCCTCCAGGCAGCTATTTTGGAAGCTCAGCGTATTGGGGAGGGGCGGCCTTTATCAGGAGAGGCAAACCGTCTGATCCAAAGCTGGACACGGCGTGTGGAGCGAATCCAGGACCAGCCCATTTTAAGGGAAGCCAACCAGTTTGCCCGATCAGGGAATCTCCAACGGGCGATCGCCACGGCTCAGCAAATCGCCTCTGGGCGAGCCCTCTATGAGGAAGCCCAAACAAGCATCCGGGAGTGGGAGAGTGCAACCACTCAAACGGCCCAGCGACAGCAGGGAGCCAACCAGATTCGCTTGGCAGTGGATCAGGCGACAATGGGAACGCCCTCAGCCCTTGCATCAGCCATCCAGGTGGCCAATCAAGTGGATGCTAGCAATCCCAACCGCCCGGAGGCCGACCGCATGATCAATCAATGGAGTGAGAGGCTGCTGCAAATTGCTCAGCAAGAAGCTGCAAGAGATTTAGAACGAGCGATCGCCGTTGCTGAACTCATTCCCCCACAGACGACGGCCTTTGCTCCGGCTCAGCTACAGCTCAGGGATTGGCGATCGCAATTGAGTTCTCTGCCCCTCCAATAGTGCACTCCGAATCATCACACGCCATCGCCCTTTCCTATGGCCTACGTGTCGATTCCAGCACGACTTGCACTGAAGCGCCGACGGAGACATTCAAAACCTGGGCTGCGCTGCCTTGATTAACAGCAACCTCGACCCAGCCGTGACTACCCACCAAAGCAAGCCATTCACCAGCGGCTGAGTCGCTGTAGGCTGTTTTGCCTGGAACTGAGATGTTACCGACTTGGGCTATCCATTGCCAATCCTCTACGGCTCTACCCGGAATAGTTGTGATCAGATTGCCGAAGGTGTCGATATACTGAATGACCCCAGCAACTCCACCGGAGAGAGACTGCACAGATGGCACAGGCAAAGACACCAGCGACTCCACCGGGATAGGCGCGCCGACCCGTTCCAGCGGCACACCACTGGCAAGATGGGCACCGGCAGGGGCAAAGATATCTCGCCCGTGAAAGGTGGCGCTGGGAGCAGTTGTTCGCCAGTACTCTCGATTCGCCAGTTCAACGGCAGTTACCTCTGAGGGGGTGAGCTGATGGAGCACACCGCTGACGACTCCATTGTCAGGCGCAACCAGATACCCCATCTCACCGCAGCGTAGGGCGATCGCCCGCCGGGTTCCCCCGACGCCCGGATCAACCACACACACATGCACAGTGCCTTGAGGAAAATAGGGAACGGCGTTCATCAGGTTAAATCGAGCAGCGGCAATGTCCTGGGGAGGAATGGAATGGGTCAGGTCAACAACAGGCAGCGCCGGGTTCACCTGGGCAATGACGCCTTTCATGACCCCTACATAGGCATCCTGGGTACCGAAATCGGTTAGCAGTGTAAGCATGGGGCAAAAGTTGCTAGGATGAGTGGCGCGTAGTTGAGTCGATGGTTATGAAACCGCTTCGTATTGTTCTCGCCAGTATTTTAGCCCTGGGTAGTGTAGGAGGCACCATTGCAGGGGGGACAGCCGTTCGAGCACTCCCCCCACCGGATGATACGCCAGAGGAAATTTTGCGGGCTGAAATCATTCTAGAGGCACGATCGCCCCTAGATGGAGAACCCCTCACCGCCGCAGAATATGCAGAGCTTCAGATGATGCTTGCAGAATCTGAGTTTGCGCCCACGCTCGATTCTGACCTGCAGTCACTCATTTTCCTCATCCGCATTCGCCGCATGTTGCGAACCCTGGTGCCTCCTCTCCGTCTCATCATCGAGTAAAGACGGTCGGTTCGCTGATTTTGAGAGGGGAACAGGAACTTACTGGTTGTACGACTTAGCAAAGTTCTCAAATTCACAACGCAAAGATAGGGGTTTGGGGCGCGCTTCGCGCGCCCCAAACCCCTATCTTTGCGTGAAACTTGCCAAGTCGTGTCGAGTTCTCAGCTAGGTGCGATCGCCCCTCAAATTTGACGACGAAACGTTTTTGTTCTGTATTGGCCATGAAGGAGGGCTTCAACGGGGAGTGTCGCCCGAGAGAGTGACTGCGGCCGCTTTTGCTACAGCGAAAGAAGAGCTGTCCAACGAGCGGGCAGAGGAAATCTCAAAGTTTTTGCCTGGAAAGATACAAGCGCTCTGGGAAAAGGCATCGTCGGGACGGTGCTGTACCTGTGAGTGACTGGGAAATGACGGACTGACGAGGAGCATTGCTACAGCGTAACCCTGAGCTACAGCTCAATTCTAAGCGATCGCAGTCGATTCAGTGCTGCCGCTAGTTCAAGGGGGCGAAACCGAGCCGTGTCTCCCTGGGGATAGTGGGTTAGCACGTCTAACCCATGCCTGTCTATGTCTTCTGCGACCCAGTCAATGAGATCGCCTAGGGAACTGTGACCGTCCATGTACTGAGACTGGAGATAGGCGATCGCCGCACCAATAGCCCGCAACTGCGTCACCTCAACGATTTGCTCAACTGCACCCAGGTCAATGTCTTCGTTGCCAAAGCGGAGTTCGTCAGTATCTCGAACCTTGAGTTTAGGGCCACGGGGGTCATGCTCCATACCAGGGCGAGGAGTTCTGAGAATGCGGGGAGTTATTTTGCCAAAGGCCGCTCCTCCTTCAGCCGTGCGAAGGGTGTTGAATTGACGGGCAATCGCCTTCGCCTGTTGAGTTAGGTCTTTGGGCTGGAAGTCTTCCATGCCGATGACAGTGTCCGCTACGTCAAAATAGTCTCCACTCCCTCCCATCACCAAAACTGTAGACACGCCATAATCATCGTAGAGCTGTCGAATCTTGTCGATAAAGGGGGTGATGGGTTCCTTCTCTTTCGCAATCAGGGCTTGCATCCGGTGATCGCGGATCATAAAGTTTGTGGCAGAGGTGTCTTCATCCACCAAAAGCAGGGTCGCACCTGCCTCTAGCGCTTCAATGATGCTTGCCGCCTGGGAAGTGCTGCCACTGGCGTTTTCGGTTATGAACTGAGTGGTGGAGCGTTCCTGGGGCAAATGGTTGATAAATGGAGAAATGTCTACACCCTGAATGCTACGTCCGTCCTCTGCCCGTACCTTCACTGCTGTGGAGTCAGTCGCAATGGCCTCGCGCCCATCATCAGGGATGTGAGGATAAATGCCGAGGGCGATCGCCCGTAGCAGGGTAGACTTGCCATGATAGCCGCCGCCCACAATGAGGGTGACTCCTGTGGAAATGCCCATGCCCGAAATTTTGCCCTGGTTAGGGCGGTCAAAGGTCACCCGCAGGCTGTCGGGGGCACGGAAAGGCACGCAGTCTTGTTGCAGGGGTTGGTCGCTAACACCACTCTGCCGGGGCAAAATCGCCCCGTCTGGGATGAAGGACACCAACTCCCTATCTGCAAGCTGGGCGCGGAGCCAGTCGGCATCTTCCACAACTTCGATGTGACGCTGGAGGGCACTGGCGTCCTGGTTACGATAAAACAATGCTTCGGTGACAATAGCAGGGATGTCGTCGCACAGCAGTTCTGCCGCCTGCCGCCCCAAGATACGGCGTCCCTGGGCTGGCAAGCCTACGACAAAACGGGCTTCAACCTGCTGTTCTGTAATCCAGACTGCCGACCGTTCAAGTACCTGTTGGCTAGGCGACGCGATCGCCACCATGCCGCTTTTGCCACTACCCCGTTTTGCTGCCCGCCTGGATGCGGCCTTAGCAAACTGGCGGTTGAGATAGTCCCGCAGGGCAATTTCCCGGCTCGGTGTGCTAAAGGTGTCTAGGGGAAATCCTGCGATGGGCTGCCCTTGGGGCGATCGTTGGGGCACCTGCACTCGCAGGCGACTGGGCGCGGCGAACGGATCTCCCTGCACATGATCAATAAGCAGTACACAGTCTTGAAACTGGTACTGTCCTTGAATGGATTTATACGCTTTATAGCTGTCTCGATCGAGACTCAGCAGGCGATCGCACAGCATTTCTGATGATTTCATCCGTAAATTTTTAAGAGCACATCTTCACATCTTCATGCTTGTTCTAAGGGAGCCATTGTTAATCCTTCTCGCTTGAGCTGGAGATGGTAGAACTCTGCCTGTTCTAGAGAACCGACCCACACCACGGCCTGCCCCTCAAAGTGAACCCTTTCTGTTAATTCCCAGGCGCGTTCCTTCGACATCCCAGGAATGTATTTTAGCAAGCAGCTTGCGACGTGCTGAAAGGTGTTGAAATCGTCATTAAGAACAATCACCTTATAGTTGGGATAGAGCTTGGGTGTGGTCTGCCCTTTTTTTTCAGGAGCAACCGTCGGAGCTGTTCCAATGGCGCAGGGAGTCACAGCAATAAGCGTATTCATAGGACGTATTGGACGTGTTGTTTTAACGATTCAAACCTAGCTCATTCAATAAAGAGACAGGCTCGAACAAGAACATCTGGCAGGGGTATTCCTTGCCAGATCGTAATCTTAATATTTGATCTTAATACTTGAATTGAGAATCCTAGATGCGCAGGGCTTCTCATTCAACCATTAGATTCAAGCATTAGATCCAGATCTGTAGCCTGTAGTCTGTAGCCTGTAGTCTGTAGCCTGTAGTCTGTAGCCTATAG
>CAYXJG010000030.1:18570-22710 GCA_964465285.1 uncultured bacterium
TAGTCTGTAGCCTATAGGCTAGGGCAATGCAGGTTAGCTGCTCTTGCCATATACAGCCTTACCATAGGTCACTACTTTTCATCCTAGCAGGTCTATTTTTTTAATAAAGGGTCGCTGGATACTTGCTAAATCACCGAAGCTACAAGTGATGCCGCTTCAGAATTCTGGGTATTCTAAAACTATCAGGGTTCGGCGTCTAAAGAATTATGCAGAGTTTCCAGACCGGATTCTATGAATGCTGTAGGACGTATCTAGGAGCAGCAGATCCGTTCACTCGTGGGCTTTGAAGAAGGAAGCGTTTGGGGGGTCTCCGACCTTCAACGCTTCTAACGTTGAATAGGATGCACGTAATTTTTTAGAGGGTGGTAGGCGCAACAAAGACACTGACCCGCCTAACCAGATGTATTTGGAATCTTGTCTAACCCGATTACAAGTTTCCAGAAGATAATCCAGGGCGCATCGACCAATCGACTTCATCAAACCAACTCATCCCAAGGGGAACCACGGGCAATGCTCGCCACTATTTTGCCTCAAAAGGGCAAACCTATTGACCATGACCTGGCAACCTTCTGAACGCTAAACCCGTCAAACCCAGATTTGGGTAAGCCCCGCGCCCCTACTCCTACTTCTTCCATAGACTCTGCCCAGTCGTATCGTGAACATGGTGACTAGACATCTGTGAAATTAACACAGCTCTGCCAGACGATCTGGAGCCAAATCAGGGGCATACGTCTGACATCAACGTCTGAAGCATTCGTGGCGATCGCCACGATTAGCCTTGCATCCGCAGGGCTAATTCTGGTGTTGAAGGAGTTCGACAAAATTGAATCCCTCGAACTGCTCGCCTATGACGGCATGGTGCAGATTCGAGGAAACCGTCCCCCTGATGACCGCTTGCTAATTGTGGGCATCACAGAGCGAGACATTGAAGCCCTTCAGGTCACTCCTCCTGACCAGGTATTGGCGGACGTGATGGCAGCTCTTCAACGCCATCACCCTCGCGTTATTGGCCTCGACCTCCATCGCAATGCTCCCCAGCCACCAGGCTGGGACAGTTTGCGGGCTGAAATGCAGGCGGAAAACGTAGTAGTCATTACCAAATTGGGGGATTCCGACGAAAATACGATTCCTCCTCCTCCAGAAATCCCGCTTGAGCAGGTTGGGTTTAATGACTTGCCCATTGATCCAGACCGGGTTGTTCGTCGCAGCTTGCTCATCGGCTCCAATAGGGAGGGGGTGTTTTTTGCATTTGCCCTACAGACCGCTCTACGCTACTTGGAAGCCGAGGGCATTTTTCCCACGGGTAGCGACATAAATCCAGACGTTTTGCAGCTTGGCGAGGCGGTATTTTTACCTCTGAGTGAGGGAGCTGGGGGATATCATCAGATTGATAGCGGTGGCTATCAAATTCTGCTGGACTATCGAAATGGTGGAGATATTGCCGACCACCTTTCCCTCACGGATGTGTTGACTGATCAGGTTGACCCGGCACTGATCAATGACCGAGTTGTGCTGATTGGAACCACGGCAGGCAGTTTAAAAGATAATTTTGGTACACCTTACAGTAACTCCCGCCAGACTGACTTCACGATGTCGGGGGTTGAAATTCATGCCCAAATGGTGAGCCAAATCCTCGATGCCGCTTTGGGCGATCGCCCTTTGTTTTGGTTCTGGCCAGAGTGGGCGGAGATGATGTGGACTGGGGCATGGGCGATCGCTGGCGCGATTGTGAGCTGGTGCCTTCGCCGTCCGCTCATCTTGGGCATCGGAGCCGTCGTACTCTTAGGAAGCGTTGGCGGCATTAGCTATCTCTGTTTTCTTCACAGCGGGTGGATTCCAGTGATGGCGCCTGCCCTGGCGCTCTTTTTGAGTTCCGGCACGGTCATTACCTACCAGGCACAGCAGGCGCAGCAGCAGCAGCAGATGGTGATGACTTTGTTGGGGCAAAGTACGTCTCCAGAAATTGCGGATGCCCTGTGGGAATCGCGCGATCGCCTGCTCAAATCTGGGAAGCTGCCAGGACAACGAATCATCGCCACGATGATGTTTTCGGACATCAAAGGGTTTAGTACCCTGGCAGAAAAGCTACCCCCAGAAGAATTGATGGAGTGGATCAATGAATACCTCAACGACATGGTGGATGTGGTGAAAGAGCACCGGGGGATTGTCAACAAATTTACTGGAGATGGGCTGCTCGCTGTATTCGGCGTTCCCGTCCCCCGCACCAGCGACGAGGAAATTGCCAAGGATGCCCGTCAAGCAGTGCTCTGTGCTTTAAAAATGGGCGATCGCCTCGAGCACCTCAACCAAGCATGGGCCCTCAGAGGTCTCCCGACGGCCAAGATGCGCGTGGGCATCTTCACTGGCCCTATTGTCGTTGGGAGCCTAGGTGGGAAAGAACGCCTGGAATATGGCGTCATTGGCGATAGTGTCAACACAGCTGCTCGCCTGGAGAGCTGCCTGAAAAGTCGGCAACCTGGCATCTGCCGCATTCTTATCGCCCAAGAAACCCTAGCCTATTTAGACGATCGGTTTAGCGTAGAACCCTGGGGAAAAGTAGAACTGAAAGGCAAGGAAAACCTGGCAGATGTGTATCGCGTCCACTGCTATCTCCCCTACTGAGCAATCGCTTCAGCTCTGGGTTCGCTGTCGTTATTTGCAATTTCCTGGGTCAATACTTCGATAGCTGAAAAGTATTGAGGATCAGCTAATGTGCCAATATCTTCACGATTTTCAGAAAGGAGTTCTACCTGCTCCTCTGAAAGTTCTACGACGACATCGGGGGAAATTCCCTCTTTATTAATGTCTCGTCCACTCGGCGTCAGATATTTGGCAACCGTGATGGCTAACCCTGACCCATCGCCTAGAGGACGGACAGACTGAACCAGACCTTTGCCAAAGGTTCGCGTTCCAATAATCAATGCTCGACGCTGGTCCTGCAATGCGCCAGAGAGGATTTCACTTGCACTGGCAGAACCACCATCTACCAGAACAACCAGCGGCTTATCTGTCAGAGAGCCTCCATCAGCAGATTGCTCACCATAAACGCCCTGGCGATTCACCGTAGATACGATAGTACCCTCGTCAATCCACATGGAAGCAATTTCGACACTAGAGTGGAGAAGCCCACCGGGGTTTGAGCGGAGATCGAGCACATAGCCATCAACGCCCTGGGATTCTAAATCCTCAATTGCTTCTTCCATTTCCTCAGAGGCGTTGGCACTGAACTGGGTTAAACGAATATACCCAATGCCGTTGGAACCTGCCTCAGTGCGATACTCATAGCGCACTGGATGGATCTCAATGCGTGCACGGACAATGTCGAAGTTAATTTCACGACTGCCCCGGCGAACCTTCAGGGTGACCTCTGAATTGACCGGGCCTCGAATCAAGTTCACCGCATCGTTAATATCCATTTCTGCAGTACTTTGGCCGTCAATCTGAGTAATGACATCGCCAGACAAGACACCTGCCTCAAATGCGGGAGTGTCTTCGATGGGAGAAACCACAACAAGTTCGTTGGTCTCCTCATCCTGGGAAAGCTGGATGCCCACCCCCGTTAGCTCTCCAGAGGTGTCAATCTGCATATTGCGAAACTCTTGGGGATCCATGAAGCGGGTATAGGGATCGTCCAATTGTTCTAGCATTTCCCGGATTGCAACATAGGCGTCTTCGCGATCGCCATAGTCACGCTCTAGATAATCTTGACGTACAGCTTGCCAGTCTACTTGGTTGAAGGTGGCATCCACATAGGTTCGGTCGATCAGTTGCCAGACTTCGTCTACCAAATCTTTGGGACTATCTTGGAGAAATGCCTCGCTGCGAGACAAATGTAAGCCACCAATGATAGTTCCTACTGCGGTAACGACGAAAGCCGTTGCGCTCAGGACGAGGAAACGCTTTACAACTGTCATGCCTTGAAAAACCTATGTGCGACGACTGTGGGCGAAGTACGCCTAATTTAACATACCCTTTCTGACAGTCGCCTGAGAGGCTGTTGAAAAAATTGACATTCCATGGGCGCACTTTGCGAAGGGGCAACATCAATTCTCGCTGCTTGTAGGAACAAGCATCAAAAAATCGCGTTCACGACCTGGCAAAGTTCTCAAATTCACAACGCAAAAATAGGGGTTTGGGGCG